>CAZWDD010000044.1:0-12827 GCA_964632345.1 uncultured Solibacteraceae bacterium | reverse complement strand
CTCCTGGCTCCGGGCGTCTACGCCACCGGCACCATCAGCTTTCTCAACGGCGGCACGGAAGCGAATCCCGTCATCCTGCGTGGTGCGGCTCAGGACTCCGTCATCCTGGACGGACAGAACTGCCAGTGCAACATCCTCGAAGTCTATGGCGGCCATTTCCGCGTGGAAAATCTGACACTGCAGAACGCCTTCCAGGCCATCCGGTTCTACGGCGCCTCCGAGGGGGTCGCGGTACTCCGCACCCGCATCGTCAACGTCAATAACGGCATCAATACCCAACAAGCCGCGCAGACTGGCTTCGTGCTCGCCGATAACCGCATCGAAGGCCGGGTACCGTTCTCGCGTCCCTTTCAGTCCGGTGTCGACAGTTACGCCATCCAGCTCTTCGGCTCCAACCATATCGTGGCGCACAACGAAGTCCGGGGGTTCATGGACGGCATCCGGCTATTCGGCGGCGGCAACCGGAACGTGGACATCTACGGGAACGATGTGGTTCATTGCTTCGATGACGGCATTGAGGCCGACGACGTTGAAGGCAACATCCGAATCGCACGCAATCGCGTCAACAACTCCTTCAGCGGCATCAGCCTCCAGCCATCCGCCGGAGGGCCCGTCTACGTCCTGCGCAACATCTTACTCAACGCCGGCAACACCCAGATCAAGCTCCACGGCACCGGCGCCGGCCATCTCACCAGCGGCGTACTCGTCTATCACAACACCACATTCAGCCCGGTCGCCGCACTGCAGCTGTTCGCCTCCCAGTCCGTACACCGGATGGTCTTCCGCAACAATCTGTTCATCGGCCCCCCCGCCCCGAAGGGCGCCACAGTGATGTGGGACGCGCCGATGAACAACATCGATCTCAACTACAACGGCTACTTTCCCGACGGCGCCAACTATTGGAACCATGCCGGCACCTACCGCCACTACGCCAACCTTGCCGCCCTGTTCGCCGGTGGGCTGTCGGAAGCGAACGGCCGCCTGGTCAGTTCCGATCTGTTCGCAACCGGCATCAACGGCGGCGCCGACCTCAATCAATACGTCCCTCCACAACTTCCCCGCCTGCGCCCAGCCCGGAACGCCATCGACGCAGCTACCCCCATGGCTAATATCAACGACGGCGCACCGGGAGCGCCGGACCTCGGGGCGCTGGAGTCCGGATGCCAGCCGCCACACTACGGCCCCCGTCCGCCCGGCAGCAACGAAAGCACTCAAGCCCTTGGCTGCGGCTCCGCAAATCGCTCGCCCGCCGTCGAGGAAGTGGTCCCCCTCCCCGCATCCGGCAGCACCCGCCGCTATCTGACGCGCGTGTCCGATACCGACGGCTTTGCCGACATCGAGACCGTAACCCTGCTGGCCGGCCCGTCAACCTCCCTGCAGCAGGGATGCGCTGTCGTCCTGCGCCGGAGCCGGGAGGAACTCTATCTCTGGAATGATGCGGCCACCTCCCTGCTCGGCCCCATCCGGCCTGGAGAAAACGCGGCGGTAGAGAACAGCCGTTGTTCGCTTTCGGGCGCAGCGTCCTCCATAACCTATCTCTCGGAGGCCAATCGGATCGAGTTCACCGCTACCGTCACACTCAAATCCGGATTCCCGGTGCCGGCAGTCACCTTGGCGCAGGCCGTCGATCAGTCCGGTGCCACCTCCGGCGAGTTCTCCCCGGTGGAGACGCCGCCATCGCCCGGTGAGCCCTCGCCCGCCAGTGGCTCCGGTTCCACGCAGACCTTCCGGTTCACGTTCCGCAACCCGGCCGGCTGGGCCGATCTCAGCGTCGTGAACGTGTTGATCAACAGCGCCGTGGATGGCCGCGCCGCCTGTTATGTGGCTTACGTGCCCAGTTCGGCGACGTCCGGCTCCGTCTACCTCGTCGACGATGCCGGCAACGCCGGAGGTCCCTTTGCCGGAATGGCGCTTCCCGGAACAGCGTCCGTCGAAAACAGCCAGTGCCGCATTTCCGGCGGCACCAGCTTTGCCACCGCCGGCGGCGACACGTTGCAGCTCACTCTGCACATCGAGTTCAAGCCGGAATTTGGCGGTAACCACATCTTCTACACAGCGGCTCGCAGCAGAACCGGCCGGAACTCCGGTTGGTATCCGCTTGGCGCCTGGAAGGTTCCCGGCTTCACTCCGGCCGGCCCATCCCTGACCTCGCTCCAGCCGGCACGCAGCACCTCCGCCACCCAGACCTTCGCGCTCACCGTGCAAAACGCTGCCGGCTGGCAAGACTTGCGCGTCATCAACCTGCTCATCAACAGCGCTCTCGACGGACGGTCGGCCTGCTATCTGGCGTTCGTCCCGTCCGTATCACCCGCGGCGGGCACATGGTATCTGGTCAATGACGCCGGCAGTGCCGCTTCCGGCCTCGCGGCGCTCTCCTTGCCTGGGTCCGCCACAGTCGCCAACAGCCAATGCAGCATCTCGGCAGCCGGCGCAACCGTCTCGGCGGCACAGAACACGCTCACCGTTACCCTACCCGTCACGTTCACCGCTTCGTTCCGGGGGAACAGGGTCATCTATGCGGCAGCCCAAACCAGTTCACGGAACTCTGGCTGGCAGGCGATCGGAACCGTCACAATACCGTGATAAACTTCGGTTCTAATCGGTTATGCAACAGTTTCTCGTCGGCGTTACGCCGGATTTCGCGGTCGACGCCAAGGGCCTTTACGAAAAGGAACTGGCTGCGAAGCTCACCGCCGCCGGCATCGCCTGGGAAATCATGCCCGAACTCCCCGGCAATGCTGTCACGCCGGAGATCGCCGACCGTTACGATGCCATCTTCGCGCTCGCTTCCTGGTTCCGCCGCGAGGGCGTCTCCGGATGCAGTCGCCTTGCCGCGATCGCCCGCTGGGGCGTAGGCTACGACCGTGTCGACACCCAGGCCCTCACCGACAACGGCATCGCCCTCGCCATCACCCCTAACGCCGTGCGCACGCCGGTGGCCGAAGCCATCTTCACCCTGATGCTGGCGGTGGCCAAGAACCTTCGCATCCAGGACCAGATCACTCGCGCCGGGCAGTGGCGCGGCGCGCTGCCGCGCATGGGAGTCAATCTGCGTGGCCGCGTCCTCGGCTCCATCGGCTGCGGTAACATCGGCCGGGAGATGTTCCGCCTCGCCCGGCCGTTCGGCTTTTCCCGGCTGCTCGCCTACGACCCCTTCCTCACGCAGGCACAGGTCGACGAACTCGGCGTCGAACTGGTCCCACTTGACGTCGTTATGCGCGAATCCGACTTCGTCACCGTCAACGCCTTCCTCAACGAACAGACCACCGGCCTCATCGGCCATCGCGAACTCCGACTGATGAAACCCAACGCCTACTTCATCAACACGGCGCGTGGCCCCATCGTCGATCAGGCCGCCCTCATCCGCCTGCTTGAAGATCGCGCCATCGCCGGCGCCGGCCTCGATGTCTACGAGTCCGAACCACCGCCCGCCGATTGCCCCCTCTTCGCGCTCGACAACGTCGTGCTCACTCCCCATGCCCTTCCCTGGACAGAGGAGATCGCGCGAGACAACAGCCTGGAGGCCTGCGACAACATCCTCGCCATCGCCCGCGGCGACGTGCCACCCGGCCTCGTCAACCGTGCCGTAGCCGAGAATCCGCTCTTCCAGTCCAAACTCGCCGCACGGAGAACCCCTTCCGCATGAAACCCAATAAACTGCAGCAGTCGATCGCCGCCACCGGGGCGGCCGTCGGCCACATGATCGGTGACTTCGGCACCCGCAACATCGCCCGCATCGTCGCCGCGGCCGATCTCGACTTCGTCATGATCGATATGGAACATACCGGCTATGACACCGAGCGTATCGCCGATCTCTGCGCCTGGTTCCGCGCCACCGACATTGCACCCATGGTCCGAGTTCCCCAGGGTCTCTATCACTTCTGCGCCCGCACGCTCGACGCCGGGGCCCTCGGTATCATGGTGGCCAACGTCGAAACGGCCGCGCAGGCAAAGGAGATCGTCGACGCCTGTAAGTATGCGCCGCTCGGCCGCCGCGGCGTCGCGCTCGGCTGCGCACACAACGATTTCGTGATGCCGGACCCGGTCGAATACTTCCAATACGCAAACCGCAACACCACCGTCATCGCGATGATCGAATCACCAACCGGCCTCGCCAACCTCGACGCCATCGCCGCCACCCCAGGAATCGATGTGCTCTGGGTGGGCCACTACGACCTGACGCAGGCCATGGGAATCCCCGCGCAGTTCCAACACCCGGACTTCCTCAACGCGCTCGCCTCCGTGGTGGCCGCCGCCCGCCGCCATGGCAAACAGGCCGGCATCCAGCCGGGCCGCCTCGAAGATGCCGAACAGTGGCGCGCCATCGGGTTCAATGTGCTCAGTTGGAGTATCGACTTCGCTGTCTACCGCGCGGCCGTGGTCAACGGAGCCTCCGATCTCCGCCGTATACTCAAGGCATAGTGGACTATCCGATTGTTGACGGTCGAGTCCAGACACGGGCTCTCGAATATCACATCACCGATCACTGCAATCTGCGCTGCGATCACTGCTGCTCCTACTCTCCCATCCTGAAGAAGTGGCTCGCCGAGCCGGAGGATTTCCGCCGGGACCTCACCGCGGTCCGCCGCGTCGTTCGCCCGCAGTTTCTGAAGATCGTCGGCGGCGAACCGTTGCTGCATCCGCAGTTAGAAGAACTGCTCGCCATCGCGCATGAGCTCCAGGTCGGCGCGCGGATTCAACTCACCACGAACGGGCTCCTGTTAGCCGGCCTTTCGCCTCGCTCCTGGGACTGCATCCAGATGCTCGCCGTGTCTCTCTACCCCGAACCCGCACTGCCGAAAGAGTTGATCCGCGAAGTGGCGCGGGAAGCGGCCCGCCGCGGTGTGGAAGTCAGCTGGAAGGTGCAGGACCGCTTCACCTGTCTCGACCGCGGACGCCTCGCCACCTACTACGAAGCAAGCTCCACCTTTGCCGACTGCTGGATCCGCCACCGCTGCAACTCCATCAAGAACGGCCGATTCTACTCTTGCACCCGCCCCCAATACGTCCAGAAGTTCGCCGGAGATCCCGAAACCTTCGCCGAGGACGGCATCCCGGTCCATGTTGAGGACGCCGCCGAACTGGCCGTCCGCATCCGCCGGCACCTGATGCAGACCGAGCCGCTGCACTCCTGCTTTCTCTGCAACGGCGGAAACGCCAGGCTGGAGACGCATCGCCAGCTCAGCCCGCAGTCGGTGCAGGCCAAACGCGAGCAACTGGTCCAGTTGACCACCTCTCACTCCCATGCGCTCGCTCGCTGATTCTCTCGGTCAGGCCCTGGACCTGCTCCCGCGCGGCGGGCCGGTCTGCGTCGCCCTTTCCGGAGGGCTCGATTCCTGGGTCATCGCCCTCCTGCTTCGCCGCCTGGGATATGAAGTGCGCGGACTGTCGCTCGTTACCAGCATTCCCGGCTACTGTGAGGCGGACCGCGTCCAGCAACTCTCCGCCCGGTTTCTGATGCCGCTGGAGTTCGTTCCCGCTTCTCTGGAAGCCATGGACGCCGCGCTCCCGAGATTCCTCACCGTCACCCGCACCCCCATCTATAACCTCCACCCCGTTTCAAAGCTCCTGCTTGCCGAGGCGGCCGCCATCCGCCAAATCCCCTTCGTTGTCACAGGAGACGCTGCCGACCAGGTGTTCCGCTGCGAACGCGACTGCGACCTTCTGCCGCTCACACAGTCCTGCTTCGCCCATTGCAGCGTTGGACTCGTTACGCCGTTCCTCGCGCCGGAGGTACGGGCGCTCTGCGTTAAGCCGGATCCCGGCAAGAATCTCCTCCGCGCCCTCGCCGCCGAACTCGGCCTTCCGCCCATTCCCAAACGGCCCACACTCGTGCCGGGCGAATCCATACTGGCTCGAACGCGCGAAATGCTATGTGCGGCATCGCTGGCCTGATTGGCGGCTTTGCCCGTTCCGCGGCGGCCGCGCGACTTCCTGCCCTGCTCCGGCACCGCGGTCCCGATAGCGCCGGCGTCGCCGCGCTCCCGGGCGCTACGTTCATCCAAACGCGGCTCGCCCTGGTGGATCCCGCGCCGCATCCGCTGCCCCTGCAGTCACCGGACGGCCGCTTCACTCTGCTGTTCAACGGCGAAATCTACAACTACGAATCGCTCCGCCGTCAACTTCCCTTCCCCTACCGCACCCGCACCGATACCGAGGTCGCTCTCGCCGCGTTGATCGCCTGGGGTCCGGCCGCGCTCTCCCGCTTTGAAGGGATGTTCGCGCTCTTCCTCTGGGACCATCAACTCCGCCGCGGGCTCGCCGCTGTTGACCCGCTTGGCGTCAAGCCGTTTCTATTTCACCGTAACGGTCAGGACCTCCTCTTCTGTTCGGAGGCAGGCCCGCTGATCACATCCGGCCTGCTCCCATTTCGCCCACACCACGAATCCATCGCCGAGTACCTTACCGCGCCGTATTTTAGCGGCGCCCGCCAGCTTCCCTTCGCCAACCTGGAACGGTTGCTCCCGGGCCACTATCTGGAGTGGGAAGACGGCCGGTTCCGAACGGTGTCCTATCGCCACCATGCCTCGGCGCCAGCCAATCCGTTGGCAGCGTTCCGCTCCGCCGTCACCGCACAGGCCGCGGCCGACGCTCCCGTCGGCCTGTTCCTCTCCGGTGGCGTCGATTCCAGCCTGCTCGCCGCGCTCGCCCCGCGCCCCATGCCGGCCTTCACCATTCAGTATCCCGGCCAACCGTCCAGCTACGCCGGATCGTTGATCGTTACCAGTGACGACGTCCCCTTCGCTGCCGAGGTTGCGGCCCGCTTCGGCCATCCTCACCATATGGTCTCCCCCATCGACTTCGAGGCCAGCCTCATGCGCACGCTTCGCACCAACGACCTCATCGCCGCCTGGGAACAGGAGGTGTCACAGAACGAACTCGCCGCCGCCGCAGCAGCCGCCGGCGTCAAGGCCGTGCTGGTGGGCGATGCCGCCGACGAAACCCACTACGGCTACTCGTTCCTGCTGCACCCCGAACGCATCGCCTCCCCTGCCCACCTCCTCGACTTCTTCGGCACACTCCCCTCCCGGCCCGGCCCCGCCCATTTCGTCGATTCCTATTTCCGCTTCGCCGAAGCCGAAGGGCACCGTTGGGACACGCCGGACGCCCAACGCCACGCCGTCTCCTGCCTCATCCGCCACCGCTGGCTCCCCCGTCTCCTGCACAATGGAGATATTCAATTGATGGCGCACAGCGTGGAAGGACGCGTACCGTACTCGGACCCGGCTCTGCTCGCCTTTGCGGAGCAGGTTCCGTTGGCGGCAGCGCTCCGCGATGGCATCGAGAAGCACCACCTGCGCACCGCCGCCGCTGCCGTGCTGCCGGATTCCATTGCCTGGCGCCCGAAGTCGGCATTGACCAAGAACCTCGCCGCACGCCCGCTCATTCATCGCCGTTTCCGCCAGGCCTGGAAACGCTACGGCGCGTTCCTCGAACCCTACATCGACGCGGCGGCAATCGACCGCCTCGGCCCGCCTGCCACCGACCGCGACACCGGCCTCCAGTTCCGCCTGCTTGCCCTGCTCACCTGGTTTGCGCGTTTCTCAAACGAGTCCTCATGAACATTGCCTTCGCCCTCCTTCCGGAGAAGGGCCACATCAACCCCTACATCGGCCCCGCCCAGGCTCTCGCCGCCCGCGGCCACTCCGTCACGGTTGCCGCGCCGGGCGATATCGCCGCACAGATCAGCGCCGCCGGCCTCGCATTCGTTCCCGACCTGATCCCACAAGAACCCGGCGCCCGCCCCACCCACGGCCCCGAACTCGCCGCCCTCATCGCCGATCCTCCTCGCCTGGCCGAGTGGATTGAGCTACTGCTTCTCACGGGCATTCCGGAACAGGTCGAACGTCTTCGCGCCTTCTATCGCCGCCACTCCACCCACGTCGCTGTCGTCGACCCGCTCTATTACGCCGCCGCCATCGCCGCTCATGCCGAAGGCCTCCCCTGGGCCGCCGTCTCCAACTCTCTCAATCCGGTGCTGCCCACCGGTCTGGACAGCGCGCTGATCCGCACCACCGCCGCCCTCGCCCCACGCCGCGACGCCATCTTCGCTTCCTACGGAATGTCCCCCGCATTCCGCAGCGCTGACGTTCTCTCGCCATTCCTCACCGTCGCCTTCACCACCGAAGCCCTCTGCGGACCCGTCGAAGGCGTCCGCCTGGCCGGCCCCTCTTTCCCCGTCAGCACGCGCGGCGACGAAGTCGAACTGCGGCCCCTGCCCGCGGGCCGCCCCGTCGTCTACGCCTCCTTCGGCAGCCAGCTCTACCATTGGCCCGCCCTGTTTGCCGCGCTTCGCGACGCAGCCCGGCAACTGGGCATCATGCTCGTCCTTTCCGCCGGCGAGTTAGCCGCTTCCATGCAGCAGGACGAGTGGTGCCAGGTCTACCGCTATGCGCCGCAGTTGCCGCTGCTCGCCAGCGCCTCCGTTTTTGTCACGCACGGCGGCGCAAACAGCTTCATGGAGGCGCTCGCTGCAGGCGTACCCCAGTTGCTCTCGCCGATGTGTAATGACCAGTTCCATCAGGCCCATTTCCTCCAACGCTCCGGGGCAGGCATCGTCGCCGACCTGCGCGGCATGCCCGCCAAGGACATCTCCCTGCGCCTCGACTATCTCCTCTCCAGCCGCGCCATTCGCACCGCCACCGAAAGACTATCCCGCTCCTATCAGGACAACGGCGCCCTCCCTACCGCCACCTGGATCGAGGAGTTGGGCCGTTGACCATCCCCATCGGCATCACCGCGCGCAACGAGGCGGCCAATATCCGCTCTCTCCTCGCGTCATTGCGGGCCTCCGTTGCGGCGGCCGAATCTGCCCTGCCTGCACGCTTTGAACTCCACATCCTGCTCAACGACAACGAAGACGATACCGAGCAACTCCTTTCCGGCCAGCCCGGTCTCACCATCTGGCACACCCGCGGCGGTCTCGTCGAAGCCCAACGCACGCTGGTCAACGCCCGCCCCAACGCACCGTTCGTCATCTTTACCGACGCCGATATTCGCATCCCCCCTTCGACCATCACAGAACTCACGAAGGCACTACTCACCGATCCGGCCATCCAGATCGCCTACGCCGAAAAGACGCCCCTGCCACCGCTGCGCCGGTCGCCCCTCGCGCGCGCCTTGTACCTTTACAACCTGCGCGAAGGCTACCAGACCCGCCGCAACTACTGCAATGGCCAGTGCTTCGCCATTCGCCGGTGGCACATTCCCTGCCCTTCCTCGCTCCACTGGGACCCCGCCGCCGACAACCGCTTCCTGAACCTGGCGGCGGGTATCCGGACAGACGATATCTATCTCTCTCGCGAACTCCTGCACCGCGCCGGACCCGGCGCCTTCTTCTGCGCCCCATCCGCCATTGCCTACCGGCCGCCGGAGACCCTCCGCGGCATGTTCCGTAAGTATCAGCGCATGCGCCTGGAGATTGAGCGGCTCCACCACTACTTCCCGCAGACCCGCCCCGCGCATGACCGCTGGGGCCGCCGCCGCCCGGACCGTTCCCGCCTTGCCGCCGCGCCTCCGTGCGAAAAGGCCTACTACTTTCTGTTCCAGTCCGCCCTGCTGCTCTGCAAGGCCGCCTATCACGCGCAGCGGCTCTGGTATAGCCGGTTCGCCGCCAACCCCTGCCCCACCTGGCTGCCCGTCGAAGAGACCAAGGAGCCCATCGGGGAGTGATCGTCTACCGGCATCCCCGACTGCAGGGCCTGGAAATCTGGCAGGGCCTCTCGCGCCACGCCACGCTCGACCAACTGCACAACGACAAGCCGGCCTACTTCGCAGCGTTGAACGATTTCCTCCACCGCCTCCGCGACGGCGCGGCCGCCACCGCCGCCGGTGACCTGCTCGACGCCGCGGCCGGCTTCGACGACCTTGTCCTCACCGGTGGCGATGCCCTGGCCGCTTCCCCCGCAATCACCCTTCCCCACCGCGTCGCCCCCCACGGCGCCTTCGCCGCCCGTGCCGGTGCAGAGGCGGTTTGGCGCGAGTTCGGCTGGCGCCATCCGGTCGCCATTGACCTTGGCCAGTCACGCCTCAAGGCTTACACCACCCAAAACAGCCGGACCGTGGAGCGGGACCCATCGCTACTGCCCTTCGGGCCGGATGCGCTCGACGCGCCGCTCGCTCGCCTTCGCCTACGGCACTTCGTTGCCCAGGCCTTGCCCGCCAGCTTCGACGGCGCCGTCCTCGCCATCCCCTGCCGCCTATCCGCCAATGGGGACGCCGAGCCGTGCACCTATCCCGGCCTCTCCGGCGCAATGGCTCCCCTATTCGCGGAGCTTTTCGGCGCCACTCCATGGGTCCTCATGAACGACGCGGTTCTCGCCGCCCGTGGCTACCCACCTGCCCCCGGCCGCAAGGCGCTCACGGTCACATTGGGGTTCGGTGCAGGAGCCGCCGTCTGGGACAATCGGCGCTAGCCTGTAAGGATGGTCGCCCCCATCTCCATCCGCCCCGCTACGGCAGACGACACCGCGCAGATTCTCGCCTTCATCCGCGGCCTCGCCGAGTATGAGAAACTCTCCCACGCCTGCCTCGCCACCGAGCTGACGCTGCGGGAAACACTCTTCGGACCCCGTCCGTTTGCCGAAGTCCTCATCGGCGAGTGCGACGGGGCGCCCGCCGGCTTCGCCCTCTTCTTCCATAACTACTCCACCTTCCGCGCCCGCCCGGGAATCTATCTGGAAGACCTGTTCGTGGTGCCCGCGCAGCGCGGAAAGGGCATCGGCAAAGCCCTGCTGCGCGAACTAGCCCGCCTCGCCGTGGAGCGCCGTTGCGCCCGCCTGGAATGGTCCGTACTCGACTGGAACGAACCCGCCATTCGCTTTTACCGCTCCCTCGGCGCCGAACCCCTGGAGGAGTGGACCATGTTCCGCGTCACCGACGATGCCCTCTCCCGACTCGCCTCCGGCGTCTGAGTTCAGCCAACCTTTTCGAACTCAAAACGCATCACCTTGCCACGCACCACGAAGCACAGGTAGTGTTCCCAGAACAGCCGGAACCGCGGCCAGGCGTTCACCAGCACCTGGAATCCCAGGTAGCGCCACAGCGCCAGCAGCTTCACCCGGATCGCCACCTCGCGGAACCGGACGGCCGAATAGTAGCCGAACCCCGCGTGGTCATCGCCGAAGTAGCGGAACGAGTACGTGTTCAAATGCCAGCGGTGGGACGGGTCGCACCAGGAGCTGAAGTCGGTATAGTGCGGCGTCTCCATCACTACCCGCCCGCCCGGCTTCAGAATGCGGTGGATCTCCTCCATCGTCTTCAACACGTCGCCCACATGCTCGATCACATGGATCAACCGCACCTGGTCAAACGAATCGCTCTCCACCGGCCACGGAAACTGATCGAGGTCCCAGACAATATCGGCCGCCGTGCCTGGCAACCGGTCAATTCCCACCGCCCCAGGGTACTTCTTCACCCCGCAACCGACATCCAGTATCTTCTCCGCCATCCGGTTTAGTGTAACTCTCCCAGCGCCGATTCCATCGCATCCAGCGCAAACATCGCCTGTTCCAGCGCCAGCACCAGCGGCGGGCACAGGCGGATCGCATTCGGCCCGGCGCCGAGCACCAGCACGCCCTTCTCAAACATCCGCCGCACTACGCGGTCGCGCAATTCGGGGTACCGCTCCCGCGTCTCCGAATCCTTCACGAACTCCACCCCGATCATCAGCCCCAGCCCGCGGACGTCGCCCACCACCGGATACCGCGCGGGCCAATCGCGCATCCGGTTCAGCATTGCCGCGCCCACCCGCTCTGCGTTCGCCATCAGCTCCGCTGCAAGCAACTCCAATGTAACCAGCGAGGCGGCTACCGCCACTGGATTCCCACCAAACGTGGAGGCATGCGCCCCAGGCGGCCAGGTCATCAACTCCGCGCGCGCCACGATCGCCGCCAGCGGCAGCCCGCTCGCAATCCCTTTCGCCAGCGCCAGAATATCCGGTTCGAACCCGAAATGCTCGCTCGCAAATAGGCGTCCGGTCCGTCCCATCCCGCTCTGCACCTCATCGGCCACCAGCAGGATGCCGTGGCGGCGCGCCACCTTCGTCAACTCATCGAAGAACTTGCGCGGCGGCACCACATAGCCCCCTTCGCCCTGCACTGGCTCAACGACGATCGCGGCCACTTCCCGCGCCGGGAGGATCGTCGGGAATAGCGTCTGCTCCAGCACCTGCACGCATTCCACCGCGCAACTCTCCGGCTGTTTCCCGTACGCGCAGCGGTAGCAGTTGGCATAAGGGATATGCGTCACACCAGGAACCAGCGGACTGAACCCCGCCTTCTGCACCGCCTTGGAACCGGTCAACGACAGTGCCCCCTGCGTCCGCCCATGGAACGCCCCCAGGAACGCAATGAACTTATCGCGCCCCGTCGCGAACTTGGCCAGCTTCATCGCGGCTTCCATCGCCTCGGCTCCGGAGTTGCCGAAAAAGACCCGTCGCCGGCCACCACCGGGCGCCAGTGCCGCCAGCCGTTCGGCAAGTTCCACCATATTGGCGTAGTAGAAGTCCGTACCGCTCATATGGATCAGCCGCCCGGCCTGTTCCTGTATGGCCCGCACCACGCGGGGATGGCAATGCCCCGTCGCCACAACGGCAATGCCGGCATTCATATCCAGGAACCGGTTGCCATCCACATCGACTACGATGGCGCCACAGGCCGAGTCCACTACTAAAGGGTAGTCCCGTGTATACGACGGCGAGAGCACCTCCCGGTCCCGCGCAATCCACGCGGCCGCCACCGGGCCTGGGAGCGTCGTTCGAATCTCTGGCAACATGGCACAGCCTCCTCTAGAACTCAGATGGTGGGGAACGAAGCGGCACGCGGCAG
>CAZWDD010000043.1:6885-25203 GCA_964632345.1 uncultured Solibacteraceae bacterium | reverse complement strand
CCTGGCGTCGCTCCGGCGAAAACAATCCCCGCAGCATCCATCCCCCAGCGGGTCTTGATCACCACGTTCTTCCCGCCGATGGCATTCGCGCTGCCGTGCAATATGTTCGCCGTCGTCACCCCTCCGGCCAGCGCACGGTAGATCCCGATATCCTCCGGGTTCAGCGTGTCCGCGATACCGACCATCGAGGATACGGATACGGAGCTTTCGTTGATCGCCTCCGTCGCAATGTGGGAATGGCAATCAATGATCCCTGGCATCACATACTGCCCGCCCGCGTCAATCACCTGCGCGCCCGCCGGCGTTTCCACGCGCGGCCCCACCTCCGCGATCTTCCCATCGCGGATCACAATCGCCCCATCCAGTGCCCCGTTTGTCACCGTCAGAATCTTCGCATTGCGAATCACGATCACCGGCCCGGCCGCCCACGCCGCCGGCGCCAGCAGCAGTCCACCCAACCAATCGCGGCGCCGCATCACGCCCCCGCTCCAGAGGGCTCAAACTTCCTGCCATCCACGAAAACCATCTTCACCTTGGCCCTCTCCTCCAGCCATTCCTGATCGGTGACGAACAGGTTCGCAATCTTGCCTGGCTCCAGGCTCCCCAACCGGTCATCGATACCGAAGATCCGTGCTGGCTCCAAGGTCATCGCCCGCAGTGCGGCCTCCTTCGCCAGTCCCACCGCCACGGCCTTCCGCACGGCCCGCCGCGTCTCGGCGGGCCGGTCAACGCCGCCCGCATAAAAAGCGAACCGCGCCCCGGCCTTCGCCAGCGCCGCCGGTCCGGCCGGCGCCATCTCGCGCGTCTCTAACGTTCGAAGACTCTCCTCGGATTCCGGGTCAGACTCGCGATCTCGCTCCGGCCATCGAAGGTCAACCAACAGCGGCACACCCGATGCCCGCAACAACTCGGCAGACCGCCACGCCTCAGTCCCCCCGTACAAAACAAAAGGTGTCCCGAGTTCCTTCCCGAACCGCAGCATCCGCTCGATCTCCATCTTCCGCGAGGCGGGCAATAACACCCGTGGCGATTCCAACAGCCCTTCCAACGACCGGTCGTAGGCGGGCCGCGACAATCCACGCGGATTCGCCGCATAAATCGCCTTAGCTTTTTTGTAGTGCGTCGCGTCCAGAAACATCTGCCGGATATAGGCGAACGAACCCATCAGCGACCCCGGGAAAGTGGCATAGCCCCGCGTTGCCACCGTCAGAAACTGCCCGGCCGGCGACAGCACCACCATCTCCCCGGCGCGCCCCCCGTTCAAGTTCAGCGCCGCCCCCTGCCCCGCGAAAATTCCGGTCTGCGGAAACACCACGGCCGTCGTGTAGCCGGCGTTTCGGGCCGCCGCCAGCGCTGCGTCGTCCGGTTTCACCAGGTCGGCGGCCTTTAGCCAGCTCGTGTTCGAGGCGCGCTCCTCCGGTCCGCCGTCGTCCTGAAACTGTACGTCCGCGGTGGCCGTCGCAGCGCCGCGAGCCCGCGCAGGCACCGCTGGCGCATCCGCCGGCATGCCCCACCGGCTCAGGGCGTCGATCAATCCCGGATAGACATGCAAACCCGTGCCATCGATTGCCCACGCCCCGGCGGGCACCGCCACATCCGAGCCGACCGCCTCAATCAGCCCTCCCCGCATGACCAGGGTGCCCCGCGCAATCGCGGGTCCGCTCACCGGGTGGATCGTCGCATTCCTGATCGCAAAATAGCCCGGCCCTGCACTCTGCGCCGATACACCCGCTCCGGCCGCGGCAAACAGAAAACTACGGCGTCTCATTCCTCCCTATCGTATCAACCCCACCCCGCCTCGACCGCCGCGGCGCGCAGCGCCACCAGGTCTTTCTTCATGGACGCCAACACCTCCGCCCGGGAGATCGAGATCTTCGCCGCGCCCTTGTCGGCCCCGCCCAGGTCGTACTCAAAGTGCACCTGCACAGGCCCGCTAAACGCCGCCGCTCGCGCCATTTTCAGAAACGCGCCCGTCTGCACCATGCCCGCCCCGATCGGCATCCACTCCACCCGCCACTTCCCGTTGGCGCCCTTCGACCACTGAAAATCCTTCAACGCGATTCCCCCGGTGTGCGGCAGCGCCAGCCGCGCCGAGTGCAGCCACCCGCCCAGTCCGCCCTCAATCGTCGCGTGCGCCACATCGAAGTTGTAGCTCACGTAGCGCCGGTCCAAATCCCGCAGCAGCAGCCACAGGTCCCACTGCGACGCCCCCACTCGCCCCGCGCCGGAATGCGTATGGTACATCGCGCAGAGTCCCATCTCTTTGTTGAACGCGGCCAGGTCCTTCACCCGCGGCGCCATCTCCCGCAGCTGGTCCGGCAACGCCACGCCGTCCTTGTACTTGTAGCCGTCCCAGCGGTAGTGCGTGACGCCAGCCTTCTTCGCCGCGCGCAGCACCCGTTCGGCGTGCGGCGTCGTCATGTCGGCCAGATCGGTGGTGATCATCGACAGGCGCGAACCGGCCGCCCGCAGCGCCTCCACCGCCCGAGGCAGGTCTTCCTCCACTCGCTCCGGAATCACGTGGCCGCCCTTTCGGACCGTCAAGTCTACGCCGTCGAAGCCTACTTCCCGTGCCGCCGCACCCGCGTCCGCCCAGTTCAGAAACTGCAGATGTTTCGAGAATACGCAGAACTCCAGCTTCGGCCCAGCCGCCGTCGCCACTCCCGCCCCGGCCACGGCTCCCAGAAATCCGCGCCGGCTCACTCCATTGCTTGTTACCATCCCTATCAAGCTCTCCCATTCCGCTGCGATTCGCAACCATGTCCCACCACTTCCGCTTCGCCTGCCAGCCCGGCTGCATCCGCTGCTGCAATATCGAGGGCTTCGTCTATCTCACCGAAGAAGACCTCCGCAAAGCCGCAGCCTACCTGAAAATGACGCCCGATGAGTTTGAAAAGCGCTATGTCTACCGCACCCGCCACCAGCGGCGCCTGCGAAAACCGCGCAACCGCCAATGCGAATTCCTCACGGCAAACGGCTGCTCCATCCATCCGGCCAAGCCCACGCAGTGCCGGCTGTTCCCGTTCTGGCCCCCACTAGTCGAATCCCGTGACGAATGGAAGGCGGCTGGCGAATGGTGCCCCGGTATTGGCCAGGGCCCACTGGTCCAGATCGGCGACGCCCTCGAACGCGCCGAGGAGATGCGCACCGCCTACCCGGGCTTCTTCTAATCCGTGCAGGCCGTCTGCTTGCGGCGCGCCATGTCAAAACAGTCGCCGGGGCTCAGAAAGTAGTATCCCTTTCCATCCGGACCCGCGCCGTAGTTCGCGTCGTAGATGGCCACCTTACTCACGCCGATCACTTCGAACTTCGTACCGTGAACCACCACCGCCGTTCCCTCGTCCAAACCCAGGCCAAGGATCTCCGGCCTCAACGACACCACCGGCAGCATGTCCCGCTCTCGTCCGCGTTTCAGCAGGTGCTGGTCAATGGCCACCGGCGACAGAAAACCCATTCCCTCCTCATAGCCCTTCGCCATCATGATCCGGTTGCCCTCCCGCGCGCCTCGCACGAGATAGGACCCCTGAATCGTTGCGCCTGCCGAACTTCCCGCCACCACACCACCCCGCTCCAGCAGCGCATCGATCTCCCGGTGCACCCGCGTGTTCAGATACGAATCCACCAGCCGCCACTGCCGCCCTCCGTCGAACCACACCACCCGCGCGCCCCGGATCGGCGCGGCAAACACGTCCGTATCCGCCACGCTGCGGTCCCGTGTATGCAGCAGGCGAAGGTTGGTGAACCCGTGCCGCCGCAGCGGATGGTCCGCCAGCGCCGCCGCGTCATAGTGCGCGGCCTCCCCCGCCGTCGGAATCACCACCACGGCGGCGTCCAGCCCGCCGGCCAACTGTGCAATCCGGTTCAGGATGGCCGGCCCCACCTCACCGCCCCCGATGGGAATCGCGTAGCCATTCACTGGCCCCGTTGCCGGGCTGTGGAGCGCCGCGTTCGTCTGCAGCAATAACGTCAGAAGGATCGGCGCAATCATCGCTTGCTGCCAATCATACCAACCCTCTACCATGGGGCTTACCGATTCCTGTGTCAGTTCCCTTCTCCCGCCGCCTCGATTGGTCCCTCGCCGTCAATCGCCTCTCCGACGCACTCACCCGCCACAGGCCCCGATTTGACCTGACGGCTTCCAACCCTACCCGCGCCGGGCTCCATTACCCGCCCGAACTTCTCACGGCATTTGAACACCCTGAGGCACTACTTTATGAGCCGGACCCGCGTGGCGCCACCGCCGCGCGCGAAGCACTCGGGCGCGGCCCACACACGCTCCTTTCCGCCTCCACCTCCGAAGCCTACGCCTGGCTATTCAAACTCCTCTGCAACCCGGGTGACGAGATCCTCGTGCCCCGCCCCTCTTATCCCCTCTTCGAGTTTCTCGCTCGCCTGGAATCCGTCGAGGTGCGGCAATACTCGCTCCGTTACGCCGAGGGCTGGTGGCTGGATTTTGACTCACTCGAACACCTGCTCACTCCCCGTACCCGCGCCATCCTGTTCGTTCATCCCAATAACCCGACCGGAAGCTACCTGAAACATCCCGAACTCGAACGGCTCTCAACCATCTGCCGGTCCCGTGGCATCGCGCTGATCTCCGACGAAGTCTTCGCCGAGTATCCCTTTACGGACGATGACGCCCGCTGCCCCACTCTCGGCGGCAACGAGGAATGCCTTACCTTCGTCCTCGGCGGCCTCTCCAAAACGGCCGGCATGCCGCAGATGAAGGTCGCCTGGCTCACCGCCTCCGGCCCAGGCGCCGGCCAGGCCGCGCAACGCCTGGAACTCATCGCCGACACCTACCTATCTGTGTCCACGCCCGTACAGCACGCGCTGCCGGCGTTTTTGCGGCACGGCGCAGCCGTGCGCGCGCAGATCCTCGCCCGCACTCGCGCCAACCTCCGCACACTGCAGCGCAGTTCGCTCCGCCCCCTTCATGTGGAGGGCGGCTGGTACGCCGTCATTCCCACACCGCGCTCCCGGCCGGAAGAGGAGTGGGCGCTTCATCTGCTCGAACACGAACAGACTCTCACGCAGCCGGGATATTTCTATGACTTCGAGTCCGACGGCTGGCTCGTCTTAAGCCTGTTGACGCCGGAAGCAGATTTCGCTTCCGGCGTCCAGGCAATCGAGCGCGCGTTTACTGCTTGATAATCTGCCCGTCGCGCTTGCGGATCTCGCCCCAACCGCCGTTCAGCCGGCCCCGTTCGCCCTGTTCTTTGCCGAACGGATACTTTGCCGCCGCCTTCATATCCACTTCGATACCCCAGCCCGGTTTCTCGTTCGCGTACAGGTAGCCGTCTTTCATCTCCGGGCAGCCGCTGAAGACTTCGCGCGTCGGCTCGCTGAACGCCGAATACTCCTGCACGCCGAAGTTGTAGCTCACCAGGTCCAGCGCCACGTTGGCCGCGTGACCCACCGGCGACACATCGCCCGGCCCGTGCCACGCGGTCCGAACGCCGAAATGCTCGCCCAGAATCGCCATCTTCCGGCACGGCGTTAATCCGCCGGCCTGCGAGACGTGGACACGGATATAGTCAATCAGCCGTTCCGCAATGAGCGGCGACCATTCATGCGGCGAATTGAACAACTCGCCCATCGCGATCGGTGTCGTGCAAGCCTGCCGGATCAACCGGAACCAGGCAATGTCTTCCGGCGAAAGCGGGTCCTCCAGGAAGAACAGCCGGAACTTTTCGCAATCCTTGGAGAACTGCAACGCCTGCGTCGGCGTGATCCGTTCATGCACGTCGTGCAGCAGTTCCAGTTCCTCCGGCAATTCCTTCCGGCAGACCTCGAACATGTTGAGCGCGCGGCGGATGTAGGCCGCCGGTTCAAACACCGGTTTATTGTGTAACGAGGCGACGCGTTGATCGCCGCGGCCCGACCCATACCCGGCCATGCCCGGCACTCCCACCTGCACGCGCACGTGGCGGAAGCCCTGAGCCGTGTATTTCTTCACACTGTCCACCACTTCCTGCGCATCGCGCCCGGAGGCATGGCCGTAGCAATCGGCCGCCTCCCGCACCTTGCCGCCCAGAAGCTGATAAACGGGCATCCCTGCCATCCGCCCCTTGATGTCCCACAACGCCTGGTCAACCCCGCTGATCGCGTTGTTCAGCACCGGACCGTTGCGCCAGTAACTGGAGTTGTACATCGCCTGCCAAAGATCGTCGATCCGGTCCGCCTTCTGCCCGATCAGCAGCGGCTTCAGGTATCGCTCGACGGCCGGCACCACCAGGTCAGCCCTTTGCGTGAACGTGCCGCATCCATAGCCATACAACCCGTCCTGATCCGTGATGACCTTCACCACAATCAGCCGCAATCCGGCCGGTGCTGTGGCGATTACCTGAACGTCCTTGATGAGCGGGGAACTCAGGCCCCGCGTGGCCCTGGCGGCCTGCTGCTGTGCGTTCAGATGCCGTTCCGACAGCATCGTCACGGGCAGCGCGCCCATCGCCATCTGCATCCATTTGCGGCGGTTCATTTCTTCTCCTCTACCATGCGCTTCAGCGTCTCCAGCTGTTTCTTCAGGTCCTGCTCGCGCAGTCCTAGCAGCACAGCATATACCGCCAGAAGGCCCCACGCCACCGCCAGGCCATAGAACATGAAAGTGATATTGCGTTCGTCCATCTCGGCTCCGTCCTAATTCATTGCGTGCGCATAGCGCCGTAGCGCATCAATCTCCCGCTGCACTTCCTCCTGCCGCAACCGGACCAGGACGAAAATGGCAGCCAGCAGAAGCAGCGCCACGGTGTTCAGATACAGCATGTTCTCCATCACCGGGTCGATCTTCTGCACTCCTCCGGTCCGGATGGAAAGCACCGGCCCAGGGTGTTGCGTCCGCCACCACTCAATGGCCTTCCAGGTCACCGCCACCGACGCCGAGGCAAATACACTCAACACCGCGCTGTTCTTTGCCCGCTCAGTCGGATCGTCAATCGCCGACCGCAGCATCAGGTATCCGAAATACACCAGCCAGCAGATCAGCGCCCACGTCAGCCGCGGATCCCACGCCCACCAGATCCCCCAACTGATCCGTCCCCAGATCATGCCGGTGATCAGATTCACAGCCGCGAATGCCAGGCCCGTCTCCGTCGCCGACACCGCCAGCGCGTCGTACTTCTGGTCCTTCTTCGTCAGATACAGCACGCTCGCCACCAGCGCCGTCAGGTAGCAGCAGGCCCCGGTCAGAAACGCCGGCAGATGGTAGTAGAAGATCCGGTAAATGGGCCCCTGTTCCATCTCATCGGGCACCAGAAACAGGATCGCGTAGAGGTTGTGCAACAACAGCGGAAGGGCGATCGCTCCCAATCCCAGAATGACTTTCGTTCGCATATCGCTTCGCTCCTATCTCACCAGAATCGTCTCAGCCAGGTAAACGGAGAGTGTTGTGAACATGATATTGAACGCCGTCAGCAATCGAAGCCAGACGGAAAAATCGGACGGCAGTTCCTGTCCCGTCAGCAATGTATTCGTCAGCATCATGGCCGACAACAGCGCCGGTATCAGCATCGGGTACAGCAGCATCGGCAGCATCAATTCCCGCAGCCGCAGGTTGACCGTCAAGGCGCTGAAGAACGTTCCGGCACAGGCCAGCGCCCATGTCCCCAGAGCCAGTACGCCAAGCAATCCGCCCAGGCTCCGCCACCACGTGATGTTGTAGAAGATCCCGAACACTGGCAGACAGATCAACTCAATCCCATAGAGCAGCACAAACGACGCCACCGCCTTGCCGAGAAACAGCGCGGAGCCGGAAGCGGGCGACGACACCAGCACGTCAATACAGTCATTGGGCAGTTCGCGAGCGAAGGAGCGATTCACGATCAGCGCGCCGGCGAACAC
Organism: uncultured Solibacteraceae bacterium; assembly: GCA_964632345.1. GTDB lineage: Bacteria > Acidobacteriota > Terriglobia > Bryobacterales > Bryobacteraceae. Next base: position 17,361 of record CAZWDD010000043.1, on the reverse strand, counting down.
GAACACCAGCCACAGCAGTCCTCCGCCGAACTCGGCGATCATGTCCGGTGTCGGGTCAAACGCAAAGCTGAACAGCAGCAGAATCACCACGCTGAACGAAAGCGTTGAATTGATCGACTCCTTGGTGCGGAACTCACTCCGCAAATCTTTCGCTGCGATCGCCGCCGCGTGCCGAACAAAACTCATGCCGCGCTCCCATACGTCCGGTACAGATAGCCAGGGTCCTCCACCATCTCCCGAGTCCGGTCGCCGAAGTGGACCAGCTTCCCCCGGTCAAGTAGCGCCACTTTGCTCGACAACTCCATTGCCTCACGGATCTGGTGCGTGGACAACACAATCGTCGCGCCTTCGGCTCGTGCCGCGGCCAGCAGCGACTGCAGCAGCGCGATCGCCTTGTCGTCCAGCGACGTAAAGGGTTCATCGAGCAGCAGCAACTTTGGCCCGTGCAGAAAAGCCCGTGCCACGGCCAACCGCTGCCGCATGCCGCGCGAATACTCCCGCACCGGTGAATCGGCCACATGGCTCAGGTAGACGCGCCCCAGCCAATCGGTCACCATCCCCTCGCTCACCCCGTAAAGACGGCCGAAAGTTTTCAGGTTCTCCCGTGCCGTCAACTCGTCGTAGAGTCCGATCGAATGGCCCAGCCATCCGATCCTTGCCCGCGTCTCCGAAGCCCTCACGTCGCCGCCATCAATCTGGACTGTACCCTTGGAAGCGCCCGACAACCCGCCCAGAATGCGCAGCAACGTGGTCTTCCCTGCCCCGTTCCGGCCCAGCAGCGCGAGGCACTCCCCACTTGCGAGCGAGAAATCTACTTCCCGCAGCGCCGGGTAATCGCCAAAATACTTCCAAACGCCCGCCGCGGCGACGGCAGGCGCACTCATTTCCTCGCCTCGCTTCGGTACAGAAGGGCAAAGCCGCAGCCCAGAATCGCGAAAGCCAATCCGAGCACCCACGGCAGCTTGTCGTAGGGGCGCGCCAGAATCTGTTCGATCCCTGGACCACCCGATTCGCCACCCTCTCCCGCCGGACCGCCCATCTCGCCTTCGCCTTCAATCGCCAGGTCCAGTGACTGCGCCTCAATGCGGAAGATGCTCGCCTGCGTGGTCGGCTCCTTCCCCTCATCCTTGATTCCCTTTCCTTCGAGCTTTACGCCGTTCGGCACCGCCACCATCGCCTGCTCGGCCGGCAGCAGGAACTTCGTCTGGAAGCGCGAGGGACTCGCGTACGGCAACATGTAGGCGAGGTCAATCCGGGTTTCGCCCGGCTTGATCGCGAAGTCCACCTTCATCTCGCCGGCGCCCTTGCCCTTTTCCGCCACCCGCTGCACCGGCATTCCCTGCGGAGCGGTGGCATTCACCTGCACCTGGCCCACGGGCTCCTTGCTCACGACAAACCGCAAGGTTCCGTTCTGCGGGTCATTCCACGTCGACTTCCCATTATTCAGAAAGAAATACGATTCCCGCACCGAGAGCTTGTCGCCCTGCGGTTCCAGCAGCAACATGTGATTCGTCACCTTGATGTCGCTGCCCATCTTAGCGGTCGTCTCGAAGACCTCGATCGCAATCCCCGTCATCGCCGCGCCGGGCCGCAGCGTGTGGTTGTACGCCACACCGCCATAGGCCGTCTGGATGAAGCCCATACCCTGAAACGGCTTGTCGATGCTCCACTTCCCATCGGCGCCGGACTTCACACTCTCCAACGGTTCAGGGCCCGCCTGCGAGAACTGATATAGCGTCACCGTCGCGCCTGCCTGCGGCTTGCCCGTCGTGGCATTCGTAACGGTGCCATCAACGGCAGCCAACAGCGGCGCCACCGCCAGCAGCCAGCAGATTCCCCGTCTCATGCTTCCGCCTCCATCGCCTTGCCGCATTCCCCGCAGAACTTCAGCTTCTCTTTGAACTCGGCGCCGCAGTGCGGACACTTCAGTCCCGGTTCGGGCGCCGGCTTGGCTGCCGGTGCCGCGGCGGCCTTCGGCGCGCCCGAGCTATCCATCTGCTGCAGCACCCGCGCCAGTTCTTTCTGCAGTTCCTGTTTGGAGGTCTGGTAGTCCGCATCGGACAATTTGCCGAGCCGGTATTCAAACTGCAAATCACGCAGGGCTTCGTAAATCCGGGCCTTCGCCTCTTCCAACGGCTTGATCGGCGTCTCCGATTCCGGTGGAGGAAGGCTCTTTTCACTGACGCGCAGTGTGAGGAATAAGGCGCCGATGACAATCAGCGCCGCCAGGGCAATAATCATTCGTCGAAGCCTGAAAGCTCCCTTTCCGCTGCCTGCCGGTACTTTTCCATCCCGGCTTCATCCAACTCCGGTTCCGCCGCCGCGGCCGGTTTCCGGTTGCGCCGGATGAACCAGGCAATAAATCCGATCCCAGCCAGTGCCGCCGCCGGAGGAGCCAGCCATGCCGTCAGGTCAAACCCTTCGGCCGGCGGCGCCGCGAGCGCCCGCTTTCCCTCCCGCTTCACAAAATCCGCGACGATCTCGTCATCGGACATGCCCTGCTTGGCCAACTCCGAAATCCGCTGGCGTGCCGGACTCGTATAGTGGCATCCCAACATCTGGCAGGTGGCCACCGTGTTCTTGCAGGAACCGCACAGGCACGCCAGCCTGTCCCCAACACGGCGGACCTCCGGCGGCACCAGGTCGCCTGTCTGTGCCAGACATAGCCCGGCCATCATCAGCGCGGCTAAGCTATTTCGCCACTTTTTCATGCTTCCCTGCCATCCCCACCACTTCCGTGCGAGCGTAGGACATCTTCACCTTGCTCGGAATCAGGCACACAAAGCTGCCCATCAGCAATACCCAGAACCCGATCCAGATCCACGACACCAGCGGGAAGATATATACCTGCACAATCGGCTTCTGCGCCTCATTCGAAAGCGCCGCGAAGTTAATGTAAAGATCCTCGTTCAACCGGCGGTGTATGGCCACCGCTCCCACCGGCTGCTGGCTCTGCGAATAAATGCGCCGTTCCGGATGCAGCGTGGCGTAATGCTGCCCTCCGACCGTCGCTTCGATCGTCGCGTTCTGCCACACATAGTTCGAGGTCTGCCCGGAGTTAATGCCCGTTACCTTCATCTCGTACCGGCCCAGGTGGAATGCCTTGCCCTGCTCCACTTCCACGGTTGAATCCTGATTGAACGCCGCTCCCGCAAAACCGATGAACATGATGACGATGCCCATGTGCACCAGGTAGCCGCCGTAGCGCCGCGTGTTGCGATGGGTCAACTCGATCATTCCGCGCACCAGACCGATCGCCTCTTTCTTTGCGATGGTCGACGCGCCCTTCCAGAACTCCTGTGCGATCGTCCACGCCACGAAGAAGCACAACCCGAACGTCATCAGCGCATACAGGTGCCGGATACCGGCCACGGCCAACCCCGCCATCAACACCAGCATGCCGAGGAATGGCCACTGGAAATTCCGTTTCAGTCCTTCCGAGGACGAACGCCGCCACGCCAGCAGCGGCCCGACACCGGTCAGAAACAACAGGAACAGCCCGATCGGAATGTTGATCCGGTTGAACCACGGCGCGTCGACCGAGACCTTTTCTCCCGTCACCGCCTCACTGATCACCGGGAACAGCGTGCCCCACAAGGTGGCGAAGCAGGAAGCCAGCAGAATCAGGTTGTTGAACAGGAAGCTCGATTCGCGCGAAACAACACTCTCCAACTCCGATTCCGACTTCAGATAATCCAACCGCCCCAGGATCATGTAGATCGTGAAAGCAATCCCCAGCGTCAGGAACACCAAGAAGTAGGACCCGATGCTGGACGTGGCAAACGCGTGAACTGACGAAACAATTCCGCTTCTCGTCATGAAAGTGCCGAAGATGCACAGGAAGAAGGTGGCCGCCACCAGCACCATATTCCACACCTTCATCATGCCCTTCTTCTCCTGCATCATCACCGAGTGCAGAAATGCCGTCGAGGTGAGCCACGGCAAAAAGCTGACATTTTCCACCGGATCCCAAACCCAGTAGCCGCCCCAACCAAGAACCGCGTAGGACCAGCCGGCGCCAAGCAGAATTCCGGTCGACTGGAAAATCCAGGTAACAATCGCCCACCGGCGGGTCGTGAAGATCCACTGATCTCCCGGCTGCCGCGTGATCAGCGAGCCAAGCGCAAAGGCAAACGGAACAACAAACCCCACATATCCCAGGTAGAGAATCGGTGGGTGGATCATCATCGTCCAGTACTGCAGCAGCGGATTCAACCCGTTGCCATCCTGAACTTCCACGATGTTCCTTCCCTGCGCCAGCATCTGGAATGGCGAGGCAGGGAACGCATTCAGGATCAGGAAGAACACCTGCGTGCCCATCAACGTCGCCACCACGTACGGCATCATCGCCCGGTGCTTCCGCTTGTTCTGCAGCACGACGACGAACGCATAGGTCGCCAGAATGAAGTTCCACAACAGGAGCGAGCCTTCCTGCCCGCCCCACCATGAGGAGATCTTGTAATACCACGGCATGTCGCGGTTCGAATGCGCCGCCACATACGCATAGCGGAAGTCGCTCGTCACCAGCGCATACAGCAGAATGCCCGTCGCCAGCACGACAAGCGCCCACACCGCCATCACCGCCCGTTCGCCGCTCGCGATGAGGAACGGTTTCTTCTTCCAGGCTCCGACTAGCGATGCCGCGACCGAATAAATCGAAAGGCAGAAGGCGAGCAGAATCGCCAGTGCGCCTAGATTCTCCATGAAAAAACTCCCCCCTCTATCCGGCCTCTCCCGGCCGTCGAAAGCTTACGACTGCTTCTGGTACGTCGACGCGTTGCCCTTGTAGTTTTCCCCGGGCTTGGCCTCGTACTTCGACGCGCACTTGGCCGCAATCTTGGTCGCATGGAACGTCCCGTCGCCCATCTTGCCGTCGATCAAGGCCTGGGACCCGTCCTTGAACGTGTCCGGCAAAGGCTCATTGCCCATGTACACCACGTTCATCTTCCGGTCCTCTTCGATCAGCACGAAGTCCACCCGGTTCCCTGCCCGCTTAATCGACCCGGCCTCCACGAAGCCGCCGACTCGCAGCTTCTTGTTCGCCTTCTCCGCCGGGCTCATCTTTTCGATTTCGGCAACCGTCTTATAGTAGGAACTCGACTCCGTTGTTCCCCCGATCGCCAGCCAGGTGAGAGTTCCGATCACTACCGTGATCACCATTCCAAACTTCAACGTACGGTGCATTCCGTTACCTCTCATCCATGAGTATATACCCGAACGCCTACTCCCTTGCGAATTCGTCATATGCCTGATCCTGCATCCATGTTCCGCCAATACGCGCGCCGCCAGTCCCTCCGTTGGCTGCTTCCGCCGGCCCCGGTCTGGCACAATCCAGCCGAACATAGACTGGACGCTCCACTCGGCCGCTGGAATCTCTACATCGGCTCGGCCGGCGCCCACGCTCCCGGCTATGTGAACCTCGATCTGTTCCCGCTTCCCGGCGTCGATGTCGCCGCCAACGCGGAAGCGCTCCCCTTCCCCGACAACCAGTTCACGCGCGTGGAATGCGACGCCGTCCTCGAACACGCCGAATTCCCCGCCCGCATTGTCGCCGAAATTGAGCGCGTCCTGGCCCCCGGCGGCTACGCCCATCTCGTCGTTCCCTTCTGCCACCCGTATCACGCCTATCCGGAGGATTATCGCCGCTTCACCCCGGCCGGGCTACGCCAGTTCGCCGGAACCTTGGAGGTCGTCGCCGAAGGCTGGCGCACCGGCCCGACGGCGACGCTTCTGGTCACGCTGTTGGAGTACGCAAAACTCTGGATGCCGGGGCGATTCCTACGCGGCGTCGCGCATGTCGGAATCGGCTGGCTGCTATTCCCGCTCCGCTATCTCGACGCCATTCTGCTCCGCCGCCCGAACGCCCACGTCCTGGGAAACCACTGCTATATTTGGCTCCGCAAGCCGTCCTGATACACTCGAAAACAATGGGCGTGACCTTTGCTCCGGCTCCCCGCAATCTCGACGCGCTCGCCTCGGCCCGCGGCGTGCGGGAGGCCCTGTCGCAACTGACGCGCGACAAGCAGTGGATCAACGAAAAACACCTCGAACTGTGCCGCATCCCCTCGCCCACGTTCCAGGAACAGAAGCGCGCCGAGTGGATGCTCGCTGCCTTCCGCCAGCTAGGCTGTGACGCGCGCATCGATCAGGCCGGCAACGTCGTCGCCTTCCTCGATGCCAACGCCCCCGCCCCTTACGTCGCCATCACTGCCCATCTCGATACCGTCCTTGCGCCCCGCTCGGCTACCGATATCCGCATCGCCTCCGACGGCGCATTCACCGGTCCCGGCGTCTCCGATAACGGCGCTGGCCTCGCCGGTCTGCTCGCCATTGCCCGCGCTTTGAAGTCCGCCCCCTCTCTGCTCGGCTGTACCGCCTCCCCTGTATTTGTCGCCAATGTCGGCGAGGAGGGCGACGGAAATCTCTGCGGCATGCGCCACCTCTGCACGCAGTCTCCGCTGGCGCCCAAGATCCGTTCCTACGTCGTCCTCGACGGACCGGCCATCGAGCACATCACCTGCGAAGCCCTCGCCTGCCGCCGTTTTGAGATCACCATCCAGGGCCCCGGCGGCCACAGTTGGAACGACTTCGGCATCGCCAATCCAGCCCATGCGCTCGCCCGCATGATCACCATCTTTGCCGAAAATCTTCCCCCGCCCCCGGCCCGCGTGTCCTTCAATTTCGGCATCATCGAAGGCGGCGTCAGCGTAAACGCTATCCCGCCCCTCGCACGCACCCGCCTGGACCTACGCTCCGTCGACGAACCGCTCCTGGAACGAATGGCGGTTATCCTCGATGCCGCCCTCGCCCGTGCCTGCGACTGGGAAAACGAGAAATCGCCTCTCGGCAAGGTTGCCGGCCGAATCCAGGAAGCCGGCTCCCGCCCGGGCGGTCGTCTGCCCAAGGACTCACCGCTGCTCGCCGCCGTTCACGCCGTTGACGCCTACCTCGATATCCCGTCACAGTTGGACTGCGCCTCCACCGACGCCAACATCCCGTTGAGCCTCGGCCTCCCCGCAGTTTCCCTCGGCGCCGGTGGCACCGGCGGTGGCGCCCACACCGGCGCGGAGTGGTTCAAGCCCGCCGGCCGCGACCGCGGACTCAAGCGCATCCTGCTCCTGCTCGCTCTGCTCCTCGCGGACTGATGCGCGCCGACCTTGCCCTCGCCCTCATCGCCCTCATCTGGGGAGCCACCTTCGTCGTCGTCAAGCGCGCCCTGCTCGATGTCTCTCCGTTTCTCTATCTGGCCATCCGCTTCTCCCTCGCCGCCGCCATTCTCGCCGTCTGGTTTCGACACCGTATCCGGCTCGGCTTCGGCCGTCAGGAGTACTGGGCCGGCCTCCGCGTCGGCGCTGTCCTCATGCTCGGCTACGTACTCCAAACCGTCGGCCTCGCCACCACTTCTCCCGCAAAAAGCGCTTTTCTCACCGGACTCTACATCGTTCTGGTACCTTTTGTCGCCTCCTTCGTCTATCGCACTAAGCCCAGGTTGCTGGAGATAGCCGGGGCATTCGTTGCCGGTTTCGGGATGGCTCTTTTGTCTATTCACGGGGATTCTCTTTCCATCGCCACGGGCGACCTGCTCACGCTCGGCTGCGCCGTTGCATTCGCCGTACACATCGTCCTGCTCGGCCGCTGGGCGCCTCGTTACGGTTACGAGTCACTCAGCTTTCTGCAAATCGCCGGGGCAGCCGCCGTGGCCATCGTCGCCACCCCGCTCGTTGAGCAGCCGTTCCTCCGCTGGACCCCGTCGGTCCTCGGCGCCATTCTCGTCGGCGCGCTCCTGGCCACCGCTCTGGCCTTCGTCTTGCAAACCTGGGCGCAACAGCGCACAACCCCCACCCGCGCTGCGGTAATCTTCAGTTTGGAACCGGTATTCGCGTGGCTGGTCTCCTGGGCTGTCGAAGGAGAGCTGCTGACGGTGCGCGCCGCTGCCGGCGTCGCATGCATTCTCGGCGGTATCCTTTTGGTGGAATTGAAACCGGCGCCGCTTCCGGAACATCCATTGGTTTAGTTTCCTTTTCGCATCTTTAAAATAGGGTTCAAGGCAATCGCAGGAAGGTATCCATGAGTTGGATTAACAATCTCAAACAACAGAAACTGCTCTCTCTCAGTCTCTTGGTGTTCACGTTGTCCGTGGGCATTCTGATCGGCACGCTCGTCAGCGGCAGTGTCAGCGCCGCAAAGGAACAGGCCGTCGCTCCGGACGCAACGCCGCTTGTCATTCCATCCGCCACCGCGTCGCCGAACGAGTTCAGCAAGCTCGCCAAAATGGTGGAACCCGCCGTCGTGAATATTACCGCCGAAGTGACCGGTAAGGGCCCCACCGCCCGCCGCCGTACCACCGAACCGGAGGAGGAAGAAGGGGGCGGCGACGAAATGGAGCTCTTCCGCCGCTTCTTCGGACGCCAGGGTCAGGGCGGCCCCGCTCCTCGCCCCCGTCCCCGCGAGGCCACCGGCTCCGGCTTCCTCGTCGACAAGAACGGCTACATCGTCACGAATTTCCATGTCGTTGAGAAGGCTGATTCCGTCAAGGTGAAACTCTCCGGCGACGACAAGGAATATAAGGCGAAGGTCATCGGCTCAGATTGGGAGAGCGACATTGCCGTCATCAAGATCGATGCCGGCAAAGCGCTGCCCGCCCTCAAGATCGGCAACTCGGACGCCGTGCAGGTCGGCGACTGGGCCGTCGCCATCGGCTCGCCGTTCGGACTCGCCGCCTCCGTCACGGCAGGCATCATCTCCGCCACCGGACGGGATCTTCCCAGTGCTGAACAGTTCCAACGCTTCATTCAGACCGACGCCGCCATCAACCCCGGCAACTCCGGCGGCCCGCTCGTGAATATTCACGGCGAAGTGATCGGCGTCAATACAGCCATCGCCACCCAGTCCGGCGGCTATCAGGGGATCGGCTTCGCCCTCCCCTCCAACCAGATGGTGAAGGTCTACAACAGCATCATTCAGTACGGTCGCGCCAAGCGCGGCTCCATCGGCATCTCCTGGAACAAGTACGAGAAGTCCGAAGTACTGAAGGCTGCCGGTGTCGCCAACGGCGTGCTGATTACCGCCGTCACGCCGAAGGGTCCCGCGGAAAAGGCCGGCCTCCGCGCCGAGGACATCATCCTCGCCATCAATGGCAAGTCCATCAAGAACGGCGACGACCTCGTCGGTATCGTGTCGGAGTCTCCGGTCGATTCTTCCCTCAAAGTTACTGTCGACCGCGGAGGAAAGAAGATGGATTTCAACGTCCTGGTTCTCGACCGCAACGAGGTCTTCAAGGACGATGCGCGCTTTGCCCGCCATCGGGAGGACGAGGGTCTGCCGTCAAAGGCCGAAGGAACGCCAGCCAAGTTCGGCATCTCCATCCGCCCCATGTCGGCGCAGGAGAAGGAAGGCCTTAAGCTCGGCGACGAACGGGGTGTCTACGTCACCCGCGTCGAAGAGGAGTCCTTCGCCGCCGAAATCGGCATCCAGGAACGCGACGTCATCATCAGCGTCAACCGCCAGCCGGTTACCTCGCTCGACGATCTCCGCCGCGTCCAGGCCACGTTGAAACCCGGCGACGCCGTGGCCTTCCGTGTCATGCGCCCCATCCCCGGCGCAGCCAGCCGCAAGGCCGATGGCCCTGCCTACCAGACCTTCTTCGCCGCCGGCACACTCCCCGAAAAGGAGTAAGCCCCGCGAAGCGGATCACAAACCTTGGGGGAGCCGCCGCGCTCCCCCTTTCCTTTTGTCGCCGCCCTGTCCACCGGCCGAAAACTGTACAATGACGGAATCTATGAAACGTTCGCCGATCACACTGGCCTTCCTTGCCATGGTCGCTCTCTCCTGCGCTACCGCCATGATGCCTGCCTTCCAGGCCGCGTCAGACGGCATCAGCGGACAGGGGAAGCTCCGCTTCCGCGTTCTCTATAAGTCGGACCATCTGCCCGCCGAAGCGCAGAAGGTGCTCAAGGCCGCGCACGGCGGCTTCACCGTCGATAACCGCAAGGGCCGCGGCGAAACCTACTTCGCCCTCCCTGGCGCCGGCATCCTGCAGATCAGCGCCGACCTGAAACAGGTCAACCTCATCCCCACCGACCCGGCTGTTAAGGACACCAACATGCACAATGCCATGTTGTGGACCGCCAGGAACGACGCCTACCTCACCTTCCCGGGCAACTCCGCCAACCGCGTCTACACAACGGACCTGAACGGTAAGCTCATCCACACCCTCCACCCGCCCACCGAAAGCAACGACCTCGGCGCGCAGACCGCCAACGACTACTTCAAGAACAAGGGCCCGTTCATCCCCACCGACGTCGAGTACGCCAACGGTATGTACTATGTCGCCACCGGCTACTCCAAGCTCGACTATGTCCTCACTGCACGTGTCACCCCCGGCGCCAGCTTTGACGCTGTCTGGAACAAACTCGCCTTCGGCGGCAAGGGCGACGGCGTCGGCCAGTTCGGCACCGGCCACGGCATCACCAACGT
>CAZWDD010000043.1:0-6785 GCA_964632345.1 uncultured Solibacteraceae bacterium | reverse complement strand
GGCCTCGCCAACTTCCAGCACATCCACAACGCCATCATGCGGAAGGTGAACGGGAAGCTCTATATCATCGCCCAGGCGTGGAACCCCGGCGACTTCGCCATCCTCGAACAGGTCGACTAACCACCTACCCCTCAAAGCAAAAGCCGCCGTCCCGGCCCTCCGGAACGGCGGCTTTTGCCTTTCCCGCGCAAGGAATTCCTGCGATATCATGGCCGGGAAATGCGTGCCATCTACCCCCTTCTGCTCACCGCCGCCCTGCAGGCGCAGCCTCCTGTCGCCGTCGTCGAAAAGATCGCCGGCAAGGTCGCGTTCTACTCGCCCGCCGGGGACCGTACCAGTGAGGTGAAGGTCGGCACCTACCCGCACGAAATCATCCGGTCACTCGACGGCAAGTCGCTCTACATCACCGACAACGGCATCCTCTGGATGCAGTACGCAGGCAAGGGCGGCAATACCATCTCCATCATCGACGCCGCGACGCGCTCCAAGACCGGCGTCATCGACCTCGGCGAGTACCGTCGCCCCCACGGCATGGCCATCCACCCGTCCACCGGCCAGATGGTCGTGACCATCGAGAACCCCGACGGCCTCCTTCTCATCGACCCGAAGGACCGCAAAGTGCTCCGCAAGTTCGACGTGCAGGGCAAGTCGCCGCACATGGTTCTCTTCGGACCCGGCGGCCACCGCGCCTACGTCTCCAACACCAACAGCGGCACGGTAGCCTCCATCGAAATCGCCACTGGCAAAACGAAACTCATCCCCACGGGTAAGTATCCGCAGGGTGGCGTACTGTCCCCCGACGGCAAGACTATCTACCTCACCAATGCCGAGAGCAACACCATCTCGCTGATTGACCCCGCCAAGGACAAGGTCGTTGGCGAGATCAGGACATCCACCTATCCCAACCGCGTCACCATCACGCCCGACGGCCGCACTCTCGTCTACTCGCTCGGCCAGGGCGGCGACGCCGTCGGCTTCGCCGACACTGCCACCCGCAAGGAAACCGGCACCGTTGCCCTCGGCGGCCAACCCCTTTCGCTCACGCTCACCAAGGATGGCCGCTTCGCCTTCTCCGGCGTCCAGAGCCAGGGCAAAATCCACGTCATCGACGTCGCCCAGCGCAAGATCATCCGGACCATCGTTACCCCGAAGGACGCCGGGCCGGACCCGGCACTGCCCCTCGAATAACCCTACACAAAGTCGATCTGAAATACCCAACCCGCCGTCGGACTATCCAGATTCCGCCAACCCGGGTGGATACCCGCGTCGCAGCTGATCAGCTTCCCGTCCCACATCGCCAGCCCATGCGGATCGCACGATCCCGGCTCGAAATCCACCACCTCCAACACCCGTCCCGTCACTCCGTCGTAGCGGACCAGCGCCGGTCGGTAGTCCTTCCAAGTCTTGCAGTCGTTGCCCACTACCTGCCACATCGTCCCGTCATCCCACGTGATGTCGTGGTACCGAACGCGGTCCGGCGCCTGGTAGAACGGGATCATAAACTCCGGCGTCCATGTCTTCGGATCCACGCGGATATTCCCCCGCAGGCGCAGTGCAGCAATCCACAACTTCCCGTCCTGCCAGTGCGCGCCGTGACATCCCCCGCCATTGTCCGCCGGGCCCAGCGGAATCTGCCGGTGGCTGATCAGCTTGGAATTCATGTCCACCTGGAAAACGCCCTGCGGGGGCGCGTTGGCCACCATCCACACGCAGCCGTCGCCAACCGCCATCCCGCTCGTGTTGCGTGACGGTGTCGACACAGTCTTCACCACTTTCCCGTTCCAGTCCATCAGCCAGGCTTCTTCGGTCAACGAACGCGGCTCCGGCATTCCATACGCCGTCGCCTGCATTCCGGACAGCTTCTGCTCCGCCACCCAAAGGCCCTCCTTGGTCGCGGCAAGCCCGTTCGGATAGCCTGGTGGCGCTTTGAAAAGCTTCTTCGTCCGCGCGCGCCGCTTCGTCACCTTCTGCCCGCCGCCAGTCTGGGCGAACAACTCACCCCAACGCTCCACCACCAGCCCGCCCATCGCGCCGGCCAGCAACTCTCGCTTCGTCATCATCGCCTCCATCGTCCCGGATGGACGACGCGGATTATATAACAGTGCCCCACCAGAGGATACAATGCACCCGATGTTACCGCTCCTGCTCGTGCTCCTTACCGCTGTCGCCTCCGCGCAAGCCCCCGCCTCCTCCAACGTTCGCGGCGCCGCCTACCCACAGATCCACCCCGACCGCCGCGTCACCTTCCAACTCAAAGCCCCCACCGCTCGCACCGTCGAACTCATGCCCGGTGGCGGAGCCAATGGACTCGGCAAAGGCCCCTTCCCCATGGCCCGTTCCGCTGACGGCGTCTGGTCGGTCACCATCGGCCCCGCGCAGCCAGGCTTCCACTACTACTGGCTCCTCGTCGACGGCGTCCCGGTCAACGACCCCTCCAGCGAGACCTTCTTTGGCTGGGGCCGCCAGTCCAGCGGCATCGACGTCCCCGACCCTTCGCTCGATTTCTACGAACCGAAAAACGTTCCGCACGGCGACGTCCACCAGCACTACTACCACTCTTCCATTACCGGCAAACTCCGCCGGGCATTCGTCTATACCCCGCCGGACTACCGCACCGGAAAGCGCCGCTATCCCGTGCTCTACCTCCAGCACGGCGCCGGCGAAAGCGAGCGCGGCTGGACCGCTCAGGGCCGCGCCAACTTCATCCTCGACAATCTGATCGCCGCCGGTAAGGCCCGCCCCATGATTGTCGTCATGGACAACGGCTACGCCGGCGTCACCAATGAACGCTTTCCCGATGTCGTCCTAACCGACCTGATCCCCACCATCGACCGCCACTTCCGCACGCGCACGGGCCGCGCCAACCGCGCCGTCGCCGGCCTCTCCATGGGCGGCGGCCAGGCCATGGCTATCGGCCTCGCCAATCCCGCCAGATTCGCTTACATCGGCAGCTTCAGCGGCGCGGGCGTGCGCAAGTTCGACGTCGCCTCCTCCTACAACGGCGCCTTCCGCGACGCCGCCGCCTTCGAGCGAAACTTCAAACTCTTCTGGGCCGGCTGCGGCCGCGAAGACTTCCTCTTCGAAAGCTCCAAGTCCTTTCACGAAGCATTGCGGAGCGCTGGCATCCGCCACGTCTGGTACGAGACGCCCGGCCTCCACGACTGGCAGGTCTGGCGCACCCACCTTTACGAATTTGCGCCTCTGCTCTTCCGGCCGTAGCCACCCTGTCAACCGGCCGTAACAAACCGCTGTCACAATGGAGTCTTCCGTCATGCGCATCACGCTGCTTCTTCTCACCGCCGCCGCCGGCCTCGCCCAGCAGGCGCCCCGCCTTCTTCCCGATCAGGGCTACCATCTGCCGAACGGCTGGCGCATCACTCCCGCCGGCAAGCACGTCGTCACGCCTGACTACGTGCTCAACCTCACCACCGCCCCCGCCGACAATCAACTCATCGCATTGCACTCCGGCTACAACCCGCACGGCCTCCTGGTCATCGACCCGAAGAACGTCGAGATCACCCAGCGCTCCCCGCTCAAGTCCGCCTGGTTCGGCATGGCCTGGGCGCCCGACGGCAAAACCCTTTACATCTCCGGCGGCAACGCCGAATCGCGGCAGAACCCCACCGCCGCCCCTGTTTACGGCTTCTCCTACACCGCCGGCAAGCTCAGCGACCAGCCCGTCAAACAGTTCCAACACCGCCTGCCTCAGAACGAGATCTACTGGTCCGGCCTCGCCCATCACCCATCGCAGCCGGTGCTCTACGCCGCCAATCGCCACACCAAACCCGTCCCCGGCCACGTCGTCGCTTTCGACACAACTTCCGGTGAGCGGCTATTCGAACTACCCACCGAGATTCACCCTTATGACGTCGTCCTCGATCCCACCGGCGCCACACTCTACGTCTCCAACTGGGCCAGCGAATCGATCTCCGTCTTCGACACCGCCACCCGCAGAGTGAAAGCCACCATCAAGGTCGGCCGCAATCCGAATGACATGGTGCTCGCCCGCGACGGCCGTCTCTTCGTCGCTTGCTCCAACGAGAACTCCGTCTACGTCATCGATACGAAACAGCTCCGCCCCATCGAGCGCATCACCACCGCCATGTACAAGATGGCGCCCGTCGGCTCCACCCCTAACGCCCTCGCGCTGGACCCGGCCGAGAAACTCCTCTTCGTCGCCAACGGCGATAACAACAACGTCGCCGTCATCAACATCAGCGAGGAGGAACTCTCCCACGTCGAAGGCTTCATCCCCACCGCCTGGTACCCCGCCGCTCTCGCCGTCTCGCCGGACGGCAAGTCCCTCTATGTCGGCGCCGCCAAGGGACTCGGCGGCTACCCCAACGTGCGCGGACCGAACAGCCCGCTCACCACGCCCACCGACCGTACCGGCCACGTCGGCGCGTTGCAGAAAGGCGCCGTCAGCGTCATCCCCCTCACGAACCTGAAGAACGAAATCAAGGGCTATACCCGCCAGGCCATGGCCAACTCCCCCTACAACGACGAAATGCTCTCCCGCGCCCGCCCGCCGGCCGGTGGACCCACCATCGTCCCCGCCCAGGTCGGCGCCGGTTCCCCCATCAAGCACGTCATCTACATCATCAAGGAAAACCGCACCTACGATCAGGTCTTCGGCGACATACCCAAAGGCAATGGCGACCCGCGGCTCACCATCTTCGGCCGCAAAGTCACCCCCAATCAGCACCGGCTCGCCGAACAGTTCGTGCTCTTCGACAATCTCTACTGCGACGGCGAAGTCTCCGTCGACGGCCACTCCTGGTCCAACTCCGCCTACGCCACCGACTTCAACGAAAAGCGCTGGCCCCCGCAGTACGGCGGCATCTCCTCGGCCGTCAACGGCCCCGCCAATACCCCCGCCTCCGGCCATATGTGGGACCTCGCCGCCAGGAAGGGCCTCACCTACCGCTCCTACGGCGAGTACGCCCAGCGCGTCAGCGAAGGCGATCAGATGGACGCCGCCCCGGGCGTCGCCGGCCTCGTCGGTCACGTCGCCCCCAAGTTCCGCCTGCCCGGCATGCGCGACACCGATAACGTCAAAGCCTTCTTCGCCGAGTTTGACCAGTTCGAAGCCAACTTCGACTCCGCTGACCCCAATAAGCGCCTGCCCAACTACATCGTCATGAGCCTCGGCGAAAACCACACCCAAGGCACCCGACCCGGCGCGCCCACGCCCGCCGCCGCCGTCGCCAATAACGACTGGGCTGTCGGCCAGCTTGTCGACCGCGTCACCCATTCCAAATACTGGCCCGAAACCGCAATCTTCATCATCGAGGACGACGCCCAGAACGGCCCCGACCACGTCGACTCCCGCCGCACCACCGGCCTCGTCATCTCCCCTTACACCAAACGCAACGCGCTCGATTCCACTCTCTACACCACCTCCTCCATGCTTCGCACCATGGAACTTCTCCTCGGACTGCCCCCGATGACGCAGTACGACGCCGCGGCCACACCGATGTTTGCCGCCTTCACCGACAAGGCCGACCTCACCCCCTACTCTCACGTCCCGCCCGAGGTCGACGTCAACGCGCTGAACACCGCGCTTGCCTGGGGCGCCCGCGAATCCGAGCAGATGGACTTCACCGAGTACGACCGCATCCCCGAATTCGCCCTCAACGAGATCCTCTGGAAATCCGTGCGCGGCGCGGACTCGCCCATGCCGTTGCCCATCCGCAGTTTCCACTTCCGGCCCTAGCCGGACAGCGACTCCCGCCAGAACCGTTTGGCGCGCTCATCGACGGGCGCGCCAAACCGGCTGACCTCCCGGTAGAACGCCCCGGCGTCTTCCTCCCGCCCCAACAGCCGAAGCGAGCGCAGTATCCGCGTAATCCGCAGGTGGTTGTGATCTACGGCGCATGCCCACGCTTTCGGCAGGCGTTCCGTCTCCGGCGTCACGTGATAGAACTCGCGCATCCGGTCCAGCGCACTCCGCAGGTTTTTCTGTACCCGCTCGTCATCCCGCGCCGCCGCCATCTCTGCTTCCGTCAGCACCGGCGCCCGCGGGTTGAACGCACTTCGTTCCGGCAGCGGGAACAGCCATTGGATGTAGTCGTGCGTCGCCTCAAGCGCGTCGTCATCCCACTCCAAAATCTCCTCCAGTGTCCGCCCCTCACAGTCAGTACCCTCACCCCGGTAGAACCGCAGCCACACCGTCTCCATGCCCCCATCCTAAACGCTCTTGCGCCCAGGTCCCCCGTTGTGATGGAATCGCGGCCTATGCAGATCCCTCGCCGCACTGCCTTCCGCCATCTTGCCGGTCTCTTCGGCGCCGCCCCGTTCGCGCCGCTCCTTCAGGATTCCGTCCTCGCGCAGGACCCGGCGGTGCTGGAACCGGTCAACGTGTTCGACTTCGCCGCCCTCGCAAAGAAGAAACTCGATCCCGTCGCCTGGGACTACCTCGAAGGCGGTTCCGAAGATGAGCAGGCGCTGCACGACAATCGCGAGGGCTTCCGCCGCATCATCATCCGCCCCCGCATGTTGGTCGATACGCACAAGGTCGACACCTCCCTCACCCTCCTCGGCGCCAAGCTCGAGTACCCCATTCTGTTCGATCCGGCCGGCGGCAAGAACTGCTTCTTCCCCCGCGGCGAACTCGAAGTCTCCCGCGCCGCCGGCAAACAGAAGACCCTCCACATCACCAACGGCGGCATCGAGGACACCCTGCAGGCCGGCACCGCCGCCGAAAACTGGTGGCAGTTGACCACCGGCGGCCTCCTCATGAACAAACAGCAGACCCGCACCTTCGTCCGCCGCCTGGAAGCGCA
>CAZWDD010000042.1:0-25294 GCA_964632345.1 uncultured Solibacteraceae bacterium | reverse complement strand
CGGCGACGATGGCGTCGAAGGGGACGGTTTTGGCGAAGTCGATGGCTTGGCGGAAGGAGACGTCGGTGGGCTCGACGCGGACGCGGTCGAAGAGCGTGTAGGGGATATTGTTGGCGTGGAGGGACTCTTCGACGGCGGCGACGGGGGGCAGGAGGCGCATGCGGGGATCGGTGAGGACAAGGGCGTGACGGACGCCGAGTTCGGCGAGATCCTGACCGAGTTCGCGGGTGACGCCGGGGCCGAAGCGGATGGCGCTGGTGGCCATTTCGAAGGCAGTTTCGAGACGGGACATGGGGTGTGCTCCGGGTTAGAAGAGGCGGCTGACGGCGAGCGGCCAGCGTTCGACGACGACCTTCTGTTTGGTGAAGAACTGGAAGGCGTCGCGGCCCTGGCCGTGGAGATCGCCGAAGAAGCTGCCGCGGGCGCCGCTGAAGGGGAAGTAGGCCATGGGGGCGGCGACGCCGACGTTGATGCCGACGTTGCCGACGTCGGCCTGGGAGCGGAAGCGGCGGGCGAGGTCACCGGAGGAGGTGAACAGGCATGCCATGTTGCCGTACTGGCCCTGGTTGATGATGGCGAGGGCGTCGTCGAGGGTGTCGACTTCGTGGAGGCTGAGGACGGGGCCGAAGATTTCGGTGTGGGCGACGGTGCTATCGAGAGGGAGGCCTTCGAGGATGGTGGGTTTGAGGAAGTAGCCTTTCTCGAAGCCTGGGATGTGGGCGCCGCGGCCGTCGACGGTGACACGGGCACCTTCCTGCTCGCCGGTGGCGATGAGGCCGTTGATGCGGTCGCGGCTTTCGGCGGAGATGACGGGGCCCATCTGGACGGCGACGAGGCCGAAGCCGGTGAGGCGGGAGGCGGCGGCGTGGCGGAGGCTATCGCGGAAGGGGGCGCGGGCATCGCCGACGAGGACGGCCATGGAGGCGGCGAGGCAGCGCTGGCCGGCACAGCCGAAGGCGGAATCGGCGACGACCTGGGTGGTGGAATCGAGGTGGGCGTCAGGGGCGATGACGATGGGGTTCTTGGCGCCTCCCTGACACTGGACACGCTTGCCGGCGGCGGCGGCGCGGGCATAGACATAGCGGGCGGTGGAGGAGGAACCGACGAAGCTGATGGCCTGGACGCGTTCGTCATCAAGGAGGGCGTCGACGGCGTCGCGGCCGCCGTTGACGAGGTTGACGACGCCGGGCGGGAGGCGGAGTTCTTCCAGGATGCGGAAGACGTGGGCCATGGTGAGGGGGACGCGTTCGGAGGGTTTGACGACGACGGTATTGCCGGCAACGAGGGCGTAGGGCAGGAACCAGAAGGGGATCATGCCGGGGAAGTTGAAGGGGGCGATAATGGCGCAGACGCCGAGGGGCTGGCGGATGGTGAACTCATCGATGCCGGGGGCGATGTCCTCGGAGAAGAGCCCTTGCGTGAGAGAGGTGGCGGCGCAGGCGACCTCAACGTTTTCAATGGCGCGGCGCATTTCGCCGCGGGATTCGGCGAGGGTTTTGCCGCATTCGAGCGTGATGGTTCTGGAGAGTTCCTCGAAGTCCTGTTCGAGGCGGGCCTTGAGTTGAAAGAGAAACTGGACGCGGTCGGCGAGGGGGATGCGGCACCACTCGGGAAAGGCGCGATGGGCGGCGGCGATGGCGGCGTGGGCCTCATCGGCGCCGGAAAGCGGAACGGTGGCGAGGACTTCGGCGGAAGCGGGATTATGAACCGGGCGGGTCTGGGAGGAGAGGGACGGGACCCACTGGCCGGCGATGAAGTTCGGAAGAGAGGACATGGGAACGGAAAGCCATTATAGCCCCCGGCGCTGCCTCATCTCGATGCTGATGCGGTGGAGGTCGGCTTCGGAGAGGTGTTGCCGGCTGAGATCGGAGAAGCGTTCGTCCTCGCGGCGGATGTGGGCGCGGTAGTGGGCGCAGAGGCGGGCGGCGACATCGATGTAGGCGGCCTGGTGGGCGGGGCCGGGTTGCGCGGGGAGGGAGGCGACGAGGGATTTCAACTCGTCGTAGAGCGCCTCGGCCTGCAGGTGATCGGCTTCGAGGGCGGCGAGCCACTCTCGCTCGGCTGGGGTCATTTGGGGGATGAGGCGGGGGAAGAAGCTCTCTTCTTCGTCGGCGGTATGGGTGACGCCGCTGGAGTCGAAGAACCAGAAGACGGCCTGGAGGGCGGCGCGGGCTTCGTCGGGGCGGTCACAGAGATGGGGACCGACGCGTTCGAGGGTATTGAGGCGCTCCTCGATGCGGCGGTGGCAGGCATCGAGGTGGGCGATGGGGGAATCGACGGTGACGAGCGGGCCCGACCGGATGGAGATCATTGGCGGCCTCCTTTGAACATGACGAGGAGCATGACGGTTTCTGACTTGGCGCGGATCGAGTGTTCGAGCTTGGGGGGCATCTGGGCGAAAGCGCCGGGTCCGGCGGGGTGGGTATTGTCGCCGAGCCGGATGTCTGCTTCGCCGCGGACGATGTAGATGGTGGCCGGGAGGGGGGCGGTGTGGGCGGAGAGTTCCGCGCCGGGGGCAAAGGTGAACTGGATGACCTTGACCTGATCGTCGTTATGGAGCGTGCGGCTGAGGATGCCGTTTTCGGGCACGGCCGCGGCGGGATCCACGTTGGGAAGGAAGGTATAGGCAGCAGCAGCAGACATGCCTCACTATGCAACAGCGGGCAGGGGGGTGTCGGTGACCGGGATCACAAGGCGGCGCGAACGGCGCGGGCAACGGGATCGATGATGGATTTCTGGGAGACGCGGGCGGGGAGGGAGGTGAGCAGGACGAAGGCGGCGTCCTTGGAAGCGTCGGCCCAGCAGGAGGTGCCGGTGGAGCCGCCGTGGCCGAAGGGGGCTGGGGTGACGGACCAGCCGATGCCGTAGGGTTTGTCTAGGCCGGCGTTCTGATTCTGCGTCATGCGGCGGGCGGTTTCGGGCTTGAGCGGAACACCGGTGGGGTGGAGGAAGGCGTTGAGGAAGCGGGCGATATCGGCGGCGGTGGAGTGGGCGCCGCCCCAGGGGACGCCGAGGGAGCGCCACCAGGGGCTGTTCCAGTCCCAGGCGGCGGTTTCGGGTGTGCCGCCGGGAGGATCGGCGTGCTCGACCTGGTTGCGAACGGTTTCGGCGAGTTGGAAGCGGCCGAGGCCGAGGGCGGTGCGGGACATGCCGAGGGGGCCGAAGACCTCGTTGTTGAGAAACCGGGGGAGGGGCTGGCCGGTGAGGCGTTCAACGATGGTGGCGGCGAGGAGGATGCCCATGCTCTGGTAGCTGGTGCGGGCGCCGGGGGTGAACAGGAGGGGGGTAGTGAGGGCGCCGCGGACGAAGTCGGCGAGGGGGGCCTGACGCTGGCGGAGGGCGATGTTGTCCGGGAGCATGTCAGGCAGGCCGGAGGTGTGGGTGAGGAGGTGGCGGACGGTGATGCGTTCGCGGCCTCCGCCGGAGAAGCCGTCGAGGTATTTGGCGGCGGGGTCTTCGAAGCCGAGTTTGCCGCGATCGACGAGGATCATGGCGGCGGTGGCGGTCATGGGCTTGGTGATAGAGGCGATGAGGAAGGGGGAATCGGGGCGGGCCTTGCCGAAGGCGCGTTCGAAGACCTGGCCGCGCTGCTCGACGCGTAGGACGGCGGCGTGGAGGTGGCCGGAGGCGATGGCGCGATCGAGCACGGCCTCGGCGGCGGCGAAGCGGGAGGGGGCGAAGAGGGCGCCGGCGAAGAGGGCGCGGCGGGACAGGAGCGGGGCTGGCACGGAGGCGATCATACTGCAATCTCCAGGTGGTTGGTGGCGAGGGAGGCGGTGAAGGCGTCGTCGTGGGAGACGAGCAGGACGGTGCCGGGGAACTGGGCGAGGGTTTCGAGGAGGGCGTGGCGGGCCTCGATTTCCAGGTGGTTGGTTGGTTCATCGAGCAGGAGGAGGTTGGCGCCGGAGACGAGGAGTTGGGCGAGGGCGGTTTTGGACCGTTCGCCGAGACTGAGGCGGTGGATGGGGGTTTCAGCGAGGTGGCGGGGGAGTTTGAGGCAGGCGAGGATGGTGCGGATCCAGGTGGGATCGTTGGAGACGCGAAGGCAGGCGTGGAGGGGAGAGTCGGACGGAAGGAGAGTTTCGGCCTCCTGGGCGAAGTAGCCGGGATGGA
Organism: uncultured Solibacteraceae bacterium; assembly: GCA_964632345.1. GTDB lineage: Bacteria > Acidobacteriota > Terriglobia > Bryobacterales > Bryobacteraceae. The sequence goes on along the minus strand of CAZWDD010000042.1, from coordinate 21,181 downwards.
CGTTGGGGGCGAGTTCGATGGCGCCGGCGAGCGGGGGCAGGTGGCCGAGGATGGCACGGAGGAGGGTGGTCTTCCCTGCCCCGTTGGGGCCGTGGATGGCCCAGCGTTCGCCGCGGCGGATGGCGGCGTTGAGACCGGTGAGGAGGGGGACCCCGCCGTAGCCGAGGGAGAGGTTGTGGAGGCGGACGGGGACATCGCCGGAGCGGGCGCAGGCGGCGAAGTGGAGGCGTGGGAAGGGTTGGTCCTCCCACGGTTTTTCGACGCGGGCTTCGGGAGCGAAGCGTTCGCGGAGGAGGCGGCCGGTGCGGGCGACCTGGGCAGCTTTGCGGCCGTAGAAGTCCTTGCTGTAACGGGCGCCGGGGGGCGCAGCGGCGACCTTGGCGGCGAGAGAGTCGCGACGGGCAGCGGCACGTTCGAGAGCGGCGATCTGCTTCTGTTCGGCGGTATAGGCGGACCAGTCGCGAGCCTCGGCGGCGGCGGACTCCTGCTGGTAGAGGTGCCAGCCGCCGCCGAAGGCGCGGAAGCGGCCGCGGCGGAGTTCGAAGACGCGGGTGGCGACGGTGGAGAGGAAGGACTCGTCATGGGAGACGAAGAGGCAGGTGTGGTGGTGGCGGAGGAGTTCGCGTTCGAGCCAGGCGCGGGCGGCGGCGTCGAGGTGGTTGGTGGGTTCGTCGAGAAGAAGCAGGGCGGCGGGCTGGGTGAGTGCGCGGGCGAGGAGGGCGCGGCTGCGCTGGCCGGCCGAGAGGGAGGCGAGGGGGGACCAGATGGCATCGCCGTCGAAGCCGAGCCCGTGGAGGACGCGGGCGAGGCCGGGTTCGGCGAGCCAGTTGGCCATCGACTCGCCTTCGGCGATGGGGAGGTGCTGGGAGAAGGTGCTGATGGCGAGGCCGCGGCGGCGAACGATGTGACCGGCGTCGGGTTCCAGTTCGGCGGTGAGGAGGCGAAGCAGAGAGGACTTCCCCGCCCCGTTGGGACCGACGAGGGCGATGCGGTCACCGGGGTTGATTTCAAAATGCACGTCCGCGAACAGCGGCTGCTCCTGCGCAAAGCGGAGCGCGAGGCCTGAGGCCTGCAGAATAGACATATCTCGAATCCTGGCCCCGTTCGGGGCGTTGGTCTAAGGGGGTGAGATTGTCGTTTAGTAGCGCATCAATGCACGGGAACCCGTGCTGTTTCAGTTTAGCATCCGGCTAGATGCGATGGAAGCCCTTGAGGATGTCGCGAGTGGAGTAGCGGAGGGCGATGGGGCGGCCGTGGGGGCAGTTGGTGGGGTGTTCGCAGCGGGCGAGTTCGGCGAGGAGCCACTCCATTTTGGCCTGGTCGAGGCGCATGTTGATTTTGATGGCGGCGCGGCAGGCGATGGTGGCGCAGAGGTTGCGGCGGACTTCGTCGAGAGTGGCGCCGCGGAGTTCCTTTTCGGAGTTTTCGAGGATTTCGAAGAGGATCTTTTCGATGTCGCCGGGCTTGACGGCGGCCGGGGCGGAGGAGATGGCGATGGTGCGGTTGCCGAAGGGTTCGCTGTCGAAACCGCTGGCGCGGAGTTCATCGGCGATGCGGGCGTATTCGATCTGCTGGGCGGCGGTGAGTTCGATGACGATGGGGAGGAGGAGGGCCTGTTGTTCGACGCGGCCGGCGGCGCGTTGGGTGAGCACCTGTTCGAAGAGGATGCGTTCGTGGGCGACGTGTTGATCGATGATCCAGAGGCCGTCGCGGCCGGCGGCGAGAATGAAGCTTTCGTGGAGTTGGCCGAGGGGGCGAAGATCCTTGAGGACGTCGAGGGATTGGGAGGTATCGAGGACGACACCTTCGGGGAGCCCGCGGTGGGTTGGGGGCCCGGGGGTGGGGTGGGGGGCGGGGGGGTGGGGTGGGGGTGGGGGAGTATGGGTAAGCGGCGCGTCTTGGGCGTGGGGGGGGGGGGGGGGGGGGGGCGCGTTGAGGTGGAATGTGGGGAGGTCGGCATCGCTGACGCCCTGGAGGTCGCGGGGAGGGATGACGGGGCGGAGGGAGGCGTTTTCGATCTGCTGGGAAAACTCGCTGTAGGGGAGGCGGGCGGCGGGCTGGGCCTGCGCGGGAAGGGGGAGGGAGGAGAGGGGGCGGGAGTCCATGATGGAGCCGCGGATCGAGTCGCGGACATAGTCGTGCACCCAACTGCCGTGGCGGAAGCGGACCTCGGTTTTGGAGGGGTGGACGTTGACGTCGACCTCTTCGGCGTCGCAATCGAGGAAGAGGAGGGCGAAGGGGAAGGCGCCCGGGGGCATGAGGTTGTGATAGGCGGCCTGGAGGGCGTGGAGGAGCATCTTGTCGCGGATGAGGCGGCCGTTGACGAAGAGGTAGATGGAATTGCGGTTGTACTTCTGGACCTGGGGGCGGGAGACGAAGCCGCGGAGGAGGTAGACGCGGGTGCGCTCTTCCTCGGGGAGGCCTTGCGGCGGATCGGGGAGTAGGAGTTCGCGTTCGTGCTCGCCGATATCGATGAGGTCTTCGAGCAGGGTGCTGCCAAAGACCTGGAAGACGCGCTCGCGGAGGGTATCGACGGGGGTGACGTGGAGGAGTTCGCGGTTGTCGTGGCGGAGCTCGAAGGTTTTGTCGGGATGGGCGAGGGAGTAGTGGGTGACGAGGGAGGCGATGTGGGCGAGTTCGGTCTGGTCGGAACGGAGGAATTTCTTGCGGGCGGGGACGTTGTAGAAGAGGTCGCGGACGGTGATGACGGTGCCTTTGGGGAGGGCGGCTTCGTCGCAGCGGATCATTTTACCGCCGTGAATTTCGACGCGGGTGCCGGTGGTTTCCTCCGGAGCGTGGGTTTCGAGGGTGAGGCGGGAGACGCTGGCGATGGAGGGGAGAGCTTCGCCGCGGAAGCCGAGGGTTGCGATAGAGAAGAGGTCCTTGACGCTGGAGAGCTTGGAGGTGGCGTGGCGTTCAAAGGCGAGCATGGCGTCGTCGCGGAGCATGCCGCAGCCGTCATCGGTGATGCGGAGGAGGCGGCGGCCGCCGCTTTCGGCTTCAATGGCGACGGAGGAGGCTCCGGCGTCGAGAGAGTTTTCGAGCAACTCCTTAATGACCGAAGCCGGCCGTTCGACAACTTCCCCGGCGGCGATCTGGTTGGCCACGGCGTCCGGAAGGACGCGAATTCTACCCATTTCCTTTGAGTTTAGACCGTCGCGGGTACCAGAAAAGGGGTACGGCAAGTGATAAGATACAGGCCGATGACAACATCCAAGTTTGCAGTCCTCACGGCTGCGTTGTGCCTCGGGTCTGTGTTTGCCCAGAACTTCGCGACCGTAGTTGGCAACGTTACCGACAAGACCGGCGCATCGGCGTCCGGCACGAAAATTACCATCACGAACATTGCGACCCAGACGACTCGCGAAACGCTGTCCGATGACGGCGGCTCCTACACGATTCCGTTGCTACCTCCGGGCCGTTACAGGATCTCGGCCCAGAAGACCGGGTTCCGGCAGGTGGTGCAGGACAATATCTCCCTCGAAGTGAACCAGACGGCGCGCCTGGATTTCCAATTGGAAGTGGGCCAGGTGACCGAAACGGTGGAAGTGACGGCATCGGGGCCGCTGCTGGAGAGCGACAACTCGGCGATCGGGCAGGTGATTGAGCAGAAGGCGGTTGCGGAATTGCCGCTGAACGGGCGCAACTTCGTGCAGTTGGCGACGCTTGGACCGGGCGTTACCGGTGTGGGCTTCGGCGCCAAGGGTACGATCATGAGCGGCACGCGACCGGACGATCTGCGGCCGGGCAGCGAGATATTCGCGAACGGGAACCGGGAAGGGTCGAACAACTTTCTATATGACGGCATTGACAACAATGAGCGGCTGACGCTTTCGATCACGCTGCGGCCGTCGGTGGAAGCGGTGCGGGAGTTCAAGATTCAGACGAATCTGTTTTCCGCCGACCAAGGGCGCAACTCCGGGGCGACGATCAACGTGATTTCGAAGTCGGGATCGAACGAGTGGCACGGCAGCGCGTATGAGTTTCTGCGCAACGACGCGACCGATGCGCGGAACTTTTTCCTGCCGAACAAGCCGACACTGCGCCAGAGTCAGTTCGGCGGGAGCTTCGGGGGCAAGATCATCAAGGACAAGCTGTTCTTCTTCACCAACTACGAGGGCTTCCAGCGGCGGCAGGAGAGGGCGTTTGTGAACTCCGTGCCGACGGCGGAAACGCGGGCGGGGAACTTCGGCGCGGTGCGCGACATCTTCGACCCGAACTCGTTGCGGGCGGCACCTGGAACGCGAAGCGGATTCACGCGGGACCCCTTCCCGGGAAGGACGATACCGGCCAGCCGGTTCGACCCGATCATGTCGCGGATGATCCAGGCCTATCCGCTGCCGACGCGGGCGGGGATTGTGAACAACCACACGTCGTCGCCGAAGGAGAAGCAGCGGTGGAATCAGGTGGACGGGCGCGTGGACTGGAACATCAACGAACGGAACAACCTGTTTGCGCGGTATTCGCAGCAGAACACGGTGACGACGCGGCCGTCGACGTTCGTGAACGCGACGATTCCCGGGATGGAAGGTACGTTCGGGCTCGGAAACGAAGACACGTTTGCGGGAGACTCCTCGCTGAAGGCGTTCCACAGCGTGATCAACTGGGTGAAGACGTGGTCGCCTACGTTCATCATGGAGGCGAAGCTGGGCTTCAACCGGTTCGACCTGGTGTTCCTGCAGGAAGGGGCAACGCCTGGCGCGAAACTCGGGGAGAAACTGGGTGTGGCGCGGGCGAACCAGGGACCGAACTCGGACGGCCTGCCGATCTTCAGCCCGGCGGGGTACACGGGCATCGGGCAGACGCGGTCGCTGCCGATTATCCGGTTTGAAGACACGATCAACCCGGCGTTCAACTTTACGAACCTGCGCGGGAAGCACACGATCAAGTACGGGACGGACTGGCGGCAGCGGCGGCTGACGCAGTATCAGACGAACCGCGGGAACGGGCGATTCAACTTCGGGCGCACGTTTACGGATGACCCGAACAACGCGGCGGCGACGGGCGACGCGATGGCGGCGCTGCTGATGGGGACGGCGAGCTTCATTGAACAGGACTTCACGCTGTTCGAGCCGCGGATTCTGCAGTGGGAGTGGAACTTCTACGTGCAGGACGACTGGCGCGTGACGGACAAGCTGACGATCAACGCCGGGTTGCGCTACGAAGTGGATACGCCGACGCGGGAGTTGAACGACAAGTGGACGAACTTTGACGTGACGACGGGCAAGCTGCTGATCGCCGGATTCAACTCGGACTCGGCAACGGGTGTTGTGTCCGATCGCAACAACTTCGCGCCGCGTCTGGGGTTCGCTTACCGGCTGCGGCCGGGGACGGTGATCCGCGGCGGCGCGGGGATCTTCTACAACCCGGCAGGCAGCGAGAGCGTGTTGATGCGGCGGCACCGGCAGCTGCCGTTCGGGCCGATCCAGACGGTGGACATCAATCAGTTCGTGGCCAACCCGCGGCGCGTGTCGCAGGGTCTGGACCCGATCCCGAACCTGGATCCGAACGTGGTTGCCAACAACCCGGTGGGATCGATGCTGGCTGTGGATCCGCGGCTGCGGAACGGGATCGCGCAGCAGTATAACTTCCAGATCCAGCAGAGCCTTCCGAAAGACATGGTGTTCAAGATCGGATATGTGGGCAACATGGGACGGCGGCTGGAGAACGTGTTCAATTACAACCAGACGGTTCCGGGACCGGAGGCGCCGGCGCTGCGGCGTCCGTTACGGCTACTGGCACCTGGGGTAATCAACGTCGATTTCAACGTGAGCGACGGGCTGTCGGCGTACCATTCGCTGCAGGCGACGGTGGAACGGAGGTTCGCGAACGGAGTCGGGTTCCTGAGCGCCTATACGTGGGCGCACTCGATCGACACAGTGGCCAATCAGTTCGGCGGGGCGGCAAACGGGCCGCTGCCGCAGGACATCCGGAACCGGCGGGCGGAACGAGGAAACTCGGGGCACGATATCCGGCACCGGTTTGTGCAGTCGATGAACTACGAACTGCCGGTGGGCAAGGGGCGGAAGTTCGGGTCCGGGATGGGCCGGGCGGCCGACCTGATCGCCGGCGGCTGGGACATGAACCTGATCGCGACGCTGCAGAGCGGCCTGCCGTTCACGGCAACGCTGGCGAATTCGGTGTCGAACGCGGGCGGTAGCCGTCCCGATGCATTCAAGGACGCGACAATCGACAACCCAACGATTGCCCGGTGGTTTGACGTTTCACTTGGGACGTCTGCTTCAGGCGCGGCGTGGGGAACGCCGGCGCAGTTCACGTTCGGGAATGCAGCGAGGAACTCGCTGTATGGCCCGGGACGAGTGAACTTCGACTACTCAGTGTTCAAGAACTTCGCGTTGACGGAACGAGTGAAGCTGCAGTTCCGGACAGAAATCTTCAATCTGTTCAACCACGCGCAGTTCGACATTCCGAACTCGACGATCGGGAACCCGAACGCCGGCATCATCAATGCCATTGTCGGGACGCCGCGGCAGATGCAGTTCGCGCTGCGACTGTCGTTCTAATCCACTAACCCCGGCCCGGTGGGAGCGTGCCTCGAGCGAGCACGTTTCGCCGGGCCGGACTGTATCCAGTCCGGAGTATTCATGAACCGATTCCTTCTGTTTCTACTGCCACTGGCCGCCGCGGATTTTGAAATCAAGGATGAGGCCGAGTTCAAGAAGCTGTTCGCCCCGACGGCGAAGGTGGAACAACTGGCCACGGGGATGCAGTTTGTGGAGGGGCCGGTATGGATGCCGGAGGGGTACCTGGTGTTCAGCGACATCCCGGCGAACGAGTTGAAGCGGTGGGACGCGAAGGGTGGCGTGACGACGTTCCGGAAGCCGAGCAACAACGCGAACGGGAACACGCTGGACCGGAGCGGCCTGCTGCTGACGGCCGAGCATGGGGCGTACCGGATATCGCGAACGGGCACGGATGGGGAAGTGGAGACGATGGCGGAGGCGTTTGAGGGCAAGAAGCTGAATTCGCCGAACGACGTTGTGGTGAAGCGGGACGGGTCGATCTGGTTTACGGATCCGGACTACGGGCTGGGGGGGCGGCCGAAGGAGCAGGCGGGGAACTACGTGTACCGGTTGGACCCGGTATCGAAGCAACTGATGCCGGTGATTAAGGATTTCGACAAGCCGAACGGGCTGTGCTTTTCACCGGATGAATCGAAGCTGTATGTGGCCGATTCGGGGGCGCCGCGGCATATCCGGGTTTTTAACGTGGCGCGGAATGGGGCGATCAGCGGGGGCGCGGTGTTTGCGTCGATCGACAAGGGGGGGCCGGACGGGATCCGGTGCGACGAGGGGGGCCGAGTGTGGTCGAGTTCCGGGGATGGGGCGCAGATATTCGGGCCGGACGGGAAACTGATCGCGCGGATATTACTACCGGAGGCGGCGGCGAATCTGACGTTCGGGGGCGAGGACGGGCGGACGCTGTTTCTGACGGCGCGGAAGTCGCTGTACATGGTGGTGACAAAGGTGAGAGGAGCAAAGCGAAAATAGAGGGACTCATGAAGTTCTCTCTTCTGTTCGCATTGACCCTACTGCCGGCCGCGGCGCAGGCGGACCGGCTGCTGGCAAACCCGGCGGCGCTGGCGGCGCCGAAAGAACTGGCGCTGGCCGAGGGCCGGACGAGCACGATTTTCGCCGGGGAAAAAGGACGATCGCAGTTCAACCTGCACTCGTATCTGTCGCACTTCGACGGGCAGTTCTTTGCAGCATGGTCCTCGGCGGCGGGCAATGAGGAGGACCCGGATCAACAGATCCTTTTCGCGACGAGCCGTGACGGGCACAAGTGGAGCGAGGCGCGGGTGCTGGCGGCGGATCCGGACGGCGCGCAGGGACCACTGCGGTGGATTGCGCGCGGGCTGTTTGTCCACAACGGCCGGCTGCATGCGCTGGGAGCGCGGGTGGGGAGCGCGGATTACGGAAAGCGCGGCAGGGCGGTGGTATGGAAGGACCTGCAACTGATCTGGTTTGAGTGGAACGGGCGGGCGTGGAAAGACAAGGGCGTATTCGCGCCGAAGTGCATGAATAACTTTCCGCCGGAGCGACTGGGGAGCCGGCTGTTCATGCCGTGCCGGGATGAGAACATGGACCTGTTCGCGGCGTACGCGGACCCGGGGCGCCCGACGGAGTGGAGTTACGAGAGGCTGGCCGCGCCACCGCCGTTCGAGCAGCTAGACGAGCCGAGCTGGTTCACGGGGCCGGACGGGGTGGCGCATCTGATCATCCGCGACAACCGGCGGTCGCGGCGGCTGATCCATATGTACTCGCGCGACAACGGGGAGACGTGGTCGCCGGCGGTGCAGACGAATTATCCGGACGCGACGAGCAAGAACTATATCGGGCGGCTGTCGACGGGCGCGTACTATCTGGTGAACAATCCGAATCCGGCGGGGCGGGACCCGCTGGCGATCAGCTTCAGCCGGGATGGGTGGACGTTCGACTATCCGATGGCGATCCGGCACGGGGCGCCGGCGGCGCGTTTCAAGCAGCGGGCGGGGACATTCCAATATCCGCACGCGATTGAGCACAACGGGTCGTTGTGGGTGGCCTACTCGACGAACAAGGAAGATATTCAGATCACCGAGATTCCGGTGAAGGCGACGCCGCGGCGCTTCGACGTGGTGGTGTACGGAGCGACGCCGGGAGGGATTGGGGCGGCGATTGCGGCGGCGCGACTGGGGCGGCGGGTGGCGTTGGTGGAGTATCACAATCACGTGGGAGGAATGTCGGCGAGCGGATTGGGGAAGTCCGACATTGAGACGCGGGAGGCGATTGGCGGATTGTTTCGGGAGTTCACGGGGCAGGTGCGGGAGCACTACGTGGAACACTATGGCGCGGGGTCGGCGAACGTGCGGTTGTCGCGGGACGGGTATTACTATGAGCCGTCGGTGGCGGAGCGGATCCTGCGGCGGATGATCGGGAAGGAGGGGGAGCGGATTACGCTGTTTCCAAGGCGGGAGTTGCGGCGCGTGACGAAGGCCGGGGAGCGAGTGACGGCGATGACGGCGCGGCACCGGGCGACGCTGGCCGAGGAGGAGTTTCGGGCGGCGGTCTTCATTGACGCGACGTATGAGGGGGACCTGGCGGCGGCGGCCGGGGCGCGGTACCGGCTGGGGCGCGAGTCGCGGGCGGAGTTCGGGGAGAAGCATGCGGGGGTGATCTATCAGGATCACGACACGCGCGAGTTTCTGCCGGGCAGCACGGGGGAGGGGGACAAACGGCTGCCGGCGTATACGTTCCGGCTGTGCCTGACGACGGACCCGGCGAATGCATATGTGCTGACCGAGCCGCCGCCGGACTACCGGCGCGAGAATTATTTGGGCTATCTGGACGACTGGCGCGAGGGCCGGATGGGAATGCCGGCGAACTACAAAGACGGCCGGGGCATGTTCAAGCCGCTGATGGGGACGGCGGTGCGGGCGCTCTCGGTAGCGGAGTTGCCGAACGCCAAGACGGACGTGAATATGTTTCCGAAGGCGCTGGGATTTCCGTTCGCGGAGGAGAACGTGGGGTACGTGGAGGCCGGGTGGGAGGAGCGGGAGCAGATTACGGCGAAGATCCGCAACCTGACGCTGGGGTTACTGTATTTTCTGCAGAACGACGAGGCGATTCCGGAGGAGCACCGGCGGCTGGCGCGGGGGTTCCAACTGGCGAAGGACGAGTTCGCCGCCGAGGGGCACTTTCCGTGGCAACTGTATATTCGCGAGGCGCGGCGAATTGTGGGGATGTACACGCTGAGCGAGAACGACGTGACGTTGCGGCCGGGGGAGAAGCGGGCGGCGATCCATTCCGACGCGATTGCGTCGGGCGAGTTTCCGATCGACAGCTTCCCGACGCGGAAGCGCGAGCCGGGGCAGACGAAGGCGCTGGAGGGCTACATCTACATGCTGGATGACTACACGGTGCCGTACCAGATTCCGTACCGGATTCTGGTGCCGGAGAAGGTGGAAGGGCTGCTGGTGCCGGTGGCGGCATCGACGACGCATGTGGCGTTTTCGACGATCCGGATGGAGCCGACGTGGATGGCGATGGGAGAGGCGGCGGGGACGGCGGCGCATCTGGCGATCGGCGCCGGGGTGCTGCCGCGCCGGGTGGACGTGGATGCGCTGCAGCGGCAACTGGCCGGGCGGGGGCAGGTTTTGACGTACTTCAAAGACATCGACCGTAGACATGCGGCGTTCGCGGCGATGCAGTATTTCGGCACGAAAGGCTTCTTTGCAGACTACCTGGCGCGGCCGGATGAGCCGCTGGACGCGGCGACGGCGGCGCAGTGGCAGAAGCTGGCCGGGGTGAAGGTGGACGTACCGGCGGGCATCACGCGCGGGGCCTTCTGCCAGCGGTTGTACGAGCGGCGTTAGGGGAGCGCGAAGGCGAGGATGTTGGGCCCGGCGGCGAAGGCGATGTACTGCTTGCCGCCGGCCATGTAGGTCATGGGGGAAGAGCGCCAACTGTGACCATCGCCGAGGGCGGCGGCGGCGTTGGTCTGGATGTGCCAGAGGTCTTTGCCGGTCCTGGCATCGACGGCGCCGAGGGCGCCGGAGTCCTCGCCGAAGAAGATGACACCGCCGGAGGAAAGGACGCCGCCCCAGCTATCGGCCGGGCCTATCTGCGGGACTTCCCAGACGCGCTTACCGGTTTCAACATCGAGGGCGCGCAGGAACATCTGGCCGGGCTCGAGCGGGATCTTCCTGGGGTTCCAACTGGGGCGCTTGACATAGACGCCGCAGGCCTCTCGGGCCATGAGGTAGAAGAGCCCGGTATCGGGGTTGTGCGCCATGGACGGCCAGTTTGTGGCGCCCAGGACATTGGGGCAGACCTTTGTGCCGTCCTTAGTTGGCTCCATGCCGGGGACGAGGATGGGGCGGCCGTCGGAGCCGATGCCGGTGGCCCAGGTAAGGCGGTCGACGAATTTTTCGGCGAGGAGGAGTTTGCCGTTGACGCGGTCAAAGACGTAGAGGAAGCCGTTGCGGTTGGCCTGAATGAGGAGCTTCTTGTCCTGGCCGCGGTACTTGCGGTTGACGAGGAGGGGCGTCTGGCCGGCGTCCCAATCGAAGAGATCGTGGGGCGTGAACTGGTAGTACCACTTGAGCTTGCCGGTGGCGGCGTCGAGAGCGATGACGGAATCGGTGTAGAGGTTATCGCCTTTGCGTTCGTCGCCGTTCATGGAGGGGTAGGGGTTGCCGGTGCCCCAGAAGACGGTCTGGGTATCGGGGTCAAAGGTACCGGTCATCCAGGTGGCGCCGCCGCCGCCGTGGTCCGGCAGCGACTTGCCGATCCAGGTTTCCGAGCCGGGTTCGCCGGGCTTGGGGACGGTCCAGAAGCGCCAGACGCGTTCGCCGGTGGAGGCTTTGTAGGCATCGAGGAAGCCGCGCATGCCGAGGTCGCCGCCGGAGACGCCGGCGACGACGAGATCGTTGACGATGAGGGGGGCGGCGGTGTTGCCGACGTTGCGTTTGTCGTCGACGCCTTCGGTGATGGGCCGTTCCCAGAGGAGCTTGCCGGTGACGCGATGAATGGCAAGAAGGTGGGCGTTGTCGGTGACGAGGAAGACGCGGTCACCGAGGATGGCGACGCCGCGGTTGGTGCCTTTGGCGGGGTCGCCCTTGGACTCGCCGGACATGGGGCGCTGGTAGTGCCAGAGGGTGCGGCCGGCGCGGGCATCGAGGGCGAAGACCTGGTTGGGGCCGGTGACGTACATGACGCCATCGACGACGACGGGGGTGACTTCGAGGACGTTGTGATTGATGGGGAAGACCCACTTGAGGACGAGGTCCTTGACGTTGGCGGGGTTGATCTGATTGAGGGCGGTGTGGCGGTTGCCGGTGAGGGGGCCGTGATAGGTGGGCCAGTCGCCGGGCGCGGGGTTGGCGATGGCGGCGAACGTCGGCCCGCCTTCGGCGGCGAGAGGGGCGCCGGGCTGGCCGGGGCGGGGGCCGGTGAGGTTGCTGAGGAAGGCGAGGAGGTCGCGGCACTGCTCGGCGGAGCAGGCGGGGGGGCGCATGACGGAGCCGGGTTGGAGGGTGACGGAGGCGATTTCGGTTTCGTCGAGCAGGTGGAACTTACCGGCGAGGTCCTGGAGTTGGAGATTGTAGCGGCTGCGGTTGCGGACGAAGCCGCTGAGGGTAGCGCCACTGCGGAGTTGGACGGCTGCCATCTGGTAGCCGGGCTTGACGGAGGCGGAGGGTTGGCGGACGGATTCTTCGAGCTCGACGAAGGTGAGTTCGCGGCCGACGACGGAGAGGTCGGGCCCGGCGGGCTTGCCGCGGCCGAGGGCCATGTGGCAGTTGGCGCAGCCGCCCTGGCCAAAGAAGTAGCGTTCGCCGGCGGCGGCATCGCCGGGCGGATGGCTATCGGCGGCGGGGGCGCTGAAGGAGCGGACGAGTGTGGTGAGGGCGTCGAGCTCCGGTGCGGGCAGAGGGAAAGCGGGCATGCCGCGGGCGGGAACGCCGTCGCGGATGAGGGCGCGGATCTCGTCGATGGATGCGGCGCGGACGCGGCGGTTATCGGCCAGATTCGGGCCGCGCTCGGTGCCGTGTCCATCGCCGTGACAGACGGCGCACTGCTTTTCAAACAACTGCCGGGCGTCCTGCGCGGAGAGCGAGAGCAGGCCCAGAAGAAACGAACACCGAAGCAGCATATTCCTGCGATTGTACAGGGATCAGTCCGGTTTGCGCTCCAGCGGCGATTGCGGGCCGGTGAGGAGGAAGCGGCCCCAGGTGGCATCGTCGTCGCCGCGGCCGTAGATGAGGAAGTGGCCGCCGTAGCCGGCGCCGTCCGGATCGGTGTGGACGATCTGAAGCCCGTACTCGTCGCCGGGACGCGGGGCGCGCCACTGCGGAGAGCTGACACCGAGGGTGGGGGCGAGCTCGACGCGAGCTTCGAGGGTGAAGTTGCCGCGGGGGCCGCGGCGGATAGCGTAGCGGACGGCGGAGGGAGGCAGAGGTTCCTCGATATAGGTTCGGCCGGGGGCGCCGTGGCGCCACCAGGCGCCGTAGGCGGGGCGAGAGGTGTCGATGACGAAGCAGAAGGCGTTGTCGCGTTCACCGAAGTTCTGCCCTTTCGCGGCGCGCGGCGCTTCGATGAACCAGCAGATGGCGTCTTTGTAGTACCAGCGCCTGGGCTGGTGGGCGGGGTCGGAAACGTCGTTGACGTTGTCCTGGACGTCGGCGCCGAGGTAGAGGTAGTTGTCGTCCCAGGCGGTGTAGTAGCGGGCGGCGAGGTCGACGCCGGTTTCGTTGGGATGGAGGGTGAGGCGGTTGCGGGTGGGGTCGTACCAGGGGGAATGGCGCAGGCGGTCGAGATCCCAGAGGCCATCGGAGAAGGCGTAGTCACGCCATTCGGTGAGATCGCCATCGATACGCACCGGCCGCTCCAGGCGGGGCAGTTGGCCCCACAGGGAGACGGCCGCGAGAAGCGGGAGCCACTTCATTTGGCGCCGGCCAGTTCGACGACGAGATCGTAGTGGAACTTGACGAACTGATAGAGAGAGGCTTCGAGGATGCGTTCCTGGTCGCTGTGCGCGCCGAAGCCTTTGGGACCGTCCTCGGAATCGACGGCGGGGCCGATGCCGTAGCAGGCAACGCCCTTGGCGCGGAGGAAGGCCATGTCGGTGGCGCCGGTGGACATGGTGGGAAGGACGGGGACGCCGTCGTAGTGGCGTTTGGCGACCGATTCAATGGCGCGGAAGGCTTCGTTGGAGAGAGGCGAGGGCGGGGCGCCGGGGCGGGCGGAGGTGGACTGGGGAACGATCTTGACGACGGGATCGTTGATGACGCTTTTGAGGGTGTCGAAGAACTTCGGCATGTCTTCGTCGGGGAGGGCGCGGATATCGAGCGTGGCCTCGGCCTCCGAGGGGATAACGTTGATGCGGTAGCCGGCCTGGATGATGTTGGGGGAGATGGAGGTGCGGAGCATGGCGTTGTGGCGCGGCTCGTGGACGGCGAGGTACTCCTGGACGGCGTCGGTTTTATCGGGATGGAGGAGGCCGTTGTAGCGTTCCTTTTCCTCGGGGCTGGAGATGCCGGCGAGACGTTCAAAGTAGGTACGGGTGGTGTCATTCAATCGCATGGGCGGCTGCCACTCGGCGACCTTCGCAACGGCCTTGGCGAGGTGGGCGACGGGATTGGAGCGCAGGGGAACGGAGCCGTGGCCGGCGACACCGGTGGCGACGAGTTTGACGCCACGGGGCATTTTCTCGGTGGTCTGCACCTGCACGAAGCGCAGCTTGCCGCCGGTGCGGACGGCGGAGCCGCCTTCGGCGAGGCAGAACTCGGCGTCGAGTTCGCCGAAGTGTTGATTGACGAGGAAGGCGATGCCGACGGAGGTGTTGCCTTCTTCGCCGGCTTCGGCGAGGAAGATGACGTCACGGTCGAGCGCGAGTTTCTGGCGCTTGACGAGGAGGATGGACATGAGGGCGGCGGCGAGGTTGTCCTTGTCGTCGATTGTTCCTCGCCCATAGATGTAGCCGTCCTCGCGGTGAGCGGAGAAGGGGCCGTGCTTCCACTTGGCGGGATCGATGTTGACGGTATCGGTGTGGCCGACGATGAGGAGGGGCCGCTTTTTGCCGCTGCCCTTGATGCGGGCGACGAGATTGGGGCGGATGATGGATGGGTCGGCGAGGTTGGTGCGGGTGAAGATTTTGGCTTCGATGCCTTCGCGATCAAGGACGGATTTGAGGTAGTCAACGACGGGCTTTTCGCTGCCGCCGGGATCCGTGGAGTTGATGCGGACAAGCGCGGAGAAGTGCTCGAGGGTCTCTTTCTCGATCTGGGCCCAATCGAGGGGCCTGGGTTGCGCCGCGAGGAGTACGGGGAAAAGGAAGGGAAGGAATGCCAGCCTCATTCCCGTGAGGGTAGCAGACTCAGCCGAGGCCGAATTTCTTCATGCGGTAGCGCATCGTGTCGCGGCTGATGCGCAGCATGCGCGCGGCGGCGGTGCGATTGCCGGCGCACTTTTCGAGCGCCTGCTGGAGGAGCGCCTTTTCCTGGTCCTCGAGGCCGGGCATATCGGCCCCGGCGCCACCGACGACGGCGGCAGCGGCGACGGCGCCGCCTTCGCCTTCCCCGCCCCAGAGATACGGCGGGAGGTCGCCGACGTCAATGGTTTCGCCGAGCGCCATCATGCAGGCGTGGCCGACGGCGTTTTCGAGTTCGCGGACATTGCCGGGCCAATTGTGGCGGAGCATGACGATTTCGGCGCGGCGGGTCCAGCCGGCGATGGGCTTGCGGTAGAGATCGCTGAAGCGGCGGGTGAAGTGGCGGACGAGGAGGGGGAGATCCCCTTCGCGTTCGGCGAGCGGGGGGACAGCGATCTCGACCATGCTGAGGCGGTAGTAGAGATCCTCGCGGAAGGTCTTGTCGACGATGGATTGGCGAAGGTCGCGGTTGGTGGCGGCGATGATACGGACGTCGACCTTGCGGGGCGTGAGCGAGCCGAGGCGCTGGATCTCCTGATTCTGGATGGCGCGCAGGAGTTTGGCCTGGGTGGCGAGGGGCATGTCGCCGATTTCGTCGAGGAAGAGAGTGCCTTTGTGGGCGTGTTCAAAGAGGCCGGCCTTATCCCCGACGGCGCCGGTGAAGGCGCCGCGGACGTGGCCGAAGAGTTCGCTTTCAAAGAGGGTTTCGACGACGGCCGAGCAGTTGAGCACGACGAGGTTGCCGCCGGCGACGGGGCTCAATTCGTGGAGCGATTTGGCGACGAGATCCTTGCCGGTGCCGGTGGCGCCGGTGACGAGGACGGTGCGGTAGTGCGGGGCGACGCGCTCGACGCGGGAGTAGAGATCCCACATCTGGGGGCTGTTGCCGACGAGGCCGTGGAACTCGGCGCTATCGAGGAGTTCGCGTTGGAGGGAGGCGGCGCGGATGCGGCGGCGGGCGGTTTCCAGGAGTTGATCGACACGGCGGCGGACAGTGTCGATGGGGACGGGCTTGTTCCAGTAGTCGGAGGCGCCCTTCTTGATGGCTTCGACGGCGGTATCGGTGGAGTAGTGGGCGGTCATGAGGATGACGTCGATGGAGGGATCGAAGGCCATGATGCGATCGAGGACTTCGAGGCCGGTGACGCGGGGCATGACGAGGTCGGTGAGGACAATCTGGGGGTGGCGGGTGGCGACGAGATCGAGGCCCTCCTCGGGGTCTGAGGCGGTGAGGATATCGAGGTCTGGCCGGCGGAGGGCGGCGCTCAAGAGTTCGAGATTGCCGGTGTTGTCGTCGATGATGAGGAGCGTCATGAGGGGAGCGCTCATACGGAAACCGTCCAGCGCGCCAGTTCGGTGCGCAGTTCGGCCATGCGGAGGGGTTTGGTGAGGTAGGAGCTGAAGCCGGCGGCGAGCGCCTTTTCGCGATCGCCCTCCATGGCATAGGCGGTTAAGGCGAGCACGGGGGCCTCCTGGAAGCGATCGATGGAGCGGACGGCGCGCATGGCGGCGAAGCCATCCATTTCGGGCATCTGGAGATCGAAGATAAAGAGCTCGGGGGAATTGGATTGAGCGAGTTCGACCGCCTGGCGGCCGTCGGCGGCCTCAAGGACAGTGTGGCCAAGGTGGCCCAACACGGTACGGAGCAGTTCCCGGTTCTTTTCGCTATCGTCGGCAATAAGTATCGTCATGCAGGCGGGCGGGCGCTACGCCGGCCGCACCGATTTCCGCAACGCACCGAGGAGGGGCTGCTTCCAGGACTGGCCTTTGCGCAGGATCGCCACAGTGGTGTGCTTGAGCAGCTCTGTATCGCCTCGGTTTAATTCTATCCCTGTCAGGACGATGACGGGGATGCCGGCCCATTCGGCGCGTTCGCGGATGCGGGAGAGGACCTCGAAACCGCTCATGCCGGGCATGAGGAGATCGAGGATGACGGCGAGGGGCGTAGTGCGGGCCATCTCGACCAGGGCGTCTTCGCCGCCGCTGGCGAGGATGGGGAGATAACCGGCCTCCTGGAGGATGGCGGCGAGCAGTTCGCGGGCCATGGGTTCATCGTCAACGACGAGGATGGAACGACGGTCCGGCTGCACGCGGACGGCGCGGGCGAGAGCCTCAAGCAGCGGGCGCTTGCCGACGGGCTTGGTGAGGTGGGCTTCGACGCCGAGGGCGCGGGCGGCGTCGTCCTCTTCGGTGACGGAGACGACGACGATGGGGACGGTCTCCAGGCGCTTGTGGCTGCGGAGTTCGCGGATCATGCGCCACTCGTGGCTGGTAGGGGTGGACAGATCGACAACGATGGCCTCGGGTTCGAGTTCGCCGGCGATCATGGCGGCCTGGCCGGCGTTTTCGGCGCAGAGGCAACTGAAGCCTTCCGGGGTCATGTAGTTCATGAGCAGTTCGGCGGCGCGGGGCTCGTCCTCGATGATGAGCACGAGGGGACGCGAGGGGGCCGGCGAGGCCGCGCCGGCCTTAAGCGTAAAGACGAAGGTGCTGCCGCGGCCGGTCTCACTGCAGACCCAGATCTTGCCGCCCTGCTGCTCGACGAGGCGTTTGGTGATGGCGAGGCCGAGCCCGGTTCCTTCGCGGACGCCCTTGGTGGTCTGGCCGACCTGATAGAACTTGTCGAAGACGGCCTCATGATCCTCGCGGGCGATGCCGACGCCGGAATCGGTGACGGAGATGGCGATCTTGCGGAGGCGGCCGAGCGCGGAGACGGAGACGGCGCCACCGGCGGGAGTGAACTTGACGGCGTTGCTGAGGAGATTGGTCATCACCTGGCGAAGGCGGAGGCGGTCGGCCTCGACGACGACTTCCGGGGCGACATCGACGGCGAGGCGCAAACCCTTGGCCTCGGCCTGGGGACGGATCATCTCGACCACTTCCTCGATGGCCGGCAGCAACGGGAAGGGCTCCAGATGGAACTCCATGCGGCCGGCCTCGATTTTGCTGATATCGAGAAGGTCGTTGATGAGGGCGAGCAGGTGGTGGCTGTCCTGGTAGATGTTGGAGACGAAGCGTTTCTGCTTCTCGTTGAGCGGGCCTTCCAACTCCTCGACGAGGAGTTCGGCGAAACCGATGATGGTGTGTAGCGGGGAGCGGAGCTCGTGGCTCATGCTGGCGAGGAATTCGCTTTTGAGGCGGTCGCTGCGTTCGACTTCGGCGTTGCGCTGCTCCAACTGGCGATTCTTTTCCTCGAGCTCGCGGGTGAAGCGGTCCTGCATCTCCTGAAAGCGTTCCTCGGCTGCACGGCGGGCGGTGACGTCGCGAATGGTGGCGATGACGTGGAAGTCATCACCGGAGTGGATGGGACTGAGGCTGATCTCGACCGGGAAAACAGTACCGTCCTTGCGGCGGGCCTGCAGTTCGAGGCCGGAGCCCATGGGGCGGGTACTGGCGGATTTGGCAAATGACTCGCGGTTGGCGGCGTGGCGGTCGCGGACGGAGTCGGGGACAAGGGCGTCGATGCCGAGGGACCGGAACTCCTCCTGCGAGTAGCCGAACAGCTTCTGCGCGATCTCGTTGACGAGGACGATACGCCCGCGTGCGTCGGCCTCAATGATTCCATCAGGCGCCGCGTCCAACAGTTCGCGGAACCGGTTCTGCGCTCTCGATTCGCCTTCACTCATGAAGATCTCATTTTCCATCACCCGGCTCCCACCGGGCCAGCCGCGCTGATTGAACGATCACCGAAACACTGGAGACAATCATCGCGCCAGCCGCCCACAACGGCGTCACCACGCCGGCCATCGCCAGGGCAACCCCGGCTACGTTATACGAAAACGCCCAAAGCAGATTGCGGCGAACGGTCTTCACGGTCCGTTGCGCCAGCGCGAAAACATCCCCGACACGCCGCAGGGATGGGGTCATGAGAACGACTGGAGCCGCCTGCATGGCGAGCGCTGCGCCGCCGCCCATGGCGATGCCGAGCGTGGCGCGGGCGAGAGCCGGGGCGTCGTTGACGCCATCGCCGACCATGGCGACGGGGCCGCGCGCGGTTTCGAGGCGCTGGATATAGTCGGCCTTGCCTTCGGGCAACACTTCGGCTTCAAAACCGTCGGCGCCGATGACGCGGCTGACGGCCTCAGTGGTGACGTGGGCATCCCCAGAGAGGAGTTCAGTGCGGAGTCCCTGCTTGCGGAGCATGCGGACGGCTTCGCGGGCCTCGGGACGCAGTTCATCGCCGCAGCAGAAGACGACGCGGACCTCGCCGCCCCAGCCGGCGTAGATGGCGTTCAAGCCCTGGCGCTGCCACTCGCCGGCGATGGCCTCCAGGCGAGCCGGGATGCGGCCGGCCCATTGGAGTGCGAGGCGCGCGTTGCCGGCAAAGACCTCTTCCCGATTGACGCCGCCGGAGATGCCCATGCCGTCATAGCGAAGCACGTCGGTGGCCGGGGTGAACTTGACGCCGAGGTCGACGGCGCGGTCGACAAGGGCGCGGGCAAGCGGGTGTTCCGACATGACCTCGATGGGGGCGACCCAGGCGAGTGCTTCGAGTTCCGGCATGCCTTCGCAGCGCAGGAGCTTGAACTCGCCAGCGGTGACGGTACCGGTTTTATCGAAGACGACAGTGCCGACCTTTTCGACGGTTTCCCAAACGTCGGCGTTATTGATGAGAATACCGTGGCGGGAGGCGGCGCTGACGGCCGAGGAGATGGCCAGCGGGGTTGCGATGCCGAGGGCACAGGGGCAGGCGATGACGAGTACCGATATTGCGTGGAGCAGCGCGGCCTCGACGCTCAATCCGCCCCAGAAGATCCAGCCGGTGAAGGTAAACAGCGCGGCGCCAAGGACAACGGGAATAAAGACGGCGGTGAGGCGATCGACACGGCGCTCGACGCGCGCGCGGGTGGCAAGGGCGCGCTCTACGGACGCGATCATCTGGTGAAGCGTACCTTCGTGTCCGAGCCGGGAGGCGGAAACAGTGAGCGGAGCAGAGACGTTGAGGCTGCCGCCGGTGACGGCGTCGCCCGGGGTCTTGGAAACAGGGCGGCTTTCGCCGGTGAGCATCGACTCATCAACTAGCGAGCGTCCGCTGGTAATGAAGCCATCGGCAGGGACGCGTTCGCCGGGTTTGACGACGAAGACCATTCCCTTGGAGAGGCGCTCGACGCCGATCCAACGCTCGAGGCCTCCGTCGAGGAGGCGGGCCTTGCGCGGCATCATGCGGTGAAGCAGCGTGAGGGCGCGGGCGGCACGCTCCTTGGCGCCCGATTCAAGGAGCTTGCCGATGAGAACAAAAGTGACGATGGCGCAAGCGGTGTCGTAGTAGAAGTGCGTTCCGCTGGCGAAGGTCTGCCAGGCGCTGAAGCCGTAGGCGGAAAGGATGCCGAGCGCCAGCAGCGACTCCATGCGAAGGACGCGCTCCCGCACGCCGAGCACGGCGAGCCGGAGGATGGGCCAGGCGGAGTAGAAGACGGCGGGCGCGGTGAGCCCCATGAGGACCCAGGGCAGATAGGTCCGCATGCTGTCGGCGATGGCTTCAAAGTAGCTGACATAGAAGACGCTGCTGAGCGTCATGACGTTCATCCAGACGAAGCCGGCGACGCCGAGGCGCAACTGCAAGTCACGGCGGCGGGCATCGTCGGCGCGGTTGGAGCCGGGGGCGTAGTCGCTGACGCGGTAGCCGAGGCGCTCGATGCGTTCGCGGATTCGGGCGGGGGGAATGCGCTGGGGAAGGTAGCGGACCTTGATGAGGTCGGAGGTGAAATGGACTTCGGCGGCCACCACCCCGCGCTCGCGCCGCAGCATATGCTCAATGAGCCAGGCGCAGGAGGCGCACCACATTCCTTCCAACTGCAGGGCAAGTTCGAGAGTCTCGCCGGCCTCCTCGGCCTGGGGTTCGCCGTCGGGCCGGGAGACGAGCCCCGCCTCAAGGGAACGGCGAAACAGATCGGTATCCCGCGGGTCAACGCCAGGTTGCAGCGCGCCGCTTTCGCGAAGAATGGTGAACACGTGCAGGCACCCGTGGCAGCAGAACAGCTTCTGCTCGCCATCGAAGGCGCCCTGGTAGACCGCCGATCCGGCCGGGAGGCCGCAGAGCGCGCAATGCACGGTGGTCATCGGCGCGCTCGCCATTAACGCTTCTCTCCGCGCACGCGGCCCTGCTCGTCCAACAGAATCGGGTTCGCCTTTTTCGCCTCGATGTAGACGAAGACCATGATTCCGATGAAGCCGACAAAGATCGCCGCCAGCACATGCGGCACGATCGTTTTCTTTCGCCTCATTTCCCGGCTCCTGTTTCCGCTTCCCG
>CAZWDD010000041.1:13736-25474 GCA_964632345.1 uncultured Solibacteraceae bacterium | reverse complement strand
GGGTCAGGCATATTCGCCCCGCCGGCGAGAAGAGCTTCGGCAACGGCCACGAATCGCATGCGGATGGCGGTATGGAGGGGCAGTTCGCGATCGCGATCCGGGGCATTGGGGTCAGCACCGGCTTTGATGAGCAGCGTGGCGACCTCGGCGGCGCCCTTCTGGGCTGCCACGTGAAGCGGCTGGAGACCAGTCTTAGGGTTGGAGCGTTTGGGATTCGACCCGTGGGCGAGCAGGATCTTCACAATGCCGGCCTGGCCGCGCCAGCAGGCTTCGTCAAGAGGGGTAGCGCCGCCGGAATCTTCGAGGTCCGGGTTTCCGAATCGAGTGAGGAGATCGGTGAAGAGCTCCTCGTAACCGCGGTTGGCTGCGAGGTGAAGGACTGTGGCGCCGGCGCGGTCCCGGGCCTGCAGGTTCGCGCCTTTGGAAAGAAGCAGCGCTACGATGTCGCGGCGATTGGTGATGACGGCGTAGTGAAGTGGCGAGGAACCGCCCTCCACGTGGCGGGCGTTGACGTCGGCGCCGGATTCCAGAAGAAGTTCCACCACGGCGCGGTGACCGGACCACGCCGCGTCGTGCAACGCTGTCCCGCCGAGCGTATCGGGCGCGCTGACGGAGATGCCCTGCTTCAGGAGTTCGCGCACACGTTCCACGTCGCCGGCGCGGGCGGCGGAGTGGAGTTCACTGGCCGCGGCGAGCGAACTCCAGAAAAGACTACTTGCGATCAGCCAGCGGAACGTAGTCGCGCTTCCCTTCTCCCAGGTAGATCTGCCTCGGCCGGCCGATCTTCTGATCTTCGTCGCACATCAGTTCTTCCCACTGCGACAGCCAGCCGGCCGTGCGGGGGATGGCGAACAGGACGGTGAACATTTCGGCCGGGAAGCCGAGGGCTTCGTAGATGAGACCGGAATAGAAGTCGACGTTGGGGTAGAGCTTCCGCTTGATGAAATACTCATCGTGGAGAGCAATGCGCTCCAGCTCGGAGGCAACATCGAGCAGCGGGTTCTTACCGGTGACGGCGAATACCTCCTCGGCGGCGTGCTTGATGATCCGGGCGCGGGGATCGTAGTTCTTGTAGACACGATGGCCGAAGCCCATCAGACGGCCTTCACCCGCCTTTACCTTCTCGATGAACGACGGGATGTTTTCAACGGAGCCGATCTGGCGGAGCATCCGCAGGACGGCTTCGTTGGCGCCGCCGTGCAGGGGGCCGTAAAGCGCGGCGGAGGCGGCGGCCAGGGAAGAGAACGGATCGGCATGGGAGCTGCCGACGAGCCGCATCGTGGAAGTGGAGCAGTTCTGCTCGTGGTCGGCGTGCAGGATGAAAAGAATATCGACGGCGCGCACCAGGCGGGGGTCGGCTTCCTTCTCAAACAACATGTAGAGGAAATTGGCGGCAAAGGAGAGATCCGGCCGGGGAGCGACCATGGGGAGGCCCTTGCGGAACCGGTAGCCCCAGGCGCCGAGGGTCATGGCCTGGGCGATACCGCGAAAGATCTGCTTCGCGCGAGTTTCCTTGTCGAGCACCTTCTTGGCGTCCGGATACGCGGTCGCCAAGCCAGCGAAGCCGGCCATAAGGAGCGACATGGGATGAGCGTCCTGGCCGAAGCCGTCATAGAGACGGGAGAAGTTTTCCGGCAGAGCGAGGTTGGCATTCACCGCGGCCGTAAATTCGGCGAGCTGGGCGGCGTTGGGCAGTTCGCCGTGCCAGAGAAGGTAAGCGGTTTCCAGGTAGCTGCCGTCATCGGCGAGCTGCTCGATGGGGTAGCCGCGATAGTTCAAGATCCCCTTATCGCCATCGATGAAGGTGATGGTACTCTTGCAGGCCGCCGTATTCATGAAGGCCGGATCGTATGTCATCAGCCCAAAGTCTTCGGCGTCCACTTTGATCTTCCGCAGATCGGTGGCGCGGATCGTTTCGTTCTCAATCGGAACTTCGTAGGACTTTCCGGTCCGGTTGTCGGTGATGGTGATTGTTTCGGCAGGCATGCGAGGAATTGGGAAAAACCAGATTATCGAATTCTTACTTCACAGCTTTCTTGGCGGCAGCGGGAGCCGCGGACCGCGTCAGCAGTTTCTGCACTTCGGCGGCAAGCCCATCGCCTTCAAGCAGCGCCTTCGTCGAATCGCTATAGGCAAAATCGTTCCGGATCATACCCTGCTGATCGATGATGAAGATGTGCGGGATGGTGATGGTGGGGTTCTTCGGCGTCACCTTCAGGTAGACGGCCGAAACCTGGCCGCAATCGAACAGAACCGGGGTGGTGAGCTTATTCGCCACCAGATACTGCGAGACGGACTGTTGATTATCGGGCGGGTTGACGATGCTGAGGACGGCAACCTGAGATCCGAACCGCGCCTTGATCTTCTCCAGGTTTTTCGCGACGGAGAGGCAGTGCGGGCAGGTGGTGCGCATGATATCCACGATGACCACTTTTCCGCGGTGATCCTGAATATCGTGGTAGTTCAGATTTAGGTCGGGAAGGGCAAAGCCAGGAGCCCGGCGGCCGGAAAGTTCCCCGGCGGCGGAGGCCACGAACAGAGAGGCCGTTGCGACGAACAGAAAAAGCTTACGCATCATTCACCTTTAGTCTATACCCACCTTGCCGGAAACGGGCACGCGCAAACCCGGACGGGGAAAAACGGAAAGGCCGCGCGGACTGGGTATTGTCCGGGCGGCCTGCCAGTTCCGATGTTCGGAGTTTAGTTGGTGATATCGTGCGTGGTGGACTGCTCGCGAATGGGGAGGTACACCTTGTACCATTCCTTCTGCGCGGGGCTGTCGGTGTAGTTCTTCAGAGCGGCCTCGTCCTTGAACTCCATGACAATGGCGTGGGTGTAGCCGGCGCCCTGCACCTTGATGGCGCGGGTCCAGACACGCTCAATCCCGCTGTAGGAGTTGGCGACTGTCTCGGCACCCTTGAGGGCGGCATTGATCTGTTCGGGGGTAGTACCCGCCTTCCACTTGACGGTGACGACATGGATCACCGACTTGGGTTTGGAGGCGGCCTCAACAGTCCCCATGGTGAGGGCGAGCGCGGCGACCGCGGTCAACAGGAGTTTTTTCATGGTTTGGTTTCCCTTTCTTTGAAGCCCGTCCAATGTTCGCAGATGACGATGGAATTGGCGGGGTTTTGCGGATCGTACTTGGCGAGGGCCGTTCCGACCAGTTGCTCCGCCGGCCGGGGCAGCCAGGCCCCGAGAGCAGAGATGTCCTGCGTAGTATCGTAGGCGACACCCGCGATTTCGTAGTGGAAGTGGAGGACAGAGGAGTCCGCCTGATAGACCGAGACTTCCGCCAGCCGTCCATTGATATGAAGCCGAATCCGCCGCCTCCGTTCCATTTCTTCCGGCGAACGATTGTTCCGGATGTGCCGCGCCACCATCCAGGTCAAAGCCCCGGCAGCCGCCAGGCCAACGGTGACCGGAGCAGCGTACGGGGAGATGTGCTGTAGCGCGAGGGGCGGGGCGGACATCCGGTGGGGTTACTTGGCGCCGAAGACTTTCGCGTAGTCCTTCAGGAACTGGTCGAGACCTTTGTCGGTCAACGGGTGGTTGAACAGCATGTCGAGCGTCTTGAACGGGAGGGTGCCGATGTGGGCGCCGGCCTTGGCGGCCTGAATCACATGGTTCGGCGTACGGAGGCTGGCGGCGAGAATCTGCGTCTTGAAACCATAGTTGCTGTAGATCTGCACCAGGTCCTCAATGAGGATCATGCCGTCCGCGCCCATGTCGTCAATCCGGCCTACGAAGGGGCTGATGATATAGGCGCCCGCCTTGGCGACCAGCAGCCCCTGCCCGGCCTGGAAGCAGAGCGTGACGTTGGTTCGGATGCCTTCGCTTTCCAGCGTTTTGCAGGCCTGCACGCCATCGCGGATCAGCGGCAGCTTGACGACGATATTCTTGTGAATTTTCGAGAGTTTGCGGCCTTCTTCCACCATCGCCGTGTACTCGGTGGCGACGACTTCGGCGCTGATGTCTCCATCGACGATGTCGCAGATGGCGCGGACCTGTTCTTCGATCGGTTTACCTTCCTTGGCAATCAGCGAGGGGTTGGTGGTGACGCCGTCAACGATGCCCCAGGAGGCGCCTTTCTTGATCTCTTCGAGGTTGGCTGTATCCAGAAAAATTTTCATAGGTAATCTCCTTGCATTCGTTTATTCGGCAGCGATGGTGTTTTCGACCTGGCCGATACCGGGAACGGTGACGCGAACCGTGCTGCCCACCTGCATGGGGCCGACACCCTCCGGGGTGCCGGTGGCGATGAGATCGCCGGGTTCGAGGGTCAAAAATTGCGTGACGTAGGCCAGAATAGCACCCGGGGGGAAAATCATGTTGGCGACGGGCGCGTCCTGAACGCACTTGCCGTCGAGCCAGGTTTGGACGCGGAGTCCATCAAAATCGACTTCGGCGGCGGGCACGGCCCATCGGCCCGTGGGGCAGAACGTATCGAAGCCCTTGCCGCGGGTCCACTGGCCGTCCTTGCGTTGGAGGTCGCGGGCGGTGACGTCATTGACGCAGGTGTAACCCCAGACGTATTCGCGCCAATCCTCAGCCTTAATGTTCCGGGCGCGCTTACCGATAATGAGGCCGAGTTCCCCCTCGTAGTGGAGATTCTGCGAGAGGCGGGGATAGATGACCTTGTCCCCGTCGGCGGATAGCGAAGAGGGCGGCTTCAGGAAGATGAGCGGTTCGGTGGGCACGTCGTTGCCAAGTTCCTTGGCGTGTTCGGCGTAGTTGCGGCCGACGCAGACGATCTTGGAGGGATTGGCGGCGGGCAGCAGCCGGACCTGGGTGGCAGGGATGGGGTCGCCGGCCGGGTCCGGGTGAAAGAAGGAACCAACGGGACGGATCAAGTCGCCGTCGAGAATGCCGTAGCGGGCGCCGGCGGCGTCGGTGAGGGTGGGCGGCGCGGCGGGGTCGAGGGAAAAACGAACGAATCGGGTCAAGGTACCGTGATCTCCACTTCCTGGGATTGAGGACTCTGGTTCTTGCGCAGGTCGATGGCGATGACCGCATAGCGGTAACGCACGCCTCGCTGGATGTCGCGATCGGTGAAGGCCGGGGCGTCGAGGAACTCGGCCACGGTGGCGAGCGGACCGTCGCCGGAGGCGCGGCGGACCGCGTATCCAAGGATATCGGTCTCAGGGTTGGGATTCCAGGACAGTTCCACCGTTCCCGCACCGGCAACGGCACTCAGACCGGCGGGCGGGGCGGGTGGGAATCGATCGGCGATGGTGATTTCCATCGCAGCCGAGCGACGGCCCAGCGCCTTGTCGCCGCGGGCTTGGATCTCATACTTGTACGTCTGGCCAAGAACGGCCCGGGAGTCCAGGAAGCGGCCATCCTGGCCCTCCCCGGCCTGCTCGCCATCGCGGTAAACCACGACCAATCCCTTGTAGCCATCCCATGTGAGCAGCGCTCCATTGGGGGCAGAGTCCGCCTGGAACGTCGCGGGGGTAACAACCGGCGGCTCCACGCGAAGCGTCGCCGGATTCGACCAGCCAGACGAGCGGCCCTTGCGGTTGGCGAGACGCACCGCCACCACGACTTCGCGGCCCACAAAGTCCCGGACATTGACGTTGGTCTCGACGGGTCCCGGAGCGGTTGCATCGACCGCAACGGCCCGCGCCGCGGCGGCCCAGACGTCCTGGTTCCAACCGCCTTCCGGTACCGGACCAACTCGCAACTCCAGGGCGCCAAGGTCGGTTATGGGCAGGTTCTCAGTCGTTCGGGGCGGGATCGTAAAGTTTACCGCCAAATCCGACTCCACCTGCTGCGCGCGCAGGTCCTGGACAGGGTTGGGGATGTTCAGCGCCGGCGGCAGAGGATCGCCCACATAGCCGCAGGAGACGGCCAGGATCGCCACGCTCAGGACCGCGCCGGTTTGCCTCACAGAATGTACTTGCTCAGGTCCTGATCCTTGACGATACCCGCGAGCTGCTGCTGGACGAACTTCGCGTCGATTTTCACGTTCTTCTTCTTGAGATCCGGGCCCTCGAAGCTGATCTCCTCCAGCACCTTCTCCATGATGGTATGCAGCCGGCGGGCGCCGATGTTCTCCATCACTTCGTTGACCTGAGCGGCAAAACGGGCGATCTCCCGGATGGCGTCCTCTGTAAAGGTCAGCTTGATGCCTTCGGTTTCGAGAAGCGCCTGGCACTGCTTGATCAGCGCGTTCTTCGGCTCGCGGAGGATGCGAATGAAGTCCTCTTCGCTGAGGGACTTCAATTCGACACGGATGGGGAAGCGGCCCTGCAGTTCGGGAATCAGATCGGCCGGCTTGGAAACATGGAACGCGCCGGCGGCGATGAAGAGAATATGGTCCGTACGGACAAAGCCGTAACGGGTGTTGACGGTGGTGCCTTCGACGATGGGAAGGATATCGCGCTGTACGCCCTCGCGGCTGACGTCGGGCCCCTGTCCGCCCTCACGGCCGGCAATCTTGTCAATCTCATCGAGGAAGACAATGCCGCTTTTTTCCACGCGCTCAATGGCGATGCGCGTGACCTGATCCATATCGACAAGCTTCTGCTCTTCTTCCTGGATCAGGTAATCGAGCGCCTCCGGAACCGGCATCTTCCGCTTGCGCGTCCGCGGGCCAAACAGAGCCGGAAGCATGTCCTTGAAGTTGGACATGTCCATGTCATCCATACCCGGTCCCATGCCCGGGGAGGAGACGAACTCAAAGGCCGGCATGCGGTCCTTAACGTCGATCTCCACGGACATTTCATCGAGTTTGCCGGCAAGGAGTTTTTCGCGCATCTTCTCGCGCGTGCGGTCCTGGCTTTCGGAGGGCTCGGGAACGGGCGGGATCAGGAGATCGAGCAGACGCTCTTCGGCGTTTTGTTCCGCGCGGTCGGAGACCTCGTCAAGCTTCTCCTCTCGGATCATGTCGATGGCGATTTCAACCAGATCGCGGATCATCGATTCGACGTCGCGTCCGACGTAGCCGACCTCGGTGAACTTGCTGGCCTCCACCTTCAGGAACGGCGAATTGGCCAGTTTGGCGAGGCGCCGGGCGATTTCCGTCTTGCCGACGCCGGTGGAGCCGATCATGAGGATGTTCTTCGGCATGACATCCTCAGCCATTTCGGGGTCGAGACGCTGGCGGCGCATGCGATTCCGCAGCGCAACCGCCACGGCGCGCTTGGCGTCCGCCTGGCCGATGACGTATTTGTCGAGTTCGCGGACAATCTCGCGGGGGGTCAACTCATCGAGCAGCGGCGACTCCCCGGTCCCGTGCTGCGAGGGGAGATAGATGACCATCAGCCGAGTTCCTCGTAGATCACATTGAGGTTGGTGTAGATGCAGATATTCCCGGCGATAACCATGGATTTTTCGGCGATTTCGCGCGCCGACAGATCCGTGTTCTCATACAGCGCAACGGCGGCGGACTTGGCGAACGGCCCGCCGGAGCCGATGGAAGCCAGCGCTTCGTCGGGTTCGATCACATCGCCGTTGCCGGAGAGAATATAAGTCTTCTCCAGATCGGCGACCAGCAGGAGAGCCTCCAGATGGCGCAGCATTTTGTCGGTGCGCCAATCCTTAGCCATTTCAACGGCCGCGCGGTCCAACTTGCCGTTGTGCTGTTCCAGCTTCGTTTCAAAGCGGGAGAACAGGGCAAAGGCATCCGCCGTGGAACCGGCGAAGCCGGAGAGAATCTTGCCGTTATAAAGGCGGCGCAGCTTGCGGGCGGAGGCTTTCAACACCTCGCTGCCAAGCGTGACCTGGCCATCAGCGGCCATTACGACCTTGCCGTTCCGGCGGACGACAAGCACCGTTGTGGAACGGATCCGGGGAGACATATTGCTCAAACTACTATTCTAACGCGGCTACGGCAGCGGGCGGATACGCAGGTTGCGGAAGTGGATCTTCTGCCCGGGCTGGCACTGCAGGCCGATGACGCCCTCGGCATGCTTTTCGTCGCTAACGTCAAGGATGACGGCGCCGTTGAGCTTGACCAGGAAGTGCGCGCCGCGGGCAGTAATGTCGAAGTGGTTCCACTCGTCCGCCTTGATCTTCGTCGACCGCGCCTTGACGGAACCGACCAGGCTACCGGTCAGGAACCCGGCCGGCTGCATGTCCCAGATCTGAAGTTCGTAGCCGGTGACGTGGGGCTGGCCCTCTTTGCTGGACCGCAGAAAGACGCCGCTGTTGACGTCAGCCGGGCCGCGGAACTCCAGTTGGAGCTGGAAGTCCTTGAACGTAGCGTTGGTATGCAGCCATCCGGAGCTTGCGCCGCCACAATAGATGGCGCCGTCGCGCACCGACCAGTCTCCAGTGGAGGGCGCGGAAAAGGTGGCGCGGGCCTCCCATCCATTGAGGGATTTGCCGTCAAACAGAGACGTCCACTGCTGCGCGGAAAGGCCGGCGCAGAGTCCGAAGAGGAGAAGCAGGGGTCGCATGGCTCGGTAGTGTATCAGCTTGGGGAGCGGAAGATGCCAAGCCAGAAAGCCTTACCGGAGGGGAGCGGGCGGCGGATTTCCGATTCCAGAAGCAGTCCGCGCGCGGCCAGGGTATTGGTTAGCCAGACGGGATCGATGAACTGGAAGATATCCTTCAGGGTCTGGATGGAAGGGAAGGGGGTGGGCGCGACGCCCGCCTGTGCGTCGCTGGGCAGTTGGAGAACAACCGAGAGCCACCCGCCAGGTTGGATGAGCGTGAGGGCGTTATCCAGACAGCGGCCGGTGCCGGCATGTTCCAGAATGAGGGCGGCATGGACGAGGTCGAACGGCGGAACGTCGACCGTCTCCCGTGCCAGGTCCGCGCAGTGAAGTTCGACGTGCGGGAAGCGCGCGGCGACCGATTGGAGATAGGTCTCGTTTATGTCGAAGCCGGCGATGCGGTGGGTGACTTGGGGGTCGATGCGGTCCAGACCGTTTCCGCCGGCGACGCCGAGGACGGCGACGGCAGCCGGGCGGGCATGGGCAAGCGCGAGTTGAAACAGCTCGGCCAGCGGCGTAAGTTGCTCGACGCCGGCCGCCGTCATGTGGCCTTCATAGTCGGCCAGGGGGACGCGGAGCCATGGAGTGGACATCAGTTTCCGAGCAGCGCCTGGATGACGTCGGCCGCGGTGTAGCTGGTCTGGCCGGGCTTGAGGAAGCGCCGGATGGCGGCCACATCATCGCCGGCGGTGATCAGGCCGGGCTCGTGGTGGCGTCCGCCGGCGCGCACCTGGCCAAGGCCGATGTTGGCCATCAGACCATTGCAGAGGCACATGCGGCCCTCGGCGTCCTCCGGCGAACCGCCCTTGGAAACGAAGAGGCTGACCGGTTCCCCGGCGCAACGAAAGCCGATCTCGCCATCGGGAGTCTTGTAGGCTTCGCGCAGGTAGCCGAGATCGCAGATCCGCGGCCGGCCATTGTAGGTATCCTGCCGGGCAACGGTATTGTCCATCTGCACGACCTTGAAGGGAAAGCCGGTGGGAGATGCAAGCGGATCGGTCCGAAGCCGCGGGTCCGAGTGGAGCACGGCGCGTTTATACTCCTCCATCAGGCCGGACTCTTCGCAAAAGGCGAAGGCGGTGCCGACCTGGATTCCCGCGGCGCCTTCGGCCAAGGCCTGGTTGAGCTTCTCCGGAGATCCATAGCCCCCGGCGAGCCAGAAGGGAAGGCCGAGTTCGCGCATCTTGGCCAGGTCCACAACATCGCGTTCGCCGTAGACCGGTTCGCCATTGTCGTCGAGCTGCATTCTGCCGCGGGGCGGGGCGTTGTGGCCTCCGGCGGTTGGCCCTTCAATGATGAAGCCGTCAACGCGGCCGTTGGACTTTCGCATCAACGTGACAGCCAGCGTGTTGGAGGCGATGATGGGCAGGCAGAGCGGGCGGGTAAGCGCCGGTGCTTCGCCTTCGATGTAGTCGCGCGGGCGGAAGTGCATCAGCGTGTCGACATCCGGGCCGGCGCCGGCGACATAAAGCGGATAGGTAGCGTCCTCGTGCTGCGCGAGGCGGTCCAAAGTGCCCGGGAGTCGGATTGGAATTCCCGCCCCCATCAGCACCACATCGACCCCCGCAAGCAACGCGCCGTATATGGACGGCAGGTGGGGAACCTGGATTTTTTCCAGATAATTGATGCCCACCGGGTTCGAGTGGCCCTCCTTGGCGAGGAAGACTTCGACGAAGTTCCCCACGATGCAGAGCTCCTGGAGCTCGCGTGGATTGTCCTTGGTATGCAGGGGCAGACGAAGATAGGACTGGCCGGCGGGCCGGCCGCCCGCAACGTAGAACCGCTCCCAAATGCGGGCAGCCATCGCTGGAAAAGGAAAGTGATCGAGCGCCTGGCGGATATGCCCGCCTTCGTCGCCGTCCTGCAGGCGGCGGGCCAGGACCTGGTCAAGCGCCGTACCGGAGACGACGCCGAGTTGACCGACTTCGGAAACGGCGCGGGCGAGGCGCCAACTGGAGACACCAACTCCCATGCCACCCTGAATGATTTTCGGGAGGACCATGGCCTCAGTATGCCACGTCTCTGTAAGCGCTTCCATGTATATACTGGGGAGCCTATGCGCTACCTTGTCCCCGCCCTGATGTTACTGGCTGCCTGCGGCCCGAAGACGGAGCTGAGCCGTTACCGGGTACCGGACGGATTCACCGTTGAGGAGGTGGCCGGACCGGAACAGACAGGCTCGCTGGTCGCGCTGACCTTCGACTCGCTGGGCCGCCCGACGGTGGCCAAGGAACGCCGGAACCCCGTAATCCTGGAAGACCGTAACGGCGACGGCCGCTACGAGACAGAGAAGGTGTTCACGACGGCCGTCCGCAACCTGCAGGGCATGTGGTGGGACGGGCGGACCCTCTACGCGGTGGGCATGAATGAGAAGGGGGAGGAGACAGGTATCTACCGTTGCCCGGATAGCGATGGCGACGACGTGGCGGACAGCTGTGAACTGGTGAACCGCTATGACCGCTCTATGGGCGAACACGGGCCCCACGCCATTCGCCGCGGGCCGGACGGCGAAGCGATGGTGATCCTCGGCAACCATACGGGCGTGCCGGCGGACCTGGTGGATCCGAACTCGCCGCTGTCGAACTACAACGAGGCGCAACTGTTGAACCGCTATATGGACGCCCGCGGGCACGCGGCCGGCATCATGGCGCCCGGCGGCGTGTTGACGCGTTGGAACCGGAAGACGGGCAAGTATCTGATCCTCGGCGGCGGCTTTCGGAACGCCTATGACTTCGCGGTGAATCCGGACGGCGATTTCTTCACGTTCGACTCGGATATGGAGTGGGACATCAACCTGCCGTGGTACCGCGGCGTTCGTTCGGTGCATGTGGCGCCGGGCGGCGACTACGGATGGCGCACCGGATCAGGCAAGTTGGCCGAATACATGCTGGACACGCTGCCACCGATGCGGGACATGGGCCGCGGTTCACCGGTGGGTGTGGAGTTCTATACGAGCGATGTGTACCCGGCGGAGTATCGCGGCGCGTTCTTTGAGGCGGATTGGTCGCGCGGGCGCGTGCTGGTATCGAAGCCCGTGCGGTGCGGCGGGACTTGGTGCGTGACGCAGGAGGGCAAGGAGTTCATCCACGGCGAGCCGCTGAATGTCACGGATATCGAGATTGGACCCGACGGCGCGCTGTGGTTCACCACGGGCGGCCGCGATACGGAAGGCGGGCTGTACCGGGTGGCGTACAAGCCCGGCTTGCTGCAGCAGTTGTACGCGGGTTCGCGCAAGAGCGAGGGGATGTTGCAGGTGGTTCGCCAGCCGCAGGCGCTGTCGAGCTGGGGCCATGC
>CAZWDD010000041.1:0-13636 GCA_964632345.1 uncultured Solibacteraceae bacterium | reverse complement strand
ATCCGGAAGGAGGCTCACGCCGTCTACGCCGCACAGTTCCCCGCCGCCGATGAGCGCCTGACTCGCGAATTGGCGCGTGTGCTGGCGTATTGCGGCCAGCCGGAAGCGATCGGAAAGCTGCTGGCCGCCATGCCGAAGGGCGAAGAGAACTCCGCTCTGCAGGTGCACCTGGCCTACTGCCTGCGCGACATCAAGAGCGGCTGGACGCCCGAGCACAAGCGGACCATGATGAACTGGTATCCGAAAGCGGCCGAGTGGCGCGGCGGAGCCAGCTACACCGGGTTCATTAACATGATCTTCGACTCGAATCTGGAGGTGTTCACCGAAGACGAGAAGAAGACCGCCTGGGCGAAGGCCCCCATGTTCGCGCCGCTGGAGCAGCAGGCGGCGGCACGGCCGAACGGCTTCGTCCCGAGTGCGGCGGTGGTACGCGGGAAGGGAACAAAATCCATCAGCGACCAGGAGATCATCGAGTACCAGATGTTCGACCCCATGACCACCAAGGCCAACGTGGAGCGCGGCGCCAAGGTGTTTGAAAAGGAGTGCGCGCAGTGCCATCGCTATGGGAGCTTCGGCAAGGACTTCGGACCGGACCTCACGTCGATCGCAAACCGCTTCCAGAAGAAGGACATTCTGGACTCGATCCTCTATCCGAGCAAGACCATCTCCGATCAGTACTCGTCGATCATCGTGGAGACGAAGGACAACGACATCATCAACGCCATGTTGGTGAGCGAAGACTCGAAGAAACTCGTGTTGAAGACCGCCGAACAGGACCGCCCGATCGAACTATTGAAGACGCAGGTGAAGGACCGCCGGCCTTCGAAAGTCTCCATCATGCCGGAAGGCATTCTGAACGAACTTTCGCAGGGCCAGATTGCGGACCTGCTGCTGTTCCTGCTGAAGGGGCCGAAGAGTTAGTCTTCGCGGGCTGCCGTTTTCGGGTTCTCTTTCTCAGGTAAGGAGCGTATACTCGGGGTGCCGGGATGGGAATAAATCCCGGCCCTAGAAATCGAAGAGGTGACGCATATGCTCAGGAAAGGTGACTACCTGATCTTGTTGGCAGCGCTGATCTCCCTCCTATTTTCGATTGCTCTCTGGTTTGGAATCGGAATGCCTGCCAACAAGGAGGCCGGATCGTTTGTGGGACTCTGGGTCCCCTCGATTATCGGCACTGGTATTTACTACCAGCTTGTCGCCAGGAGGCGTTAAATGTCTGAAACAGGGATTTTCGTAATTGGTGTGATGACGTTTCTGCTGCTTACTGCCGGGTTGGCGTTCACCATCTATGAAGTGCATTGGATGGGAGAACACCCGCATACTCACACGAAGCCGCATTGACGGCTGAGTGGGCGAAATGAGCGGCCTGCTGACGGAACAGTTCGTTTGGATCGCGGGGGCCGGTTTGGCCATGAGCGCGATTGCGCTTGTCGGGGGTTTGGCGCTATTACTACCGGCCGACCGAATGCGCCGCCTGCTCTTGCCAATGGTCGCGCTTTCGGCGGGAACGCTGCTCGGCGGGGCATTCTTCCACCTGATTCCGGCGGCGGTCGATCGGTTGGGCAACCGCATCGAGGTCTACATGGCGGTGGTCGCCGGATTCACGCTCTTCTTCGTACTGGAGCAGTTCCTGAACTGGCACCACTGCCACGAGTCGCCGTGCCATCACCGGCCGATCACCTACCTGATTCTGGCGGCCGACGGGTTGCACAACTTCATCGGCGGACTGGCGGTGGGCGGCGCGTTCTTGATCGACGTCCGGCTGGGTATCAGCGCGTGGATTGCCGCCGCGGCACATGAGGTTCCGCAGGAACTTGGCGACTTCGCCGTTCTGGTGCATGGGGGATGGCGGCCGACGCGGGCGCTGCTGTTCAACGTCCTATCGGCTGTCACTTTCCTGTTCGGCGGGTTGACCGCCTACGCCACGGCACAGCACATCGACGTGACGATGCTCCTGCCGTTCGCGGCGGGCAACTTCCTCTACATTGCCGGCGCCGACCTGATTCCGGAAATCAAGGGCGCCAGGAACGCGCGACCCAGCGCAACACACTTCCTGGCCTTCACGGCCGGACTTGCCCTGCTGCTCGGCGTCCGCTTCGTCTTCGAGTAGTTCCAGCGGCTAGAGCAGGCGGGCGGCGAGGTTGTTCTCACCATGAACATCGGTGAGGCGGAAGTCCCGTCCCTGGAAGAAGTAGGTGAGCTTCTTGTGGTCGACGCCAAGCAGCGTCAGCAGCGTGGCATGGAGGTCATGCATGGTGACGGGGTCCTGCGTCGCGCGCAGGCCGATTTCGTCGGTCCCGCCGATGACCTTACCGCCCTTAATGCCCCCGCCTGCCATCCACACCGTGAACCCGTACGGATTGTGATCCCGGCCATTGCGGTTGCCGCTGCCGCCCTCAGCGCCGTCAGTGAATGGCGTGCGGCCGAAGTCGCCGCCCCACAGTACCACCGTGTTTTCCAACAGGCCGCGGGACTTCAAATCCGCCAGCAATCCGGCGATCGGTTTATCTACCTTGCGCGCCATGAACTCGTGGTTCTGGTCGCATTGATTGTGGCCGTCCCAGCCGACTTCGGACCCCTTCTTGCCGCCGGAATAGAGCTGGACGAAACGCACCCCGCGCTCCACCAGCCTCCGGGCCATCAGGCACTGCATCCCGAACTCAGCCGTCATGTTGTCGTCGAGGCCATACAACTTTCGCGTGGCCTCGGACTCCTTGCCGATGTCCGCCACTTCCGGAACCGACATCTGCATCTTGAACGCAAGTTCATAGGCTGCCATGCGCGCGGCGAGTTCGGAATCGCCGGCGCGGGCGTTCTTATGATCGTTGTTGAACTGCTGGAGCAGGTCGAACATCTTCCGCTGCTCGCCTGCGGCGATCTCCTCCGGACGGTTGACGTTCAGAATCGGCGGATTTTCAGCGCGCAGCACCGTCCCCTGATACGCCGCCGGCAGGAAGCCGGAGCCATAGAGCGGCGAACCGCCCTTGATGCCGCCATCGAGCATCACCACGTAGGCCGGCAGATTGTCGCTCTCGCTCCCGAGTCCGTACACCACCCAACTGCCGACGCTCGGGCGCCCGACGCGCGCCCAACCGGTGTTCATCCAGTTCTGCCCGGTGATGTGCGTAAATCCATCGTGATGACAGGAACGAATGACGGCGAGGTCATCGGCGTGCGCGGCGGTATGCTCAAAGAGGTCGCTGACCTCCAGCCCGGACTGCCCGCGCTTCTTGAAGACGCGGCGGGAGGCCATGATGGGCACCTTGTCCATCTTGGTGAACTGGAAATCCACCTTGCCGAAGCTCGGCGGAACGGGCTTGCCATCGAGCTTTTCGAGCAGCGGTTTGGGGTCGAAGGTGTCGAGATGGCTTGGGCCGCCGTGCATGAAGAGGTAGATCACGCTCTTCCCCTTAGCCTTGAAATGCTGGGGTTTCGGCGCGAACGGATTCGTTTGGATGGCAGGCGCGGCAGCCGCATCGCGCTGCAGCATCCAGCTGGCGGCAAGCGCGCCGAAGCCGAGGCCGGAGCGTTCCAGAAATTCGCGGCGGGAGCGGGCGGGCGTGAAGTGTGAGTGCATGGCCATCAGTCCGTGTAGAGAAATTCGTTCAGGTTGAAGAGCACAAGCGCCAGATGATGAAGCGGGAAGCCGCGGGCGCGGTCTCGCTCAGCGACGCTGGGGTCGCGCTGGAGCGTGTGGCGCCATAGCGCGCGGATGGGGTCGCCATCCTTCTCCACGCGGGCGGCGAGGCGATGCGCCTGCTTCAGCATGAATTCAGAGTTCATCAGGGTCAGTGCCTGCGGAGCGACGGTGGTGGCGTCGCGGCGCGCGCAGCTGACGGAGTTGTCCGGCGTGTCGAACGACGCCAGCATCGGCAGCGGGAAGGTCCGCTTGACGTAGAGATAGATGGAACGGCGGTCGTGCTCGGCTGGGTCGAGCGCCTCCGGCCACTGCTCGCGGGCCCACATCACCGAGTACTCCTCCTTGCTTAGAGGCGGAACGACGGGGCGGCCGCCCATCTTGGTGTTCAGTGCCCCGGCCGCCGTGAGGACGGAGTCGCGAAGCGTCTCGGCGTCGATGCGCTGGCGGTTGGCCCGCCACAGAAAGCGGTTGTTGGCGTCGATGGCGGCGTTGGCATCGTCGTTGGCGGAGTCCCGCTGCCAGGCGTCGGAGAGGAGGATCAACCGCTGCAATTTTTTGATGCTGCCGCCGTTCTCGATGAGTTCAGCGGCTAGCCATTCCAGGAGTTCGGGGTGGGTGGGCGGTTCACCCTGCCGGCCGAAATCGTTCGGCGTTGCGACGATGCCACGGCCGAAGTTCCAGTGCCAGACCCGGTTCGCCATCACGCGGGCGGCCAGCGGGTGCTTCGGGTCGGCAAGCCACTCGGCCAGCGACTTGCGGCGCTTGACGGGGTCAACGGAGGCGCCGTTGGCGAGGATGGCCGGCAGCGCGGGATCGATCCTCGGCCCCTGGGAGCGCCAGTCGCCGCGCGAGGTGAGGTGGATATCGTAAACCTTGTCCGCGGGGCCGAGAACGGTGGCCGTCTGCATGACCGGGTTGGCCCGGAGCGCCGCCTCACCGAGTTGGCGGATCAGGCGTTCGCGGGCGGCCGACTCCTCGGGCGTGTAGCTGATATCGGCGGCGACGCCTTGCGCGTTTTCCTTTAGGCCGGCCTCAGTCATCGCGAGGTCGAGCCGGGCGGCCAGCTCCTGCTGTTGGGCCGTGCGCTTGGCATCAGGCGTGTCGTAGGCGTCGAGTATTTCCTGGGAGAAGCGGGCGCGTACCTTGTCGACGACACGCTTGCGGGCGCCCTGGTCGATGCGGCCGATGGCGGCCTTGATCTCCTCGGCCTTCAGCCAGCGGGGGTAGCCAGACTTGTATCCGTAGATGCTGAACTTGGGGACAATCGGGATCTCCCGCTCGTCGCTGGCGGCGAAGACGGCCATCATGCCGTGGTAGTCGCGGGCCGTGATGGGGTCAAACTTATGGTCGTGGCAGCGGGCACAGCCGAAGGAGAGGCCGAGGAATGCCTCACCGGTGGTGTCGACAACATCGGTCAGCCATTCATAGCGCTGCTGCCCGCCGAACAGGCCGGCCTCGTGGTAAACGGGGCCGATGGTGTACAGGCCGGTGGCGATTTTCGCGTCGAGATGGCGCTTCTTTTCCTCGGGCACCTGGAATCCGCCGTCGAGCGCAAGGTCGTCCGGCCAGATCTCGTCGCCGGCAATCTGCTCCTTTAGAAATTGAAAGAACGGCTTATCGCTGTTAAAGGCGTTGACGACATAGTCGCGGTAGCGCCATGCGTTCGGGAAGTAGATGTCGGTTTCGAAACCGCCGGTATCGGCATAGCGGACGACGTCCAGCCAGTGGCGCCCCCAGCGCTCGCCGTAGCGGGGAGATGCCAGCAGCTTGTCGACAAGCTTCGGCCACGCCTGCGGGTCCGGATCGTTGATGAAGGCGTCGACCTCGGCCGCGGACGGCGGCAGCCCGTGAAGCACATGATAGGCGCGGCGGATCAGCGTCCGGCGGCCAGCCTTGGCCACGGCGCGGATCTTGTTTTCAGCGAGTTTCGCGTTGATGAATGAGTCGATGGTGTGATTGCCGGCAGGGCGGCGAATGGGTTGGAAGGACCACCAGGCCGGGGCGGCCGGCTTGGCGTCGTTCCAGGAGGCGCCGGCGTCGATCCACGTGCGAAGCGTTTCCACGTCGGCCGGGTCCAGTGCCTTCTTACCTGGCGGCATCTGGAGCGCACCGTTGCGGAGCACGGCCTGGTAGAGCAGGCTCTCCTTCGCGTTGCCGGGGCGTAGGGCCGGGCCGCGCGCACCCCCAGCCAGCGCTGCTTCTCGCGTGCGCAGATCGAGGCCGGCCATCTTGGCGGCGCCGTGACAGGAGAGGCAATTCGCGGCAAGGATTTGCTGCGCCTTTTCGCTGGCCGCGGCAGGCAGGCAGAGGAAGAGAGCGGCGGGCAGTAGGATGCGTCGCACGCCAATACGTTATCGCAGACTAGGGGTGGAAGTGGGGCACCTTCATCTGAAGACCGTCCTTCAGAGCCGACTGGTGCGCCACGATACCGGGCGCCGTGTAGTTGACTGCCGAGTAGACATCCACCGCGGGCCGGCGCTGGTTCAGTACGGCGTCGACGAACTCGTGTGTAAGGAAGGTATGGGAACCCTCGTGGCCGGAGTTGTGTCGGAGCGGCGTAGGGAGTAGGTCAGTAGCCCACCACTTCTTTTCCTCGTATTTCTCCAGCACCGCGGCCTGACGGGCGAAGCCGCCGGAGTCCTTCTCCTGCAGGGTGCTCCACTTCACGATGGCAGGGCCCATGCCGTTCGGGTGGGCGTGGAAGAAGCTCATCTTGTCGCCGAAGTACTGCGCGCGCTCGGTCCCTTTATGCGCTCCCTTCCACCACACGGCCACGCGGAAGGAAGTACCGCGATTGGTGTTGAACAGGGCCGTTTCGTTCCAGAACGGGTTCTTGTAGACGTTGTCGCGCAGGATGGGATCGTTGTCCCCCCAACCGATGCAGGTAACCGAAGTAATGTGTTCGCCGGTGACGGAGAGCAGGTGGGCCGTGCAGTGCGTCGGGTAGTGCATCGGCGGCAGACCGTGGCGCCAGGTGCGCTCGCCGTTCTCAAAGTAGAGGGTCTCCAGGCCCGCATGGTGGTACTCGCTCTCGCAGGCATAGATGCGGCCGAACGCTCCCTGCTTGTAGAACTCACGGGCTGAGATGGTGAGCTGCTGATAGTAACTGGTCTCGGCCATCATGTAGGTGAGACCCGTGTTTTTGACGGTACGGACGAGTTCGTCACACTCCTCCAGCGTCATCGCCGCCGGGACGGCGGACAGCACATGCTTCCCGGCACGGAGGCAGGCGACCGCATGCCGGACGTGATCCGGCGCGGGGGTGAAGAGACCGACGGCCTCCACCTGTTTATCCTTGAGCAGTTCGTCGAGCGAGTTGTAGGCCGTTGCGCACTGATAGGTCTTCATGAGATTAGCCCGGCGGTCGGCACGCAGGTCGGCCACGGCCTGCACGACGGCGTTGGGATGTTCATGAAAGTAGAACGACGCACCGAAGCGGCCTCCAACAACGCCGACGCGCAGGCGTCGCGATTGTGCGGCAACGGGCAATAGAGCAGCGGAGAGGAGAGTTCGGCGGTTCACGCTTCTGATGGTAGCGTGGACCGGACATAATGAAACGGATGCGCGCAAGGGCGCTCTATGTGGCATTCGACGTCTACCCGCGGCCCAAGGGGTCGTCGAGCCATATTGCCTCCATGGTCTCGGCGTTGGAGCAGGAGTACGGCGCGGTGACAGTGTTGTGCCTGGGCAGTCCGGAACTGCCTCTGCTGGAGCAGACAGGGGGCGTTGTGATTCACCGCTATCCCGCCGGGCAGCGGGAGTTGCTGGCGCGAGCCACCGGGTTCGCTCAGTTCGTGTCGCTGCATACGTCGCGGCTGCGCGGGGAGTTGGAGTTGATCGTATTCCGCGACCCGTGGGGCGGGCTGCCGGCGATGGCAGCAGCGGACGGCATTCCGTCTATCTTCGAGGTGAACGCCCTGCCGAGTTGGGAGCTGGGCTACTCCCGTCCGGGCTTCGCGCAGAGTCCCGCACTGATGGCGAAGCTGGGCGATATGGAGCGGCGGTGCCTGCGCGAAGCATCCTCGGTGCTCTGCGTGTCTGGCGTGACACAGCGGGCATTGGTGATGGAAGGGGTGGCCGCAGGGAGCGTCACTGTGGTTCCGAACGCTGCGAGCCCGATTTACTTTGACGGCGGTCCGTGCTCGCTGCCTGCGCTCGCCGAAGGGGAGTGGTGCGCTTACGTGGGCGGACTACAGCCATGGCAGGGTGTGGAGTTTCTCATCGACGCATTCGCGTGGACCTCCCGGGGCCGGCTGCTCATCGTGCATAGCGGAAACAGGGGCACCCGGGACTTGGAACGGCGAATCGCGCGCCATCGGCTTGCCGAGCGCGTGCTGCTGCACCCGCCGCTTGCGCCTACCGAACTGGCTGGCGTGTTCGGCAGGCTGCGTTTCACCGTGGCCCCGCTTGCGGAGACGGCACGGAACACATGGCAGGGGTGTTGCCCGGTCAAGATTGTGGAATCGATGGCGGCGGGTACGCCGGTGCTTGCCGCGGATCTGGCGGTAAGCCGGGAGTTGATCCGGCATGGCGAGGACGGATGGCTGGCGCCGCCGGGGGACCGCCGGGCATGGGCGCTGGCGATT
This sequence comes from uncultured Solibacteraceae bacterium, assembly GCA_964632345.1. GTDB lineage: Bacteria > Acidobacteriota > Terriglobia > Bryobacterales > Bryobacteraceae. Next base: position 5,410 of record CAZWDD010000041.1, on the reverse strand, counting down.
GACCTTCTGTTTGCGGACGATGGACTCCGTGCGCGGCTGGCAATCGGCGCGAGTGCCTCAGCCCGGCCTCAGGTGGCGGCACACGAGCAGTTGCGGAAGCTGTTTCGAGAGACGGTGGCGGGATGCGCGCAGCTTCGCTGACGGACCCGGCACCGAGACGCTCCGCTTCACCTAAGGTAACGCCGTGACGTCGGCGCGGCTGGAGCGGGTCCGCAAACTGAGGCGCCGTCACGTTATCCTGTGAGGCGTTACAGATGGATTCGCCCAAGGGGAGTTCGCATGAGTAAAAGGCCCGAGGTGAAATTGGAGGAGTTGACGCCGGCAGCGCGCCAGGCCGTTCAAACAAAGACGTTGAACGGCGGCTGGGACGCCCGGGGACTCGTTCGCCTGTTCGCGGATCTGGAGCGTTGGGACGACATGGCCGAAGCGCGGAAATCACGCGCCACGAAGTTGATTATCTGGGCGGTTGTGTTGATGGTGGTTGGCTTCTTCGCCACCGTGATCACATCGGCAATCATGGATGACTTCATCTGGCAGATCCTGGTGTTGTTTTTTGGCGGACTTGCCTTATTGATCGTGGGTATCCGGAAGAAATCCGCGGCGAAGGCCATCGACCTGCCGAACGAAATCCGGATCTCGCTGCGCCCTCTGCTACGTAAGTTGAAGCAGGATCTGCACCCCGATGAGAAGGTTCGAGTGGCGATGAACCTGAGCGGTATCGACGAGAAGACACCCCACGAGGCGAAGAACTTGCCGCCCGGGCGGAACAAGCACCTGATGCAGAAGACCTATCACGAGAAGTTGGGTTCACTTCGCCTTCCCCTCGTCGATGGCAGTGTGGCCATGATTCGCATGGAAAACACTTATCTGAAGCACGAACGGACCTACCGGACGTCGCGGGGAAAAACCAAGTCGAAGTCAAAATGGAAGAAGCTGGCGACGGTATCAGCGCTGTTGGTGCCGCCATCCCGCATATCCTGGGAGTCCGGCCGCCTGCAGGGGATTATCGATAAGCAGAACGAGCGCGTGAGCTTCGTGGAAAAAGATGGCGTATTGGCGGCACGCCTGGATCGTTACTACAAATTCAAATCGACCGACGGACCGCCGGGCGATGCGGCGCCGGCCGCCGATATCATCCGGATGCTGGTGCGCCTGAACACGGTGCGGCCGCAAGTGGCGGGAGGAGCGCAATGAACTGCCAGTACCGGATGGGATTGTTGACAATGCGGGAGTGCGGCGCGCCCGCGGCGGCGGGCTGCGCGGTATGCGGCAGCACGATCTGTCAGGCGCATATGGTGATGGGGCAGTACGGCCCGGCGTGTCCGCAGTGCGCCGCGTCAAACCCGGGCTACCAGCAGAACGAAGATACGGAGCTGGCGGCGGCGCGCGAGGAGTACTACCGGCCCTACGGCGGCTTCGGTAAGCCGGGATTCTTCTCGCGTGGCGACGCCGCCGCACTCGGCGGCGCGGCACTTGGGGGCGCTGCCCTGGGCGGCGCCGCGTTCGCCGCACAGCCGCGGCGGCCGGACTACGACCCGATGGAAACATGAGCCGACGTATTCTCTGGATTACGGACCGCTACCCGCCGGCGCGGGGCGGGATGGCGGTGAGTTGTTCACGGCAGGTGCGCGGCCTGAGACGCCGCGGCATTGCCGTTGACGTGCTGGTGCTTGGCGCGGCCCATCTGGTAGAGGCGCACGTGGAGGAGCGCGACGGCGGAGCGGATATCCTGATTCCGCCCGACAGCGAACCCGGCTGCGGCGCCAATCACGCCTGGGTGCTGGCACAGGCGCGCCATGCGCGAACGCATTATTCGCACGTGACCGGTTTTGGTGCGGCCGTAGGAGGCTACCACGCGGTGACACTGGCGGCGTGGCTCGGCGTTCCCTCCACCGTGCTGGTGCGGGGCAATGACCTGGATCGGGACTGGTTCCTTCCCCAGCGGAGCGGGATGGTACGGGAGGCGTTCACGCGGGCCTCCGGCATCGGCGCCGTCACCGTGGAAAAGGTGAATCGCATCCAGGCGCTTTTCCCGGCGCAGCGGGTGATTTGGACGCCGAACAGCGTGGATGCGGGGCGGTGGGAACTGCTGCCGGCCGACCGCGCGCGACGTGACGAGGTACGCGGCCTGCTCGACGCGCGCGAAGGCGTGCGCGTCTTCGGACTCTTCGGCGAACTGAAGGCGAAGAAGCGGATTCCATTCTGGCTGGAAGCCGTCCGGGACGCGGGACTACTTGAGCAGATACGCCTGCTGGCCGTTGGAACGCTCGACGCGCCGACGGCGGCGATCCTGGACGATCCAGCCATTGCGCCGCGGAGCGTGCGGATCCCTTTTTGCGCGCCGGATGAGTTAGCGGGTCTCTATGCCGCGGCGGACTTCGTCGCGATTCCCTCCATGTATGAGGGCATGCCGAATGTCCTGCTGGAAGCGATGGCCTGCGGCGTTCCTCCTGTTGCCTCGGACGCCGGGGCGATGCGTGAGGTGATCGCCGATGGCGAGACGGGGTTACTGTTCGCGAGCGAGAACCGGGACGAGGCGGGCAGGGCGACCGCCCGCGCTCTGGCGCTCAGCGACGGCGAACTCTCCGCAATGTCCACCCGCGCAAGGGAACACGTGACATCGGGATACTCGCTCGAACGGGAATTGGACACGCTGTGCGAGTTGATGGGGGTGTAGCGGCTTACTTCGCGCCGGGCGGTGGATTGGGCCACTTGAACCGTGGACTGGGGATATGCCTGGAGCTACGGGACCGCGGCGTGGATGCGCGCATCGTCACCAACTCGCCATTTGCCGCCGGACTCGCCGCGCTGGCCCACTGCCCGATCGTGGAACTGGCCGGAGCGGACTGGGCCGTGGCAGCCCGGGCGTTTGTGAGTGAGACGCGGCCGCGGGCCGTCATCACGGATACATTTCCCTATGGCCTGCGAGAGGAGTGGCGAGCGGCGCCTCCGCCGGCACCGCTCCTCCACATCGCCCGGCGGCTGCGAACACCGGTTCCTCTGCACCGTCCCGATTTCGCGCAGATCGTCGCCGTGGAGCCACTTGCGCCAGAACATTCGACCGCGCTGGGGGCTTATGTCTCGCTTCGCGGTCCTGTACGCCTGGTTCCCGGCCGAGTCGCGACCCCGCTCCCGAAGGCGTTGGACCGCGATGGGCTGACGCTGGTAGTCCACAGCGGGCCGGAGGATGAGGTGCGGCATTTGATGGCGCTGGCGGAGGAGCCATTCGCGGTCATCTCTCCCTGGTCCGGCTTGGAGTTTTACCCGGCGGTAAATCTCTACGAGCGCGCGCGGCGCGTCATTACCGGAGCCGGCTACAACTCCATGGCCGACGGACTGTGGTGGCCACAAAAGCACACCGCGGTTCCGTTTGCCCGCCGCTACGATGACCAGCAGGCGCGCCTTCACGGGTTCTTCCGCGAACCGATTGACGGTACGGCACAGGCCGTGGATCTGCTTCTGCGGGTACTTTAGACGCGGGCGTGCTTGCGGATCAACTCGGCCGTGATGTCGACACCGAAGCCCGGTTTGTCACCCGGATACAGATAGCCGTTCTCGAAGCGCGGCGACATAGTCTGCATAATGTCATTGCCCGGCTCGCCGATGCCAAAGCTCTCGGCAAGATCGCAGTGTGCCGTGGCCAGGATGAAGTGAAGCCCGTAGACACTGCCGCCGCGATGCGGAATCAACGGCAGTTGATGCGCGCTGGCAAGCGCGGCGATCTTCCGCAGCTCCGTAAGCCCGCCGGACCATGTAATGTCGGGCTGTAGAATCTGAACCGCCCGGCGGGCGATCAGATTTTCAAATCCATAGCGGGTGTACTCATGCTCCCCGCTGGCGATTCGCGTGGACTGCACCCGCGCGCAGAGTTGGGCGTAACCGGCCATGTCGTCGGGGTTCAGCGGCTCCTCGATGAACAACAGGCGTGACGGTGCCAGGCGGTCCACCATCTCCAGCGTGTAGGGCACATTCCAGCGGCACAGAACGTCGATCATCAGATCCGCGTCCGGTCCGATGGCCGCGCGGGCGGATTCAATCTCTTTCACGGCGCGCGCCATCCCGGCGCGGCCCTCGTGGGGGGCGCTATCGATGGGCAGCTTGAACGCGCGAATCCCTTTCTCCACACCCAGGCGCACATTCCTGCCGGTGAGGTAGACGGGCACCCGCTCCTTGGTTGCGCCGCCAAGCAGTTGATAGACGGGCTTTCCGGCCGCTTTGCCGGCAAGGTCCCACAGCGCGAGGTCGATGCCGCTGATGGCGTGTATGGCCAGGCCTTTGCGCCCATAGAAAAGGGACGACTGATACATCTGCTCCCAGAGCAGCTCGATGTTGGCGGGATCGGCCTTGAGCAGGAAATCCTTGAGGTGGTTCTGAATTACATGGACCGCGGCCGATCCGCCTCCGCCCAAACCGTATCCGGTAAGGCCGCCGGTGGTCTTGATCTCCACCAGAATCGAGCCTGCCAGTTGCGAGAACGGGCCGAACCAGCGCTGCCGTGCCGGATCATGATCGCCCTTGAAGTTGGCGGTGCCAAAGCGGCCGGTGCCGAGTAGGGGCATCACCCAGGCGCGCACGGAGTCGATGCGGTGCAGGCCGGTCTGCGCGGCGAGCGGAAGGGCGGAGAGCAGGGTGCGGCGGGTGAGCTTCATCGCGCAACGGACTCCCACAGCAGGCGCAGCGCCCGCTTGCCCGCGTCATCGAGTTTCGTTCGGGTGGCAACGGCGCCAACGTCGGCGTTTCGCGGCCCGCGCACCACATGATTCGGGAAAACGCCGCGCAGCACCAGAATGTACTTCAACCCTTCAATGCCGTACTGTTCAAACTCCGGGACCAGCACCGCGGCCCGGGCAAACGCCAGGGATGCCTCCCGCTGCCGCCCCTTTTCCCAGTGGTGGAATGCTTTGACATAAAGATCGGCCGGGCCAGCGGCGGGCATGTTGCCGGAGGCGCCGCGCAACATCTCATCGATCATGGTGCGGCCGTGCGCGCCGGTGAAAATACCGAGTTGCGGCGCTTTTTCGCGGAATTCGCTGATCCGGGGAAGCGTCACGCCCGCTTCATCCTTGACGAATCGTATGGCCGGCACGGCGCGGCTGAGCGCCACCACCTCTTCCACCGTGATCTTGCCTACAGCCTGCAGAAACAGCGGCAACCCGGGGGCGGCGGCCGCGATCTTCGTGAAGAACTCCACCAGCCCCACGCCGGTAGGCGGAAGCGAAATCAAGGCATCGGCGCCATGCGCCGCCGCGTGCCGGGCCAGGCGGACCGAGGCATCGGCATCGTCCGCCTGCACGCCGATCACCAGCTTCGCTCTTCCGCCCTTGCCTGCCGACAGCAGCGCTTCGGCGCCGCGCTGCCGTTCCTCGATGGTCAGTGACCAGAACTCACTGGCCAGCTGCGGCCATGCCAT
>CAZWDD010000040.1:7186-25498 GCA_964632345.1 uncultured Solibacteraceae bacterium | reverse complement strand
CGAAGTCAAACAGGTACTGGCCCGTTTCATTTGACCGGGCATTGGTCGAAACGGCCGTGTTGTTGTTTTGCAGCGTCACGCTCGCACCGACGATTACCGCATCGGTTGCGTCCGTCACGCGCCCTTGAATCTTTCCGCGTGTGTCTTGCGCCCACGCGGACGGTACGGCGAGCAGCAGGGCCGCCGTTAGCAGGACGTGTTTGGAATTCATTTCTATTTGGAAACCCCTCGAACAAGGAATCTGAACATGGAATCACACGTCCTAACGGCTTAGCAAATGAAAAGACGTTAACTGCATAAGTCGTATCTTTTCAATGGCTTGCCCCCTCGTCTGCGCTTGGGCTGTAGCCCGCCTGTGGCGGGTTTGCTCTGAATCCATTCTTTTCGGGAGCTTGCTAATCGCTTTGCCGGTGGCGGCGGGAGGTCGTGACGCGGCTTTCGTTATACTGGAAAATTGTCGTCCGCGACGCCTTCTCGCCGCCCTACATGAGTACCAATCCAGCCAGCTTGCCGGCCGATTTATCCTTTCCACGTGAGCAGGACTCCGCTCGCCGCGACGGCTTCCGGGCGCTCGCCATCCTGTCGTTCGCCCACTTCTTCATTGATCTCTATTCCAGCGGCTTGAGCTCCTTCCAACCCATGCTCGTCGAGCGTTTCGGGCTCAGTCTGGCCCAGGCGGGACTCCTCGCCGGGATGCTCATCTTCTCCAGTTCGCTGCTGCAGCCGGTTTACGGCATCCTCTCCGATAAGCTCGGTTCCCGACTGTTCACCGTACTCGCGCCTGCCATGGCCGGCGTCTTCATTTCGTCGCTTGGCCTTGCCACCGGCTACCCGATGCTGATCGCAATGGTCCTGCTCGGCGGCATGGGAATCGCTTCGTTTCATCCGCAAGCCTCGGCCAACGCCACCGCCGGACTGCACGAAAACAAGTCCCGCTGGATGGCCGTCTTCATCAGCTCCGGAACCTTCGGCATGGCCTTCGGCCCTGCTTTCTTCACCTTTCTCGCTGGCCGTTACGGACTGGAGATGACCTGGCTGGGCGCCTTGCCGGGGTTGCTTGTAACTCTTCTTCTCGCCTTCTATTTCCGTCTCGCGCCGATTGCCCATCAGACCTCGAACCGCTTCGACTTCGCGGCGCTCAAGGCCAAGGGTCGTCCATTGATGATCCTTTTCCTCCTGGTCTACATCCGCAGCATTGTCCAGATGGTGTTCGCCCAGTTCCTGCCGCTCTACCTGAATCGCGAACGTGGCTTCTCGGTCCAATCCGCCGCGCTAGGTCTCACTCTCTATCTCGCTTTCGGCGGCATGGGGGGCTTCGTCGGCGGCAACCTCGCGGACCGTTTCGGCGGCAAGCGAGTCATCCTCATCTCCATGGCGGGATGTCTTCCGTTCCTGGCGCTCTTTTTCTTTACTGATGGCTGGCTGGCACTCGCCGCGCTCGCGCTGGCGGGATTGCTGCTGCTGTTCACTATCCCGGTAAATCTCGTCATGGGCCAGCAACTGGTGCCGTCGCAGGCAGGCACCGTGTCGGCTCTGATGATGGGTTTCGCCTGGGGCAGCGCCGGCCTTGTCTTTATCCCTCTGGTTGGCTGGGCGGCCGATCACGTAGGCCTTGGCACCGCCATGGCCTGCGTCTCCGCCTTCCCAGTCGCCGGCTTCTTCCTCGCCCGGATGATCGACGAAAATGCCTAAAGCCGTCTGCCTTCTCAGTGGCGGGCTCGACTCAGCCACCTGCCTTGGCGTTGCCCGCAGCGAAGGCTTTGAAACCTACGCTCTCAGCTTCGACTATGGCCAACGTCACATCCACGAACTGGAGGCCGCGCGCCTGGTGGCCGTATCGCTCGGCGCCGCGGCCCATCGCGTCGCCCGCATCGATCTCCGCATGTTTGGCGGCTCGGCTCTTACCGCAGGGATCGACGTGCCCAAGCACCGTTCGGTCGAGGAGATGGGCGCTGGCATTCCTATCACTTATGTCCCGGCCCGCAATACTATCTTCCTGTCCTTCGCCATGGCCTGGGCCGAGGTTCTTGGAGCCGCCGATATCTTCCTTGGTGTGAACGCAGTGGACTATTCGGGCTACCCGGACTGCCGCCCCGAATTCATCGCCGCGTTTGAAACCATGGCCAACCTCGCCACCCGCGCCGGCGTCGAAGGATCCACCCGGCTCCGCATCCACACCCCGCTGCTGCGACTCACCAAGGCGGGCATCATTCAACTTGGCGTCTCCTGCGGCGTCGATTTCGGGTTAACCCATAGCTGCTACGATCCCGGCCCTGCCGGCCGCCCCTGCGGTGCTTGCGACTCCTGCCTGCTCCGGGCCAAGGGGTTCGCCGAGGCCGGTGCCCGCGATGCACTCCTTGACCGGTACGGCCTGTGAAGATTGCCGAGGTCTTCTATTCGGTGCAGGGCGAAGGGACTCTTCTGGGCGTCCCCTCGGTCTTCATACGCACCTCCGGTTGTAACCTGCGCTGCCAGTGGTGTGACACGCCCTACACCTCGTGGGCGCCGGAAGGAGAACCCCGCACCGTCGACTCGCTCGTCGAGCAGGCCGCCGCCTTCGGTGCGCGCCACGTCGTCGTCACCGGCGGCGAACCGATGATCGCCCCCGGCGTTGTCGAGTTGACCCGGGCCCTTCACGCCCGTGGTCTGCACATCACCGTCGAAACCGCCGGCACCGTCTACGCGCCCGTTGCCTGTGACCTGATGAGCATCTCCCCCAAGCTCGCCAACTCCACCCCTGCCGACCCGCAATGGGCGCCTCTCCACGAACGCACCCGCCTCCGTCTCGATGTCCTCTCCCGCCTCATCGCTGAGTTTCCCTACCAGTTGAAATTCGTCGTGGACGATCCCGCTGACCTCGCGGAAATCCATTCCCTCGTCCATCAACTCGCCGTCCCACCGGAAAACGTCCTCTTGATGCCCGAAGGCCGTTCCACCGACCAACTCCGCGTCCGCGCCCAATGGCTCGTCCCGCTCTGCCTCCAGCACCGGTATCGCTACAGCCCCCGCGCCCACGTCGATATCTGGGGCGACCGCCGCGGCGTGTAGCTCGCCCAGCATTGGTGATACGATCCTCTCCAATGCGAATTCTGCTCGGCTCTCTCCTCCTGCTTGCCTCGTGTGCGGACAAGCCCGCCCAGGCGCCCGACGCCACCGCCGCTCCCACCGGCCCCGAAGTCTCCGTCGCCACCACCGTCGCCTTCACCGAAGGCCCCGCGGAAGGGCCAGACGGCCTCATCTACTTCACCGATGTCTCCAACAACCGCATCATGCGTTTCGATCCGGCCACGCGCAAGGCGTCCGTTTTCCGAGCCGATTCCAACCGCGCCAACGGTCTCCTGTTCGACGCCGAAGGCCGCCTCATCGCCTGCGAAGGCTCCGACGGCGAGCGCAATCAACCCCGCGTCACCCGCACCGACATGAAGACCGGCAAGGTCGAGGAGATCGCCACGAAGTTCGAAGGCCAATTGTTCAACGCGCCCAACGATGTGACCATCGATTCCAAGGGGCGGCTCTATTTTACCGATCCCGCCCCTGACGCCACCTCTCCCTCCTCCAAGGCCAAGGGCGCCACCGGCGTCCCCGGCGTCTACCGCATCGATACCGACGGCAAGGTCTCCCGCATCCTCACCGCTCCCGACACGGAATGGCCCAACGGCCTCGTCATCTCCCCTGATGACAAGACTCTCTATCTCATCGAGGCGAACAAAGTGGAGGGCGGCGCCCGTGCCATCCACGCCTTTGATCTCTCCCCCGAAGGCGCTGTTTCCAACAAGCGTGTTCACTACAACTTCTACCCGGGCCGCAGTGCAGACGGCATGACCATCGATGTCGAAGGCAATCTCTACGCGGCCGCCGGACTCCATCGCCTTCGCGGCACTCAGGAGACGCTCGATACAAAGTGCGGTGTTTACGTCATCTCGCCCGCCGGCAAGCTTCTCCGCTTTATTCCCGTTCCGGAGGACACCATCACCAATACGGCGTTCGGCAGTGCCGGCCGTAAGACGCTCTATGTTACCGCCGGCAAGACGCTCTTTCAGGTCCCCAACGAAATCGCCGGCATGAATCGTTAACTATCGGACGGGCTTGTACGTCTCCCAGCCGCCATCGTTGGCCGATAGCTGCAGGCCCGCCGAATTCTGATACTGCGGATGTTCCCCGATCAGGAACTTCCGTGTGTGCCCGGCCGGTACGGCGCGCTTCGTCATCTGCGGATCCTGTCCGCGCGGCCCCTTGCCGTCCTCCATCTCCACCGGCCGGAATCGGATGCTGCCGTTGTCGATCGAATAGGTTCCCCGTTCAATCACCCGCGACCGCTGGCTCCGGTTGTAGTCCTCGGCGTCGAGTTCAAATAGGTACTGCCCGTTCGCCTCAAAGCGGAAACGACGAACCTGCCGGAATTGGTTCAACGCTGCTACCGGATCGCTTTCCCATTGCTTCGTGAAGGGGTTGTACCGGGTGGCAAGTTGGCTTGCCGAAATTCGCTCCCAGAGTCCTACCAGACCACCCGGCAGGCTCGGCGCCGGGGTTGCCGCTGCAACTGCGGCTGCGCCGTTCATTCGCACGCTTGCGGCTACGTTGATCGTGTCTTTCTGGCATGCCTGGAACGCCTCGTCGCTGGGAGTGTTGTATAGGATGCCCACGTACCGGCCGGGAAAGCGAACTACAAACAAGGTGTTGATAACCTTACTCCCGTCGCCCGTCCGCCCGTCCCCCACGCCGAACACGCTCTCCGGCGCATTGGGTAGCTTGTGGTCGCGCACATCCACCTTTCCGGTCACCTGAAACTGGCCGGCCACCACCGCCTTCCATTCGGCATCAAAGTCTCGTCTCGCGGACCCTGTGGATGGCTGTGACTGGTAGAGCCCGATCTGGCAGTAATACCGCTTCTGCGGATCCACCCGCGTAAATTCCACCGCTCTGGCATGCGCGCGCTGCTGGTAACCGGGCGGTGCCGTGTAGGTATAGAGATCGAAGTTCTGTTGCTGGGCGATCAAACTGCCGGCGGCCAGCGCGATGGCGGCGAAACGCATGGTCTACTTACTCAAACTGCGGACCCGGATATTGCGGAAGTTCAGGTTGGTCTTCGGGTCGTGCGCCTGCAGGCTGATCGGGCCGGCCGTCAACAGAGCCTGTTTGTTCCGGGGGCCTCCGTCGCCTTCCGGGTGCGGGTCTTCCCAATCGGCCACCGGGTAGCCGTTCACCCACGTTGAAATCTGCCGGCCCTGCGCGATGATCGTCTGCGTGTAGAACTGATTATCGGACGACACCACCCGCCGTGCCGGCTGATGAAAGTAGATGCCCCCGGACCCCGTATCGACCGGCTTCGTTCGGTCGCCGTCTTTGAACTCATTGCGGATCTGGATCTCGTACCCCGACCAGTAGCCGTTTGGCCTGCCCCGGAAGAAGATCCCGCTATTCGGATGGAATGCAGGGTCCGTTGTGTTCGTCCGGATCTCCAGTTGCAAAACGAAGTCCGCGTAAAGGGACTTCGTTTCCAATTGCCCGGGGCCCTGCACCACATGGATCTGGCCTTTTTTCGCCGTCCACTGTGCCGGCTCGGCCGGCGGCTTGGCGGGCTCCACTGTCTGCCAGCCGCTTAGCGATTTTCCGTTGAAGATCGGCGCCAGTCCTAACGGCTTCAACTTGATGTTCCGGAAGCGAACCGGTTTGTTCTGGTTCACCTGAAGGCCGACATATCCGGCCGAGGACTTGGAATCCGCCATGTCCAGCACCTTTCTGCCGTCGAGTTTCACCAGAATCCGCGTTCCCAGACACACCACTTCGTACGCATGCCAGCGCGCCGGCTGGATCGTCGTCCTCCGTTTCGGCGCCGCGTGGTCCACGATGCCCCCGGTTGGGAACTTCGGGTGTCCGTCGTAAATCTGAAGCTCGTAACCCGTGCGCTGCGGGTCTGCGCCCTTCCGCGAGCGAAGGAAGACGCCGCTATTGCCATCGGCCGCCGTCTGGAACTCCAGCTTCAGAATGTAGTCGCCGAACTGCGTGTTGGTGCGCAGCCATCCAGGCGCGCTGCCGTCACCGGCCAACTGTCCATTCGCGGCCGTCCATTTCGATCCGCCCTCAGCCGTCCAACCCCACGTCGATTCCCCATCGAACAACAGCAGCCAGCCCTCGCCAATCTCCTTCGGCGTCAGGCCATTCACTTGCGCGCTGAGGGCATACGCTGCCACCAGCAACAGCATCGGAGCTTTCATAGGTAACAGGATACAGCGGGTTTAGGACTCTAGGGACTCTTCCAGCAGCCGTGACAGGGAACGGTGCTTGGACTCGGCCGTTCGCAACTCATCGGCCAGATGCATGCACGCCAGTACGGCAATGCGCGAGGCGTCCGTATTGGAGCCTCGCGCGATGTTGTTCATTAATTCATCGACGCGGTGGGCGAGCTCTTCCACCTCCGACTCTTTGCCGGTTGTCACCAGCGAGTAGGACTGATTGAAAATGTTGACCCGGACAGTCTTCTTCTCGTTCGGCGCGTCGTTGGCCATGGCGGTTTTAACTCGCGCTCAGCAGATCCATCTGCCCCAGCAGTTTCTCAATCCGTGCCCGCACCTGCTTACGTTCCGCCTGCAGCGTCTCCAACTCCTGCTCAGCCCGGCCGGCGTTTGCCTTGAAAGCCGACAAAGCATCTTCGGCTTCCGTTCGGGCGGCTGCGGCGAGGCGCGCCTCCGTCTCGGCTGCGGCCAGCCTCTCCTTCAACTCGGCATTCTCTTCCTTGAGCTTGCCCACAAGCTGAACGGCCCGGAGGATACGATCCTCCAGGCCGGCCAACGAATCAGTATCCTCTAATTGGAGGTCCATACGGATTCCCCTTTACTTGCGTCTTAGTCTTACGCCAGCGCCGCTTTGGCCTGGTCCACCAACGCCGTAAATGCAGCGGCGTCTCGAGCAGCAATGTCGGCCAGCATCTTCCGGTTCAGGTTGATGTTCGCCTTCTTCAATCCGTTCATGAACTTCGAATAGGAAAGTCCATTGGCGCGGGCGCCAGCCGAGATGCGGACAATCCACAACGACCGGAAGTCACGCTTCTTCAGGCGGCGGCCCTTGTAGCCGTAGGAAAGCGACTTTTCCACCGCTTCCTGCGCGTACCGGTGCAGCTTGGATTTCGAAAGGAAAAAGCCTTTGGCCAACGCCAGAACTTTTTTCCGATTGTCGGTACGCTTGGTACCTCTTTTTACACGGGGCACGTTTGTCTCCTTGAGTAGTTTCGGCCGAGTTGGCCAGGGGCCGGTGAATCGGGCACGTGCCGCGCGCCACGTTCACACGGGGGGGAGGGAGGCAAGTTCTCCCTAGTAGGGCAGCATCCGCTTCATTTCAGGCGAGTTCGTGTCGTCCATCATCGTTCCCTGCGCCAAGCGGCGCTTCCGGGAGGAGTTCTTGGACGTCAGAATGTGGCGGGCAAAAGCGTGGCTGCGCTTGAACTTACCCGTACCCGTCTTCTTGAAGCGCTTTGCGGCGCCCTTGTGGGTTTTCAGCTTTGGCATTGTATGTACCTGATTGTGAGCGCGCAGCAATGCGCACTCCCTCGAAGTATAGCAGGTTACAGTTTCCAACTCAGCTCCAGGTACGCCAGCCGCCCGCTCGATTGCCGCGGGTAGATCGCCTGTATCGCCTTCGACGCCTGCGCCCACCCGGCATACCCGCTCACCGTCCAGTGCTTGTTAATCGTGAAGTCCACGCCCGCGTCATAGAGATTCGCCAATCGTCGCTGCCCGTTCGCCGGCCGGCCGATATAGCCGAACGACCAGGGTTGAAACACGCCGCCCCCGAGGTACCACAGGTCGGTTGCTGACGCGAGGTTTAGATGATGGAACTCCCCGTTGACTGCCAGGCGCGCATGCGGCTTGATGGACGCGGTAACGAACCGGTCGTCAGTGTTCATTCCATTGAAAAAAGGCATCCGCGCGTACGGCCGCGGGGTGGGCAGAATCTGGAAAAATGTCCCGTGCCGCGAATCGTTCGGGTCCTTGTCGCCCGAAGCCCGGTAGTAGCCTCCTCGCAGCCACGGCTTCAACATCGGTGCCACCGGCAGTTGCCACCCAGCCTCCAGGTTTCCCGCCCACGCGCGATGTGATAATCGCCCCCAGTCGCCCGACTGCGCCACGCCCCACAGCAGCAGATCAAAATTTCCGTGGTCCGTCTTCCAGGAGTGCAGGTAGTGCGCTCCATAGGACCCGATCCGGATATTCGCCATGTCTGCCTGCCGTGCTGCCACTGGCCGGTTGTCGGTCTTCAGCACGTGCCGGAAGTCATGGTAGTAAATGCCGAACAGCCGCACCTCTCCCACCGATTTTGCGCTCCCGGTCGCCCGCGTCGTCGAAACATAGCTCAGCGCCGTGCGATTCCATCCCCATCCATCGGTCTGGAAAACACCCCGGGTCGGGACCATCGCCAGTGCCGTCGTTGTCCACGCCCCATGTTTATGCAGAATCTGCCCTCCGTCGTAGCTCCGGCCCACATGGGTCCACAAGAAGTGCCCGATCAGCCGCTGCTGAATCCGTTCCCGCTTCAACACGGCCAGCACCGGATCGGCCGGCGCCACCTCGCTGCCGTCTAAGAATTCGAACCGGCCCAGCCGCACCGACGTATTCGCCGAGGCCTTCCATCGATAGAAACCCTGCTTCAGGAACACCATGGCCGACGCCTGGTTCCGGTCGTTCGCGGCAAAATAGTTCCCCCCTACCCCAAGCACCCCCTGCGGTGCGGCCGCCAGCGAGCCCTGCGGCAACCCGGCCAGGATGGGCGCCCCCATTTCCAGCGTCCACTCATGGTTTTTCCGCTGATGCGTTATCCCCAGCCGCAACAAGGTCCCCGAAAAGCTATACGCCCCGCCTGGATCGTCTCCGAACCAGTTCCAGTTTTCCACGCGCGTCCGGGCGGACGCCGTCACTTTGGTCTCCTGGGCAGAAGCCACCAGCAACGTCATTAAGGTTAAGATCAAAAGGCGACAGGCCATGTCCGACTTATCGCCCGAATATGCATGCAACGCAGTGACCTTGGTCACAGCGGCGGATCCGCCAGTCGCGCATAATTCGGTTAACGACGATGAACTGGCTTCGAATCGCAGGAGTTCTGGGTGGCGCGGCAATCGGGTTGGGGGTGTTTACCTTCACCTATGCCCAGGGCGGGTCCTACATGACCAACGACCCTTCCGCCTGTGCCAACTGCCACTTGATGGAAGAGCAGTACGCGGGCTGGCGGAAGGCCAGCCATCGCAGCGCGGCCGTCTGTAACGACTGCCACGCCCCCCACAACTTTGTGGGCAAGTACTACACGAAGGCGCTGAACGGATTCCTCCATTCCTGGGCCTTCACCACCGGAAGATTTCCGGAAAGCCTGCGGATCACCGAGCGCAATCGCCGGGTCACCGAGGAGGCCTGCCTCCACTGTCATGCGGAGATCACGTCGTCAATCCGCGTCATCCAGGGGCATCAGGCCAGCGAATCCTGCCTGGCCTGCCACCGCGAAGTGGGACATCACTGAGGAGAAGATATGAAATCGGTTTGGTTATGGGTTGGCGGCACGGCGCTGGTAACAGCGGTTGTGGCCGGCCTCCTGGTCAACATCTTTGAACGCAAGCAGGAAGCCAAACACCCGTTCTTTCAGGTAGTGGAGTTGAAAGAAGACACCGACGACCCCGAGGTCTGGGGTCGCAACTTCCCCCAGCACTACGCCGACTACAAGAAAACTGCCGACCAGTCGCGTACGCGTTACGGTGGCAGTGAGGCGCTCTCTCACTCGCCCACCAAGGCTGACCCGCGCAGCGTCGTCTCCCAGAGCAAACTCGAAGAGGATCCCCGCCTCAAAAAGATGTGGAACGGCTACGCCTTTGCCGCCGACTTCCGTGAGGAGCGCGGCCACGCCTATATGCTCATAGATCAGAAATTCACCGAGCGCGTCCTCAACTTCAAGCAGCCCGGCACCTGCCTCAACTGCCACGCCTCCATGGCCGTGCTCTTCCGCCAGCAGGGCAACGGCGACCTCACCGCCGGCTTCGAGAAGATCAACCAGATGACCTACGCCGACGCCAGCAAACTCGCCAAGCATCCCGTCGCCTGCATCGATTGCCACGACCCGGTCACCATGAAACTCCGCATCACCCGCCCCGCATTCATGGAGGGCATGAAGGTGCTGAAGGCCTCGCAAGGCGTTCCCGACTACGACGTCAACACCATGGCCTCCCCGCAGGAGATGCGCAGCTTCGTTTGCGGCCAGTGCCATGTGGAGTACTACTTCAAGGGCGACCAGAAGCGCCTCACCTTCCCCTGGCATAAAGGCCTGACGGTCGACAAGATGTTGGAATACTACGACGAGGTCGGCCACAAGGACTTCGTCCACAAAGATAGTGGCGCTCCCGTCCTCAAGGCCCAGCATCCCGAGTTTGAGATGTACAACCAGGGCGTCCACGCCAAGTCCGGTGTCTCCTGCGCCGACTGCCATATGCCCTACAAGCGCGTCGGCGCCATGAAGATCAGCGACCATCACGTCCAGAGCCCCATGCTCAACGTGGACCGCGCCTGCCTTGGCTGCCACCGCTACAGCGAGCAGGAGATGAAGGATCGCGTCGAGACCATCCAGTCCCGCTTCTTCGAGATGCGCAACACGGCCATGGACGCGCTCATGCAGTTGATCGACGACACCGCTGCCGCCCGCAAGGCCGGCGCCACCGACGCGCAGCTCAAGGACGCCTGGAACCACCAGCGCCGCGCCCAGTTCTTCCTCGACTTCGCTGAGGCCGAGAACTCCACCGGCTTCCATGCCCCACAGGAAACCATGCGCGTCCTCGGCCACTCCGTCGACAGTTCCCGCAAGGGCCAACTCGCCCTACCGGGCCGGAAGTAGATAGAACCGCCGGACGACATCCATCGCGGGCTTCCCCCACGGAGTCATCGAGTTGTCGTCCGGCCCTCCATAGCCGTTCGTCCCGACCTTCCACCAGTACACCCCGCGAAACCACTCTTTCCGGTAAACGGCATGCAGCAGCGCTTCATAGCTCCGCGCCTGTTCGCCAAGGTCCAGTCGCTTCTGCGTCCGGTCTTCCCACGGCGCCCGGTGCGAGCTCTCATGCGCGCCGAACCCGGCCTCGGTGAACAGCACAGGCTTGCCGAAACGCTGCTGCACGGCTTCGATCTTCCCCACCAACTCTGCCGCCGAATAGCTGTCGTCCAGCGGGTAGTAGTTGTCCACGCCAATGTAGTCGAGCGCATCCCAGAACCGGATCGTCTCGAACTCCTCCCCGTGGTTGGCCGCATACACCATCGGCCCCTTATACAAGTTGCGCGCCGCCGCAATCAACTCCCGCCACTCTCGCTCGTATCCCGTCAACCCCCGCAGTTCCGTCCCGATGCAGAAAGTATCGGCGTGGATCGCCGCCGCAAACCGCGCATAGTGCTCGACGAACGGCCGGTACTGCCGCAGCCACTCACGCGCCTCTCCCTCCGGAATCTCTGTCCTCCCCTGCAGGCGCCACACATGCGGCTTCAACATCACTCGCATTCCCCGCCGCCGCGCCTCCCCCGCAAGGATCTCCATTCCTGCCTCGCTCTCCCAACTCTCCTCACGCCCCGGGATGCGAATCCCCACCTCTCCGCGCGGCACGAAAGCATACGGTACCAGCGCCACGGCATCCACCCCGTAGGCCGGCAGCCGGCCCAGCATCTCGCGCGCCTCCGCAGCGTCATATGGCACCCGTTCTGCTGTGAAACTCACCCCTTTATGGAAATAGTCGAACACATACGGCGCCGCCGGGTCAGGGCGGGGAACCGCCGCCAGCGCCGCCCTCCGGGATTCCACTCGCTGCATCTCCCGCCACTGTTCCACTCCCAGTCCGCCCGCCATCAATACTGCCGACGCCGCGAAGCCAGGCCATCGCTTCCACGCAGGCGCCGCCAGCCAGTGGCGACGCCATGCCATCACCAGGATCACCGCCAGCCCCGCCGCCACCGCCACCGCCGCCCCCTCCCACCCCGGACGGTACCGCCCCACCGCCAACCGCAGCGCCACCAGTGGCAACACCACGCCCACTCCCAACGCCACCGTTCCGGCCTGCGAACGGTGGACTCCCCACGCAAACAGCGCCACGCCGGCCGCGGCGCGCCAATCCCACACGCCCAGCCGTTCGCCCATCGCCATCCCCGCCGCCATCCACAGCACTGGGCCCCGTTCCCGTAACAGCCACCCGGCCCCAAACGCCAGCAACGCCGCCCATGGCCAAGACACGATTCCATTCAGAAAACGGACCGCCCAGAACGCTGCGATTGCCCAACCGGTCAGGGCCAGCATTGTTATCGCTTGTGCACCGCTTCGGCGTACATCAGGTCTCCGGTGAACCCGTTGAAATACTGGATCACCAGATGCGGCCTCGGATAGGCCACCCATCTCTCCTTCCCCTCTGCGTCAGGATTCGGGTACACGTTGTTGATCTGCGCAATGGCGTAGATCGGATAGTGCCGCAGCTTGCCCGGAACGTCGCTCAGAATGAAGGACGACCAACGGATGTCGCAGTCTCTCCCGCGCGAGTTGAACTTCCCGTTGATCGGCCGTCCTCCTTCGCTCACCAATGGATGGTTCTGCGAATTGTGCGGACCCGCCGCGAACTCCCAAACCGTATCCGTCACTTTCACCGCCCAGCTGTTGTGCAAGTCGCCCGTCATCACGATCACCGGCCGGTTCAGCGAGTCCCAGAACCGGATCAGGTCCTCCCGCTCCCACGTGAACGCCGTCCATGCGTCGTCTTTCCCGGCAATCGGATCCTTTGACCCCGGGGCGCCGATATGCGGAATCATCAGGTTCACGCTGGATGCGATGAAAAAGAAGTCCGCATCGCTTGCCGCCATCGATGCTTTCAACCATTCGTGCTGCTTCCGGCCCAGCATGTAGAGCCCCGGTTTCGCCGGGTTATCCATGTCGTGCATATCCCGCAGCCCGCGCGTGTCGAGCAGATATACCTCCGCATTCCCGCAGCGGAACTTCCCATAGTTCTGCCGGCCGATCGAATAGGAACAGGCGCCGTCTCCGGCCGGCCGCGGCGAGATCCTCACCCGGTTCTTGTCCAGCACCGCGGCGATGTCATAGACCCCGGCGTTCCCATTTCCCGCGCCCACCCGTGACTTCTGTCCCGGTACCAGCCCCGCCAACTGCCCGCCCCAGTGCACATGCAGATTTGTGATCTCGTCCCGGTTCAGCTTCGTGAAGTCTGCCTGCGGGTCCGTCAAGACATCGCCGGCAATCGTCGCCTCACCGAAGTGCAATCCCTGCTTTGTCGCCAGCGGGGTCGATCCAGCGATGTAGTCGTACCAGGCGTGCAGCGAGATATCCCGGAATACCGCCTCGCGCGACTTCACACCCGCCGACCCGGTCCCGTAGACGTCGTTCAGAATCTCATGATCGTCCGTCGTGAAATACCCCGGCACGTTCCGGTGCCACTCGGCCAACGGCACGCCGCGCTCCAGGTACAGTTTGTAGTTCTCCCAAACACCGGTAATCGAGGGTGCCATCTTCACGATCCGCGGCGTCTCGGCCTCGCTCACTCCCGTCTGCTTCCGCCATTCGCCAACCGGGTAGTCCCGCTTCTCCTCGTACAGCCAATCGCCATTCATGATGCTGAACAGCACCTTCGGCGCATGTTGGCGGTTCATCACCTTGTAGGCCGGCAGTTCCAGATCGGTCGACTGATTCGCGCACGACCCGAAGGCGAACGAAAAGTTGAACAGCCCTCGCGGGTTCGTGTGCGGATGATGAAAGTCACCCTTGGCCGGATGCGTCTTGAAAGTCCCGCGAGGGCCCCCGCCGTCCAGTTCGTAGTAGTAGCGGGTGTTCGACTTTAGCCCCGTCAGGTGAATCCACGCCGTGTTGTCGTGGTCCGGAATTGTCGCCACGGCCGGTGATAGTTGATCGAGCGTCGACTCGCTCGTGCCATACCGAACTCGCAGGGAACCGGCCCGCTCCGTCCGTCCCCACACCCAGACTTCCGTCTCTCCCAGGCTTCCCAGTAATGGGCCGTGCGTGACCCGGTTTCGATTCCCAGTCTGGGCGGCGGCCGCGGGCGCGGCAAACAGCGCGGCCTTGGCCAGTTGGCGGCGGTTCAGTTTCATCGCTGCTATTACAGCAGCCGGGACGCCTCTTTGGCAAAGTAGGTGAGAATCACATGCGCCCCGGCGCGCTTGATCGACGTCAGTGACTCCATCATCGCCCGCTCCAGATCAATCCACCCGTTCCGCCCCGCCGCGTGCATCATCGAAAACTCCCCGCTTACCTGATACGCCGCAATCGGTACGTCGAAGTTCTCATGCGCCGCCTTGATGATGTCCAGGTACGGCATCGCCGGCTTCACCATCAGCATATCCGCGCCCTCTTCGATATCTAGGGCCATCTCCTTCAGCGCCTCCCGCGTGTTGGCCGGGTCCATCTGGTAGCTGCGCCGGTCGCCGAACTGCGGCGCGCTCTCTGCCGCGTCGCGGAAGGGTCCATAGAACGCGCTCGCATACTTGGCCGCGTAGCTCAAAATCGGAATGTGCGCGAATCCCGCGTCATCCAACGCCGCGCGGATCGCCCCCACGCGCCCGTCCATCATGTCGCTCGGCGCCACGATGTCAGCCCCGGCCCGCGCATGGCTCACCGCCGCCTGCGCCAGCCAGCTCAGCGTAATGTCGTTGTCCACGTCGCCGTCGATTATCTTCCCGCAGTGCCCGTGGCTCGTGTACTCGCAGTTGCACACATCGGTCACCACCAGCAACCCCGGCACCTCCTGCTTCAGCGCCTCCACCGCCTTTTGGACGATTCCCTCGTCGTCGTACGCTCCGGTCGCCTCTTCGTCCTTGTGGCGCGGAATGCCGAACAGAATCACGCCGCCCACGCCCAACGCCCGCGCCGACTCGGCTTCCTTCACCAACTCATCAATCGACAACTGCGCATTGCCCGGCATCGACCGGATCTCTTTCCGAATCCCTTCTCCCTCCACGACAAACAACGGCAGGATGAAGTTGGACGGCTGCAGGTGGGTCTCCCGCACCAGATCGCGAATCGCGGCAGTCCGGCGCAGCCGGCGGGGTCGATCGATAGGGAAGGGCATCGCCCTTATTTTATCGGTGACGGCGGGCTACTGACAGGGCCCCGTACAGACTTTTTCAGAGATCCGCTGCGCCGGCCCCAGCGCTTTCGGATTATCCACGGCCGGCCGCCGGATCGAGAGCCGTTCCACCAGGCCGTTCACCGTCTTGTTCTTTTCGATGATCTGCTGCTCCCGCAGCACGGCCCGGCCTTCTGCTGGCCGCCCCGGCGCGCTCATCCCATAGATGCTCACCTGCTTCGTCTCGGACCCATCCGCCTGCTTCACGGTTTCCGCCACAGTCTGCCCGGCCAGTTCCAGCTGGCGGCGCTCCCCGCTGATATAGGTGGCCGACGTCTCCACCACGCGCCCTTCCTTCTTGTCCGACTCCTTTACCTCCCGCGCCGCGGCATAGAAGCTCCCGCTCGTGTCCCGCCGGTAGGTCATTACGTCCTCCTGCGTCTTCTCCCCCGTCTTCACGATCGTCGCCGACTTCTTCTCCACCGTATCCAACGAGCCGTTTATCGTCGGCCGCGCGATCTGCGTCTCCACCGTCGTCCGGTCGCCCGTGGTCCGCTCCAGCGCCTGCCGCCGCTCGGCCAGTGAATACCCCCCGTTGAGGTTCCCGTGGAATACCTCGGTGTCGGTCGCCTTTGACCCGTCGGCACTCTTTTTCTCCGTAATCCGTATCTTCTGCGGCGGCAACGGATTTCCGCTAGCGTCAAACGGCCGGATAATCCGCTCCACAACCCGGACCGTCGAATCCTGCCGCACAACGCGCTCCTCCACTTTTTCAATCGGAGCCGATCGCCCGTTCAGGTTCTCGACGCGCTGCTCGCTCGTCCCATTTCGCGTCACCTGCCGGCTGTCCAGTACCCGCCGGCCGCTTGCATCGAACGTGTACGTTTCCGTCTGGCTCACGGCCTGCCCGAACGCCGGCACTACGAGCAGCAAAAAGACAAGGTCCCGCATGCTTCGAGCGTAGGGTTTCCGCGCCGCCGCTGCAATCGGGCGAAGCACTTAGTTCCCCCCTCTCTATAATGGGAGAAGCATGAAGTCGTTCTATATCGAGACCTTTGGCTGCCAGATGAACGTCCACGACTCGGAAAAGGTGATTGGCACCTTGATGGAGCGCGGCTATCAACAGGTGGACGCCTCAGACCAGGCCGACCTCGTCCTGTTCAATACCTGTTCCATCCGCGACAAGGCCGAACAGAAGGTCTTCAACCGCCTGATGCACCACAAGAAAGGGCGCCAGGTCATCGGACTGCTCGGCTGCGTCGCCCAGCAGGAAGGCGAAAAGGTCTTCGAGCGCGCCCCACACGTCAACCTCGTCGTCGGATCGGCTTCCTACACCAGACTCCCCGAACTCCTCGTCCGCATCGAAAGCGGCGAACGCCGCGTCACCGGCCTCAGCCTCGATACCGACGAGACTTTCGAGACCCCCCTAACCCGGCGCGACACCCCCTTCCGCGCCTTCCTCACCATCATCGAAGGCTGCGACAAGAGCTGCGCCTACTGCGTCGTTCCCTACACCCGTGGCCCCGAACGCAGCCGCACGCTCGCCAGTGTCCTCGACGAAGTTCGCCAACTCGTCGACTCCGGCTACACCGAAGTCACTCTTCTCGGCCAGAACGTCAACAGCTATCGAGATCCCTCTTCCTCCGGCGCCGACTTCGCCCAACTCCTCGCAGCCGTCGGCCAGGTTCACGGCATCCGCCGCGTCCGCTTCACCACATCCCACCCGCGCGACTTCACCAAATCCATCATCGACGCCATCGATGACGTCCCTACGCTCTGTAACCATGTCCATCTTCCGGTCCAGAGCGGCTCCAACCGCATCCTCGAAGCCATGCAGCGCCAGTACACCGTCGAACAGTACATGGAGCGAATCGAGTGGATGAAGAATGCCCGCCGGAAGTTTGCCATCACCACCGATCTGATCGTCGGCTTCCCCGGCGAAACCGAAATCGAGTTCCAGGAAACCCTCCGCCTCATGGATACCGTCGGCTACGACGGCATCTTCAGTTTCAAGTACTCCCCCCGCCCCAGTACTCCTGCCCTTCACATGATCGATGCCGTTCCCGAAGAGGAAAAAGGCCGCCGCCTGCTCCGCCTCGTTGAACACAAGCGGACGATCCTCATCCGCAACAATTCGGCCTACGTCGGTTCGGTGGAGGAGGTGCACGTCGAGCATTTCAATGTCGCCACCGGCCAATGGGTCGGCAAGTCGATGCAGCATAAAACCGTCAACTTCACCCACCCGGCCGGCCCCGCCGCGCGCCTGGAGGGAACCTATCTCGATGTCCTCGTTACCCGTTCCGGCGTCGCTTCGCTCGTCGGCGAGGCCCTCGTCGACGAGCCCGTTGCTGTCTAGCCGTGTTGTAATGGAGAAGAGGAGCGGGCAATGGAAGTTGAAATGAAGATCCGCGGCCTGATGATGGATCCCGTGACGCAGACGCCGATCGTGATCTTGAAGGACGTGAGCGGTGGGACCATCCTGCCCATCTGGGTCGGGATGTATGAAGCGAATGCGATTGCGCTGGAAATTGAAAAGGTTTCCACGCCGCGACCCATGACGCATGACCTCCTGAAGACTCTTATCAACGGTCTCCAGGCTGACGTCCGCAAGGTCGTCGTCAGTGAACTGCGCGACGATACCTTTTACGCCATGATCTGGCTGGAAAAGGACGGAGAACTCATAAGCGTCGACTCCCGCCCCAGTGACGCGCTCGCCCTCGCCCTCCGGACCGACTGCCCCATTTACGTCGACGAGCAGGTGATCCGCACCTCCAAGGCCACCAGTTCCGTTTCCGACAAGGTCACCAACGACGAGCTGAAGAAGTGGCTGGAGAGCCTCAATGATGAGGATCTCGGCCGGTACAAAATGTAATGGACGCGGCCACTCTGCAGCGGTTGGAGCGCATCTGCTCCGCTGGCATTGAACTGGTGCCGGATCTCAATATCACTTCCCATTACGTCTTCGCCCGCGGCAGTTTCGCCGCGCTGGTCGAAAAGCGTGACGGGACCTTTGGCAATGTCGGCACACCCGGATTGGTTACCGATAGCGGATTTGCCGCCCTCGTCTGGCGTGGAGAACAGGCCGTATTTGTTGGCCGCGGCTTTGAGTTGGCTGCCACCGAGGAACACGTCACCGCGATCCGCGCCTTTGATCGCGATCTGAACGAAGCCCTGCGCTAACTGTTACCTGGAATAGAAAAGGGGCCCGGCGAACCGGGCCCCTTTTC
>CAZWDD010000040.1:0-7086 GCA_964632345.1 uncultured Solibacteraceae bacterium | reverse complement strand
GCGTCCGAAATACCCACGACGATCTTCGTCGGGTTCACCGCCGGTTCATGCGAAACCACCTTGCCCTTGAACTTCGGCAGCGCCGCGCCCTTGATCTGCTCCAGGTACGCCGATCCACCAGGGCCCGTCAGCTCCTGCTTCATCTGCACCCAGATCGCCAGCTGCGGATTCGTCTTCTTCAGCTCTTCCAGCTGTTCGATGTCTTCCTGCTGCTTCGTCTTGATGGCGAAGTCCGTCGGCGGGAATACTTCGCTCGCCGCCTTGGCCTTCAATTCGTCCATGCCCTTCTTGTCGCCGCGGTACTGCGGATACACGCGCCCAAAGTAGTCGCAAACCTTCGCCTTCTGGTCGGCCGGGTAGGCACCTTCTCCTTCCAATCCGCACGCCCGTGCGAAGTGGTAGATCGCAAATACCTGCTTTTCCGGCTTCCGCTGGCTCAGTATTGCCGCGCCAAGCTGGTAGCTGGCCGTCGCATTCTTCGGATTTGCCTTCAAAAGTTCCGTCAGCCGTTCTTCCACCTGCGGCCAGTCTTTCTTTGCCGTCGCTGAGAACACCAGCACCTGATGTGCCTTCAACTGTGCATCCGCCTTCTGTTTCGCCCACGCATCATCTGCCACGCCTTGCGGCTTCTTGTCCGCGCCGAAATAATCGTTCAGATTCGTCAGCATCGTGTTGGCGGCCTTTTCGCCGTCCTCCAGGATCGCCGCATCCGTCGAGCCCATCGACAACACCAGCAGGTTCACATAGTACGGCCCGGTGAAATTCTTCGGGTCGGCCGTCGACATCTCCTTGGCGACATCGAACATCTCCTTGGCCTTGCCAAGCTGCTGATAGGTCACCAGAAAGGCCCCAAGCCGCTCCCAGCTGAAGTTCGTCGAAGGATACTTCTGCTTCCACTGGTTCAGCAGTTCAAGCTTCTTGTTCGGATCCGTCGCCTTCCCGATCTGCTCAGCGACCAGTTCGTACTCCGCTCGATCCTTCCACTCTTTCGCCTGGCCGAACAGAGCCGCCGATATGAGCGCCATCCCCACTAGCCATTTTGTCTTTCTGAAGAGCACCGATGCCTCCCGTCCTTTTTTGATCAGGCGCCGCGCTGCGGGCCTCGCTGACTGTGTTTTATTTTCTTAACCCGTGCACGAGCAAAGCCGGAGTATAACGAAGTTCCCGATATCGAAGCAACACCCGTTGACTTCGTTCCGGCCGGGCTTGGCGTACGTGGCTTCCTGCCATTCTACCCTGCATTGCACCGATTAGATGGCGCCCCGCAGGGATTTGTTCCACGAACTGCAATTTCGCCTCTATGCTAGACTCCCCTTTTCGCATGCGCTTTCTCGACTTGGGCGTCATCCTGGCCTACCTGATCGGCATCACTTGGTTCGGGTCCCGTTTCCGGACAGGCCAGAAGACTCTGAAAGATTACTTCCTCGGCGGACGCACAGCCCCCTGGTGGGCTATCGCTTTCTCCATCGTTTCCGCCGAAACCAGCACGCTCACCGTCATCGGCACCCCTGGCATCGCTTTCCGCGGAGACCTCGGTTTCCTTCAGGTTGTCCTCGGTTACCTGGCCGCCCGCCTCGTCATCTCCGTTCTCTTCCTCCCTCACTACTTCCGGGGAGAAATGTTTACCGCCTACGAGCTCATGCAGCGCCGCTTCGGACCCAATATCCGCAAACTCACCGCCGGCAGCTTCCTGCTCCTGCGTTCCCTCGCCGAAGGCGTTCGCGTCTTTGCCATCTCCATCGTCATCTCCATCATCCTCGGCACCGGCGAGATGAGTTCCATCCTCCTCATCGTTGGACTCACTCTTTTCTATACCTTCGAAGGCGGCATGGAGGCCGTCATCTGGACCGACGTCGTCCAAATGTTCCTCTATGTCGGCGGTGCCATCGTCAGCCTCTTTGTCATCCTGCAGCAGATCCCCGGCGGCTGGGAACACATCTTCACCGTCACCTCCGCTGCCGGTAAACTCCGCGTCTTCGACTTCCGCTTCGAGCCCACCGCCGAATTCCTTACCCGTCCCTACAGTTTCTGGGCCGGCGTCATCGGCGGTTGCTTCCTCACCACCGCCAGCCATGGCACCGAACAGCTCATGGTCCAGCGCCTGCTTTCGGCCCGCACGCAGGACGAAAGCCGCCTTGCGCTCTTCGGCAGTTGGCTGGTCATCTTCTTTCAATTCGCCCTTTTTCTCGTCATCGGGCTTATCCTCTACGTCTTCTATCAGGACACCGGCCGCCCGGCCCCCGCCATTCCCGACCGCATCTATCCGCAGTTCATCTGGGACTACCTGCCCGCCGGCGTCGCCGGCCTCGTCATGGCCGCCATCCTCGCCGCCGCCATGTCCAATCTGAGCGCGGCTCTCAACTCGCTCGCCTCTACCACCGTCATGGACTTCTGGAAACCGCTCGCCCGCCGCCATCGCACCGAGTCGCAATACTTGCAGCTCGCCCGCTGGGTCACACTCTTCTGGGGTGCCGTGCTGCTTGTCATAGCCTTCCTGGCCCGCCACGTCCAGTCCGTTCTTGAGTATGGACTCGGCATCGCCTCCATCATCTACGGCGCCCTCCTCGGTACCTTCCTCCTGGGCGTGCTCACAGAGCGTGTTGGCGAACGCGCCGCCATGTGCGGCATGGCCGTCGGCCTCGTCCTTAATCTTTATCTCAAGCTCGGTACCAATGTCGCCTGGACCTGGTATGTCCTCATCGGCACCGCGGCCACCTTCATCACGGCTTGGACGGTCTCCTTCGTCCTGCCCAGGGAGAACCAACAGAATGTCTGAGTTGAAACGCGATCTGGGCGTCTGGGGCGCGGCCTCCATCGTGGTCGGCACCGTCATCGGCAGCGGCATCTTCCTTGTCCCCAAGAGCATGGTGCTCAACGTCGGCTCCGCCGAAATGGTCATCTTCGTTTTCCTCTTTGGCGGACTCCTGTCACTGGCCGGCGCCCTCACCTACGCCGAACTCTCCGCCGCCATGCCCGAGGCTGGCGGCGAATATGTCTACCTCCGCGAGGCATACGGGCCCTTCTTCGCCTTCCTCTATGGCTGGACCCAGATGTGGGTCGCCAAAAGCGGCTCCATTGCCACCCTCGCCACGGCCTTCTTCACCTATCTCGCCAACTTCTTTCCGGTCCTCGAATCCGTCGTTACCGAGTTCACCCTCCCGCTCCTCGGCCTCCTCACCATCAAGACCGGCCAGATCTTCGCCATGGGCGTCATCGCCTTCCTTGCCTGGCTCAACTATTTCGGCGTCAGAGTCGGCGGTAATGTGCAGGTCGGCGTCACCATCGTCAAGGTCGGCCTCATCATACTCTTGATCGTGGTCGGACTCACCTTCCCCGGCGGCAACACTACCAACTTCACCTCCCAGATCCCGGCCGCCGGCGGCGTGGCCGGCTTCTTTGCCGCCCTGGTCGCCGCGCTGTGGGCCTATGACGGGTGGAACAACGTCAGCATGGTCTCCTCCGAGGTGAAGAACCCGCAGCGAAACCTCCCCCTCGCCCTCGTCTTCGGCACTCTCGCCGTCATGGGGATCTATATCCTCGCCAATCTGGCCTACTTCTTTGTCCTTCCCGCCTCAGGTGTTGCCGCCAGTGACCGCGTCGCGGCCGAAATGATGCGCCAGGTCTGGGGCTCGGCCGGTGCCAACGCCGTCTCCATCGCTGCCATGATCTCCATTTTCGCCGCTCTCAACGGCTCCATCCTCACCGGCGCCAGGGTCCCTTACGCCATGGCGCGCGATGGCCTCTTTTTCCGGTCCATCGGCATTGTCCACCCGAAGTACTTCACCCCTGCCAACTCCATCATCGCCATGAGCGCCTGGTCTATGGTGCTCATCCTCAGTGGCGGCTATGACCAGTTGTTCACCTACGTCATCTTCGCCTCCTGGATCCTTTACGGCATGGCCACCGCCTCCGTCATCGTTCTTCGGCGTAAACGGCCCGATATGCCGCGTCCCTACAAGGCAGTCGGTTACCCGCTGATCCCCATCGTTTTCGTCCTCGTTGCCGCTGCCCTCATCCTCTCTACTCTTCAGAAATCTCCCAGAGAGAGCCTGCTCGGGTTGGCCATCATGGCCACCGGCATCCCTTTTTATCTGCACTGGAAGCGGAAATTAGCCTCCTGATTTGCCGTTAATTTCGACAGTCAGCTAGTACTGCCGTCGCCGTGTGTCTATTCGCTGGTACCTATGAAAAAGTACTGGTATGGCTCATTCTGTTCCAAAATCAGAACAAGGCCTTGAAAATAGCCACAAAATCAGGTACAACCTTGTAGAGAAGCACTCGAAAAAGCCGGGCTTGTTCTGATTTCGGAAATTCTCGATCGGACGGTCCGGTGAAAGGAAAGCAGGACCCGAATGGATGTCACCAAGATCCTTGAGCAATTGCGGGAAGAACGGGATCAAATTGAAGCGGCAATAGTGACGCTGGAACGGCTGGCCATCGGCCGCGGCAAACGCCGTGGACGCCCTCCTTCATGGATGGTGGAAGCTCGGAAGCGTACGAAGTCGGACGAGGAGATCTCGCCTGCCGATGTCATAGAAGCGGCTGTTGCTGCGAAGTCCAGCCGCGCCGGCAAGGGCGCAAACGCCTAGTCACTAACCCGCGCGGCGCCTGGGCGTTTTCGCCCCCGCCGCGCGTTTTCCTTGCCGCCTACGGCAACCCTCCCGACAGACTTTCATAGGCCGCGATACGCTCCTGCTCTGGAAAGTCGTGATCGCAGTCCGGATGCGCCGACGTTAGCTTTTCCCTCGCGCCGTAGAGTTCATAGACTCGGCCTGCCGCCGCGACGATGCGCGCCACACTGTCGTGCCGGAAGTTCCCGTCCCGCTGCGGCGCATTAATATAGACCCGGCGCGGCGCAAGGGCCGCAATTAACTCATAGAAATCGAACGGCACCGACTCCGGACGGCCTAGGTATCCCCCCATACGCATCATATAGCGTGGTTGCACCCAGCCCTTTAGATTCCCTCCGTAGTAGTCGAGAAACGAATCGAATCCGCAACTGGAAACCACTGCCCCGATCCGTTCCTCATGCACCGCCGTATAGATCGCGTTATGCCCGCCGAGGGAGTGCCCGATTGCTCCGTATCGTCCGCGCCGGACTTGCGGCAGTTCGTCCAATAGGTCCAGCGCACGCACGTTGTCCCAGATGGCCTTCATCGTCCCGCTCTGGTAGCCTAGCGCCTCGATATCCGGCTGATAGTCGGCTAACTGCACGTATGCCGGCGAAATCGTCACAAACCCCCGTTCGGCCAACTCCGAAGCGTACTGCCGGTTTGCCTTTCCCCCCAGGCCTACCACCACGCGGTAACCGTTCTTGTCATCCGTCGGATGCAGGCAAAGTACACCGGGCGCCCGCCTTCCCTTCAGTGCCGCCTTTGGAATGCAGAGGAACGCCGGCGTTCGCGATCCGGGCTCGGAGCTGTATATGATCGCCCGCCTCACATAACTCCCCATATCCGTCTCGTCTTCTACCGTCACCTGCAGCGGACAGCGCTTCTCCGCTCCAGGCAGTGGGCCGGTTACCTCATGCATCCCCGCCAGCGCCTCTCGCTTCCGCTGCTCCCACTCCCCGCGGCTTCGCCCCACTCGAATCTTCCCGTCCGCACCGCGATACTCCAGCAGATTCGTCCGGCTCAAGCCCCGCAGCGCCGCTACGGGCTCTGCCCCTGCCGCCGTCGCGGCCGCCCCAGCCAGCCAATGCCGCCGGCTCAGCATTCTGTCCCTATCTGCACCAGGCTCGCCGGATGCACCGCCTTCGTCCGGGAACAGCACTCGTCGAGCAGAAAGTTCATCAGCTCCCGCAACGCATCGGCGTTGGCCCGGTAAACCAGAAACGTGCCCCGCCGTTCCACTGTCACCAGCTCTTCATTCCGCAGCTTCTCCAAATGGTGCGAAAGTGTCGAAGCCGGAATCCCCAAATCCGCCTGCACCTCCCCGGCCGGCAGCCCCTCCGGGTGGGCGGCCAGCAACAGCCGCACAATATTCAGGCGCGCCTCTGTACCGATGGCGGCAAACATCCCGGCGTACTTTGCGGAGGACATGCTTGTTTCTTCTATATTACTGGAAATATCGATTTCGTGCTTGACTTGTTTCTGTATTTCTACGAAGATCGAAATATGGAGATCAAAGAAGCCGTCCGTCAAAAATATGGAGAAGCCGCACTGCGCGCTGGAGAGGGCAACGCCGGTTGCTGCGGAGGTAGTTCCGTCTGGCCGGAATGCGATCCGATCACGCGGGACCTATATACCGCCGAACAGGCTGCCGCCTTGCCGGAGACCGCCGTCCTGGCCTCGCTTGGCTGCGGCAATCCGACCGCTCTGGCCGCTCTGCAGCCCGGCGAAACGGTCCTTGACCTTGGCTCCGGCGGCGGCATCGACGTGCTGCTTTCGGCGCGACGCGTGGGCCCGGAGGGCAAGGCCTATGGGCTCGACATGACCGACGAAATGCTCGCCCTGGCGAGGGAAAATCAGCGCAAGGCGGGCGTCTCGAACGTGGAATTCCTCAAGGGGGAAATCGAGAATATCCCACTGCCCGATAACTCGGTCGATGTGATCATCTCCAACTGCGTCATCAATCTCTCCGCCGATAAGGACCGCGTCCTGCGCGAGGCCTTCCGCGTGCTGAAGCCCGGAGGACGCTTCGCTGTCAGCGATGTTGTCGTGCGCGGTGAAGTGGAACCGGAGATTCGCAAGAATATGGAACTCTGGGTCGGCTGCATCGCCGGGGCGCTCGAAGAGAATGACTACCGCGCGAAGCTCGCCGCGGCTGGGTTTTCGGCCATCACGTTGGAAGCCACGCGGGTCTACGAGGCGGAGCCGGGGATGCCGGGGGGCGTCGCGGGCAAGTTCGCCAGCATGTTTGTGCGGGCGGCAAAGCCGGCTGAGGTGGAGGTGTTCGACCCGGCAATGTGCTGTTCCACCGGCGTCTGTGGCCCTTCGCCCAACCCGGTGCTGCCACGATTCGCGGCTGACTTGGAGTGGCTCGCGCAGCAAGGGGTTCGCGTCACGCGGCACAATCTCGCTCAGGAGCCGTCGGCATTTGCGGCCAATCCGCATGTGCAGGCCGCGCTCTCGGCCAGCGGCACGG
>CAZWDD010000039.1:10969-25543 GCA_964632345.1 uncultured Solibacteraceae bacterium | reverse complement strand
TTCCGGGTATAGTTGGCGAGCTTCTGATAACCCCAGTTTTCCATCATTTCCGCATGCAGGAAGTACTGGTTGATGGCAGTCAATTCGGCTTTCAGGGTTTCGTTCAGGTACGCAATGACTTCTTCGTTTCCACGCATATTGCCATTGTAACAGCCGCACCCGTGGGAAACTGGAGACCATGGCAGTGACGGCAACGATTCCGGCGGCGCGCATTTTGATCGCCGACGATGAGGAAGCGCAGCGGAACGGACTGGCGAGCATGATCCGGGCGTGGGGGTTCACGACGGAGACCGCAGCCGACGGGCAGGAGGCGTTGGAGAAGCTGCAGGGGGAAGGGTTTTCGGTACTGATCACGGATCTGAAGATGCCGCGGATGGACGGGTTCGAACTGCTGCGGCGGCTGCCGGCGGAGAACATACCGATACCGGCGATTGTGCTGACGGCGTTCGGGAACATCGAAACGGCGGTCTCGACGATGCACGAATTGGGGGCGTACTGGTTTCTGGAGAAGCCGATACAGCCGAGCGTGATGCGGGTACTGCTGGAGCGAGCGGTGACGCATGCGCGGATGGCGGAGGAGACGCAGCGGCTGCAACGGCAGTTGAGCCAGAGCGGGGCGATGGGGCAGATGGCGGGCCAGTCGGCGGGGATGCGGCAGATTTTCGCGGTGGTGGAGCAGGTGGCACCGTCGAAGGCGGCGGTGCTGGTGACGGGGGAGTCGGGAACGGGTAAGGAGTTGGTGGCGCGGGCGCTGCACACGTTGTCGGCGCGAGCGAACGGGCCGTTTGTGGCGTTGAACTGCGCGGCGATGCCGGAGTCGTTGATCGAAAGCGAGCTGTTCGGACACGAGAAGGGCGCGTTTACAGGAGCCGTGGAACGGCGGGCGGGGTGCTTTGAACTGGCGCAGCACGGGACGCTGCTGCTCGATGAGATCGGCGACATGCCGATGAATACGCAGGCGAAGCTGCTGCGGGTGCTGGAAGATTCGCGTGTGCGGCGGCTGGGCGGGCGGACGGAGATGGAAGTGGATGTGCGGGTGGTGGCGTCGACGAACAAGAACCTGGGGGAGGCGATCCGGCAGAATCAGTTCCGGGAGGATTTGTACTACCGGCTAAACGTATTCGAGGTGCATCTACCGCCGCTGCGGGACCGGTTGGAGGACGTGCCGGTGTTAACGGCGGTGCTGCTGGAGGATTTGAACCGGAAGCACGGGACGCAGGTGCTGGAAATTTCGCCGGAGGCGATGGAGTTGCTGCGGCAACACCGGTGGCCGGGGAACGTACGTGAGTTGCGAAACGCATTGGAGCGGGCGGTAATCCTGGCGGGGGAGGGGGCGATCCAGGTGCGGCATCTGCCGCCGGCGGTGGCGCCGGCGGTGCGGGAAGCGGCGCGTCCGGCGGCGGGAGCGGGCGAGGAGGAGTTCGTGGTTCTGACGCCGGGGACGACGATAGACGAGGCCGAGAGGGCGCTGGTCCTGCGGACGCTGCAGTTGACCAAAGGGAACAAGACGCGAGCGGCGGAGATACTGGGAATCAGCCTGAAGACGCTGTTCAACAAGTTGAAGGGGTACGAAGGTGGCGAACAGGGTGGCTAAAGTTTGGTAATTTACTTGCTGGCGGAGGGTTGAGCCCTTGTTCCCGACCCACAGGTTATCGCTGAAGGCGCGGCTGCATATCGCGACGATCGTGCTTGTGCTGACGCTGGTGCTGGCGCTGGCGGGACTGAACCTGCACCGGTCGCTGCAGCAGACGTTCCGGGACGTGCAGGAGCGAGCGCAGACGAACACGACGATGATGCGCGACTTTCTGGTGCAGCGGATCGACGACCGCGTGATGCAGTGGAGGCCGGCGCCGCCACAGGGGCTGGAGGAGACCAAGAAAGTATGGCGGCAGATTCTGCAGGAGGATCTGCTGATTCCGCAACTGCTGCAGAAGGCGCTGGCGAGTTCAGCGCTGGTGGTGGACATCCACATCACCGACCAGGAGGGCGAGGTGTTGACAGCCCCGAATCCGGCGCATTCCGGGGGAACGGCGCCGAGTCTGCCGGACTACCTGGAATGGCAAAAAAAACCGATACCGGAGCGGGTGTGGGAAATATTTACCAGGAACCAGGACTATGGGATCCGGATTCCGCTGGCGGCGATGGGGGAGGACCAGGAACTTTTTACGATCCGGATCATCACGAGCAATGCGCTGATGCGAGACGCAGTTTTCCCGGAGTTGCTGAGCGTGGTGTATCTGTCGCTGATCGCGATCGGGGTGAGCGTGATCTATGCACTACTGTTTTCCAACCTGACGCTGCGGCCGCTGGCGCGTGTGGGCGAGACGATCGACCGGATCGCAGCAGGGGAATTTTCCGGCGACCCGCTGCGGCCGGCGCAGGAGACACAGGAGTTTGCAGATCTGCAATCGAAGCTGGGAGTATTGGGGCAGCAGGTGCGCGGGGCGCGGCAGGACGCCGACCAGTTGCGGGGCAAGATAGACCATCTGCTGCAGCAGATGGAAGAGGTGGTCCTGCTGTTCGACGAGCAGGAGCGTCTCGTGATGGCAGGGCGGCCGGCGGAGCGTCTGTTCCAGACGCCGCGGGCGGCGCTGCTGGGAATGCCGTTGCAGGCGCTGCTGCCGGAATCGACGCCGCTGGGTGCATCGATCCGGACGGCGGTACAGTTCCGGAAGCCGCTGGCGGATCTGCTGGTGCGGTACCGGACGCGGGGAGGCGACGAGGCACGGTTTCTGGTGAGCCTGGACTGGAACGAGGAGCAGGTGATGGTGACACTGCGGGACGCGGAGTCGCGCAAGGCGCTGGCGTCGCATCTGGACCTGTCGTCGCGGCTGGCGGCGATCAGCCGGTTGACGGGCGGTGTGGCGCATGAGATCAAGAATCCGTTGAATGCGATTGCGATCAACCTGGAAGTGCTACGGGCGCGGCTGGCCGGAGAAAGCGACGAGATGCGGGCGGAGGTGGACGTCATCGCCAAGGAGATCTCGCGGCTGGACCGGGTGGTGAAGACGTTCCTGAACTTCACGCGGCCGGTGGAAGTGAAGCTGACGACGCTAGACGTGGCGGAGATGCTGCGGGAGATCGGCCAACTGGTGGAGGTACAGGCGAAGCGGAACGAGGTGGAACTGTTCGTGTTCGCGCCCGAGGCGCCGGTGGGCGCGTGGGCAGATCCGGACTTGTTGAAACAGGCGCTTTTGAACATAGTGGTGAACGGGATAGAGGCGATGCCGGGCGGGGGACCGCTGTTTCTGCGGCTGATTCCGGGACCGGGGCTTGTGGCGCTGGAGGTGGAGGACCGGGGAACGGGAATCGCGGACGAGGAGCAGGAGAAGGTATTTGAGTTGTACTTCACGACAAAGTCGAACGGGAGCGGAATCGGCCTGGCGATCGCGTATCAGGCGGTGCAGTTGATGGGCGGGACCCTGGCGATGCGTTCGCAGCTGGGATCGGGCACGATGTTCCGCATCGTGCTACCGTTAGCAACTGAGGAATTGGTATTTCCGGCGACCGACGCGATGACGGTGGAGGGCAAGGCCTGATGCGGCTGACCGCCTTATTGTCGGCAGTACTGGCGCTGAGCGGGTGCGGGTGGACGCCGCTGCGGCGGGCGAAGGCGCCGCCACCGCCGCCGGGACCGGTTCCGGTGCGGCTGCCGGATGAGATTTCGACTGCCGAGGCGCCGCCGCCGACGAATCTGCCCGCACCGCCCGCGGTGGGGGAGGCGAAGCCGGACACGGCGCCGACGGAGGTGGCGGTGAAGGCGATTCCCGAAGTTCCGAGGCAGGCGCCGCCGCGGGCGCGGAGGCGGAAGAACGCGCCGAGAGTGGTGGTGGAGGCGCCGGCGGAGAATCGAACGGAAGAGCCTGTGCTGATGGAGCCGCCATTCCGGCTGGGAGGGCTGCTGAGCGCGGCCGAGAAGGAAGAGCTACGGCGGCAAACCGAGCAGATGCTGGGCACCTGTGCAGCAGCGCTGGCGATGGCCGAGGGGCGCGCGCTGAACGGGACGCAGGCGGAGATGGTGAACCGGGTCCGCAGCTTCGCGCAGCAGGCGCGGGAGGTGCAGGAGAAAGACCCGGCGGGGGCGCGCCGCCTGGCGGCGAAGGGGCGTACGTTCGCCGACGCGCTGCTGGCCGAGTTGCGCTAAGGCAAAAAAAACGCCGGAGCCACGGGCGGCTCCGGCGGGAAGCAGAGAAAGGTTGCGGCTTATAGAGCTTTGGCGATGGCGGGAGCCGCGTTGACGCCGGCCGGGAGGGTGTAGACCTTCACTTCCACGCGGCGATTCTGCATACGGCCCTCACGGGTCTTGTTGTCGGCGACCGGCTTGACGCTGCCCACGCCGAGCATCTGGATGCGGCGGAGCGGGATGTCGTGCTGGACGGAGAGGTAGCGGGCAACGGTCATGGCGCGGCGCTGGCTGAGTTCCTGGTTATAGGACGCATTGCCGACCGGATCGGCGAAGCCCTGCACCTCGACGACGAACTTCTTCTGGTCCTTGACGGAGGCGGCGAGTTCATCGAGTTTGGCCTTCATCTCCTTGGAGAGGTCACTGCGGTTGAAGGCGAAGGTCACGTTCTCCGCGCGGGCCATCTGGTAGTTGTCCAGATTCTGATAGAGGTTATCGACCGATTTGGCGAACTGGGTTTCGACTTCACCGATGCGGGTCATGGATTTTTCGGCAAGGGAGTGGGCGCCATCGGCGCGTTCGCCGGCCTTGACGGCCTTGCCATCGGCGGTGGTAGCCATTTCGCGGGCAAGTTTGGCCTCGCGGTCGGCGCCGTTGGCGATTTCAGTGGTCTGGGACAGCTGTTTTTCGAGGGCATCCACATCGGCCTCGGCCTGGGTAGCGCGCTTCTCGACAGCGCCGACGCGGCTTTCCACCGGGGCGATGGAGGCACGGACATGCTGCTTGGTGGCGCAGCCGGTGGAGAAGATCATCAACCCCGCCGAGAGGGAACCAACGAGAGCCGCCTTATTGATGTACATTTTGATTTCAGACTCCTTTCGAATACTCTTGTTTGCACGCTGGATGCCAAACGAGTAAGTCCAATGGAATCAATAGAGGCGTAAAAAAACTCCCCTCATTTGAGGGGAGTTTTTTCCTGGTGAAAGTTGCCGAGTGTAGAAGAATCGAACAGGTTTGTTACACCGACATGGTGGCAAGTTCGACGTGACTGCGGTGGCCTTCGACGACGACGATGCCGGACTCGGTAACGTAGTAGCGCTTCTTGTCCTCTTCGAGGTCGTAGCCGATAGTGGCACCTTCAGGGACGCGGACATTCTTATCGAGAATGGCGCGGCGGACCTTGGCTCGGCGGCCGATGTCGACGTTGTCGAACAGGATAGAGTCCTCGACATTGGCGCCGGTGTGGACGCGGACGCCGCGGCCGAGAATGGAGCCCTTGACGAGGCCGCCGGAGAGGATGGTGCCACCGGAGACGATGGAGTCGACGGCTGAACCGCGGCGGCCGTCCTCGTCGAAGACGAACTTGGCGGGCGGGTCCTCGAAGCCGGCGGTACGGAGTTTCCATTCACGGTTGTAAAGATTCAGAGAGGGAGCGACGGAACGAAGGTCCATGTTGGCGTCGTAATAGGCGTCGATGGTACCGACGTCGCGCCAGTAGGCAACTGAGTTGGGAGGATCGCCGGGGATGCGGTTGGTGTTGAAGTCGTAGGCGTACATGTCGGCCTTGCCGACGAGGGAGGGGAGGATATCGCGGCCGAAGTCGTGGGAAGACTCCTCCTTGGAGGCGTCGCCGTAGAGTTCCTTAAGCAGCAGGCCGGTGGAGAAGATGTAGTTGCCCATGGAGGCGAGGCACATCTCCGGGTTGCCGGGCATGGTGGGGGGATTGGGACTCTTCTCGTGGAAGCCGGTGATGCGGCCGTCGGCAGAACATTCGATGACGCCGAACTCGGAGGCTTCGGCTTTGGGCACGGGAATGGCGGCGACGGTGATCTGGGCGCGCTTCTGTTCGTGGAACTCGATCATGTCGCGGATGTTCATGCGATAGATGTGATCGGCGCCGAAGATGCAGACCAGATGGGGGTCGGCCTGTTCGATGAGATTGATGTTCTGGTAGACGGCATCAGCGGTGCCACGGTACCAGGTTTCGCCGGCGGATCGCATCTGCGCCGGGACGGGGATGATGAACTGGTTCTTGAGCAGGCCGCCGAAGTCCCAGCCATCGCGAATGTGTTGGAGCAGCGACTGGCTCTTGAACTGAATGAGAACGTAGGTGGAATAGATTCCGGAGTTGATGAGATTGGAGAGGACGAAATCAACAATTCGATAACGGCCGCCGAAGGGTACGGCGGGCTTGGCGCGTTCTTTAGTAAGGGGATATAAGCGGGTACCTTTGCCGCCGGCCAGGACAAAGGCGAGGACACGAAGTTGCATGATGGAACACTCCCGCCGGGCTGAACAGCACCCGGCTAATCCGCGCCCGGCATCGGGGGAACCACATGGGAGAGCGGGCGCACTCTCCCGGTACAGCAACAATACCTATAACAAGTATGCGCCGAGATCAAGAGAACGCGCCCGTTTTTTTGGTTACGAGGGCCGCTGGCGGATGGTGATGGCCTGTTCGGGGGGCGGGAAGCCGGTTTCGTTGAGGAGCTTGTTGGTGTCGAAGTAGACCTGCCAGTAGTTGTCGGTGTGGGTATAGGGACGGACGGCGAGGACGGGGCCGACGAGGTTGAAGTCGAGAATGGCAACGTCTGGGGCGGGCTCGGCGAGGACGTTGGGGATGGTCTGGAGCTGCCATTTGATCTGGGCGATGGCAGCGTTGACGTCAGTGGCGGAGCTGAGCTGGGCGGTGCGGTCGACCCGGCGGTAGGGGTTGGTGGAGAAGTTCTGGATGGTGTCGCCGAAGATTTTGTTATTGCCGACGAACGTGGCGACGTTGTCCGGGGTGAGGACGGTGGTGGCGAAGAGACCGATCTCGTGGATGGTGCCGGTGACGCCGCCGACGGTGACGAAGTCGCCGACCTTGAAGGGACGGAGGATGACGAGGAAGACGCCGGCGGCGAAGTTGGCGAGCAGGCCGGCCCAGGCGGCGCCGATGGCGATACCGGCGCCGGCGATGAGGGCGGCGAAGGTGGTGGTTTCGACGCCGAAATAGCCGAGAATGGCGACGACGAGGGCGATGTTGAGGGCGACGCCGATGCTGCCTAGGAGCCACTGAATGAGGGTTTCTTCGATCTTCTGACGGCGGAGGGCGCGGCCGAGGATGCGGTTCACCAGGCTGATGAGCCAACGTCCGACGATCCAGATGGCGATGGCGCCAAGGACTTTCAGGCCGAACGAGGTGAGGATGGGGATTGCGCTGCTGAGAATCTTTTCAAAGTCCATGGCGAGACGATACACCCTTTGCGGGCGGAGTTACATGATATTTGTATTCGCATGAGATATTTTCTGGTTGCGTTGGGCGCTTGCGCCCTGACGGTAGGGGGGCTGCGGCTGCTGGGTTGGGCGCCGCTGCCGGAGACGGTGAAGCTGGACAACAAACGGGTGCGGGTGAAGGAGGTGTTGTACCTGCCGGGGGTGGCACGGGAAAGGTACACGCGGCCGACGGACCAGGTGATCGTGTTCCTGGACGATTCGAAGTATGAGCGGATCGACTCGACGACGAAGGAACGGACGGTGCGGGAGCGCAAGAGCGGGGAGGTGCTGTGGCACGACAAGGGCGAGGACGCGCCGGTGCTGCGGAACCTGGGGACGAAGCCTTACCGTTCGCTGGTGATTGAGTTGAAATAGTGGGGAGGGAACGGATGCGGGCGGTGGTGATCGGGACGGGGATGATGGGTCCGGGGATCGCGATGACGCTGACGCTGGGCGGGGTGGAGGCGGTGATCGTGGGCCGGACGGAGGAGAGCGCGGCGAAGGGGTTGGAGGCGGCGCGGCGGCAGTTGGCGCTGCTGGCGGCGAACGAGCTGGTGAACGGGGAACAGCGGGCGTTTGCCGAAGAGCATCTGCGGGCGTCCACGGCGTTCGACGAGGAGGTGGGCCGGGCGGATCTGGTGATCGAATCGGGACCGGAGAACATGGCGTTCAAGCAGGACCTGTTCGCACGGCTCGATCAACTGACGCGGCCGGCGGCGCTGCTGACGTCCAACACGAGCGGACTGAGCATCACCGACATTGCGGCCCGGTGTGCGCGGCCGGAACGGACAATGACGACGCATTTCTGGAATCCGCCGCACCTGATGCCGCTGGTGGAGGTGGTGATGGGCGCGCAGACCGATCAGGGCAAGGCCGAATGGATGCGGGACCTGCTTCGGCGGTGCGGAAAACAGCCGGTGCTGGTGAAGCGGGACACGCCTGGGCAACTGGGCAACCGGATGCACATGGCGCTGATCCGGGAGGCGGCGCACATTGTGAGCGAGGGGATAGCGGATGCGGCTGAGGTGGACCTGGCGGCACGGATGAGCTTCGGGCTGCGGCTGCCGATGTACGGACTGCTGGAGCACATGGACATCGTGGGACTGGACATGTCGAAGGGCATCCTGGAATACGTGGCGACGGACCTCTACAACGGCGTGGAGGCGCCGGCGAAGTACCGGGAACTGGTCGGCAACGGCGACCTGGGGGCGAAGACCGGCAAGGGGTTCTTCGACTGGCCGGAGGGGAGCGCGGATGAAGCACGGGCCCGCCGCGACGGTTTCGTGCTGCAGATGCTGCGGTGGCAGCGGGCCCGGGAGGGGTAGACGGGGCTCAGCTGTTCCAGTTGAGCGCGAGATCGATAAAAGAGCGGACGGCGACGCCGGAAGGGCCTTTCGGCATGAAGGGCTTGTCGGACTCGAGCCATGCGGTGCCGGCGATATCCAGGTGGATCCAGGGCGTATCGCCAGCCCACTCCTTGAGGAAGTAAGCCGCGCTGATGGCGCCGCCCCAGCGGCCACCGATGTTGGCGATATCGGCGAATGGGGACTTGAGGAGTTCGCGATAGTCGTCATCGAGCGGCATGTGCCACATCTTTTCACCCTGGCGGGCGGCGGCGGCCTGGAACTTTTCGCGGAAGGCGTCGTTATTCGAGAAGAGGCCGACATGGACGTAGCCGAGGGCGATGACGATGGCGCCGGTGAGGGTGGCGGCGTCGACCATGTGGGTGACGCCCTGGCGCTTGGCGTATTCGATGGCGTCGACGAGGATGAGGCGGCCTTCGGCGTCGGTATTGAGGACTTCGATGGTCCGGCCGGCAAGGGAGGTGACGATGTCACCGGGGCGCTGGGCGTTGCCGCCGACGGCGTTTT
Organism: uncultured Solibacteraceae bacterium; assembly: GCA_964632345.1. Classification (GTDB taxonomy): domain Bacteria; phylum Acidobacteriota; class Terriglobia; order Bryobacterales; family Bryobacteraceae. The sequence goes on along the minus strand of CAZWDD010000039.1, from coordinate 16,294 downwards.
CGACGGCCGGGACGAAGGCAGTGACGGGGATGGCGGGTTTCAATTGCGCAATGGCGCGCATGGCGCCGAGGACGGCGGCGCCGCCGGCCATGTCGTACTTCATCTTCTCCATGCCGTCGGCGGGCTTGATGGAGACGCCGCCGGTGTCAAAAGTGACGGCCTTACCGACGAGGGCCAGATGGTCCGACCCGGGTGCGGGGGCTTCCGGCGTGTAGCGGACAACGATGAGAAACGGGGGCTGCGTGGAGCCCTGGGCGACTCCGAGCAGCGAGCCCATGCCGAGCTGGGCCATGCGGTCGCGGTCGAGAATTTCGACATCGAGGCCGGAGACGGAGGCGGCCATGGCGCGGGAGCGGGCGACGAGTTCGGGCGGGGTGAGAATGTTGCCGGGTTCGTTGACGAGGGACCGGGTGAAGTTCTGGGATTCGCCGACGATGTTGCCGCGGTCAACGGCGGGCTGCAGACCCGCGGGAGCGGCGATGACGAAGCTGGCCAGTTCGGTGCGATCGTCCTTCTTAGACTTGTGCTTATCGACTTCAAAAGCGCCGAGGTGGACGCCTTCGGCGGCGGCGGAGGCGAAGGCGGGGGTGGCGAAGGCCGGGTCAAGGGCGAGGGCAAGGCTGGCTGCGCCGTTGGACTTGGCCTTGCGAACGGCGGCGCCGACGAGGCGGCGAAGGGTGGAGGGATCGAACTGCGCGGCCTTCCCTGCCCCGGCGAGCACGACGCGGCGGGCGGCAAAGCCCTGGGGCCGGTGGAGGATGGTGGTCTCAAAGAGCCGGCCCTTGGCCTCGCCGGAGGATTCGACGTCGTCGAGCCACGGGCCGTTGGAGGCGCGGAGGGCGTCAGACGAGGGCGAGGCGGGACGGCCATCGGCTTCGAATTGGAGAATCAGAAGGGCATCGGCTTCGATGGCGGAAAGGGGTTGGGAGGTGAGAGTGACCTGCATAGGGGTAAAGAGTCAGTGGGATTTGGCGCGGACGAGAGCGGCGCGGGCTTCGGCGTTCTGCTCACGGGTGCGCTCGGCTTCGCGCTTGTCGTGGAGTTTCTTGCCGCGGGCGACCGCGAGCTCCACTTTGATCTTCCCATCCTTAAAGTACATTTTGGTGGGAATGAGGGCGAGACCTTTTTCACGGGTCTTGCCGTGGAGTTTGTCGATCTCCTGCCGGTGGAGCAGGAGTTTTCGTTTGCGGCCGGGGGCGTGATTCTCACGATTGCCGTGGGAGTATTCGCTGATGTGGGCGTTGACGAGCCAGGCCTCGCCGCCCTCGACGGCAGCGAATGCGTCCTTCAACTGGACGCGGCCGCCGCGGCAGGCCTTGACCTCTGTGCCGGTGAGGGCGAGACCAGCCTCGAAGCGTTCCATCAGCTCATAGTTGTGGCCGGCGGCGCGGTTATCGCTGATGATTTTGAAGCCGTTGGCGGATTTGGACTTATCGGCGCCCAAAACGATTCTCCTGCACTTTGTTCTCAACGGGGGCGGGGTGCGCGTCGTCAAAGATTGATAGGTGGACGGGAAATCCGTCCGCCGGAAACTCATTTTAGCACGCGACGAAACCGGAAAACTCTGCAAGATGCTGAATATTCGACAGTTATGTAGCCTGCTGGCCTGTGCGACGATGCTCTGGACGAGCGTGATCCCGGCCGAGGCCAAGACGCGGAAGGGCGACAAGTTCTATAAGGCGGGCCAGAAGGCGGAGGCGAGCAGCGATCCGGAGAAGGCGCTGGAGCAGTACGAACTGGCGATGAAGGAAGACCCGACGGACACCGCCTATCAGATGGGACTGCGGCGAGCGCGGTTTGCAGCGGCGGCGGCGCGGATGGACCGGGCGCAGCAGTTGCGGGCGGCGGGCAAGGCGGAAGAGGCGCTGCTGGAGTTTGAACGGGCGTTTCTGATTGATCCGTCGTCGTCGCTGGCGGTGCAGGAGATCCGGCGGACCAAGGCGATGGTGGACTACCAGAAGCGGATGGGTGCGGCGCTGGCCGAGGAGGACAAAGGATCGACGCCGGCGCAGGTGGCGCGGAAGAAGAACGAGGAGAAGATCGGCGCGATTCAACCGGTGCCGGAGTTGAAGCCGCTGTCGCGGCAGGTGACGTCTCTCAAGATGAACAACCAGAATGTGAAGGTGTTGTTCGAGACGCTGGGGAAGCTGACGGGGATCAACGTGATTTGGGATCCGGAGTATCAGCCGCCGTCGAAGAACTACAACGTGGACCTGACGAACACGACGCTGGAGCAGGCGCTGGATCATCTCTCGGTGATGACGAAGACGTTCTGGAAGCCGCTGTCGTCAAACACGATCTTCCTGACGAACGACAACGTCACGAAGCGGCGTGATTATGAAGACAACGTGGTGAAGGTTTTCTACCTGCAGAACATCACGTCGGTGCAGGAGTTGAACGAGATCACGACGGCAGTGCGGTCGGTGACGGAGATCCGGCGGCTTTATACGTTCAATGCGCAGAATGCGGTGATCGCGCGCGGTACGGTGGACCAGGTGGCACTGGTAGAGAAGCTGTTGACGGACCTGGACAAGCCGAAGCCGGAAGTGATGGTGGACATCATTGTGATGGAGACGGCGACGGGCCGGACGCGGGACCTGGCGGCGACGATTACGACGGGGGGATCGCCGGGGCTGGACTTCGGCATTTCGCCGAGCGGAACCACATCGTCGACGGCGAATGGGACGACGACGACATCGGGAGGTACGCGGACGCTGGGGAACCTGCGCTCGCTAACGGAGAACGACTTTTCGGTCAACCTGCCGGGGGCGCTGCTGCAGGCGATCATGACGGACCGCAACAGCAAGGTGCGGCAGACGCCGCAGATCCGGGCGGCCGACGGGCAGAAGGCGCAGTTGCGCATCGGTGAAAAGGTACCGACGGCGAGCGGAAGCTTCCAACCGGGCATTGGCGCGGTGGGTGTGAGTCCGCTGGTGAACACGCAGTTCCAGTACATCGAAGTGGGCGTAGTGATGGACATGGTGCCGCGGATTCATGGCGACGATGAGATCTCGATGCATGTGGAAATCGAAATTTCCAATGTGGTGGAGCGGATCGATATCGGCGGGATCCGGCAGCCGGTGATCGGGCAGCGGAAAGTGGTCCACGACATCCGGGTGCGGGAAGGAGAGATGAACCTGATCGGCGGGCTGGTGAAGAGCACGGACACGCGGAACGTCTCGGGGATCCCGGGACTGATGCAGATCCCGTGGCTGGGACGGCTGTTTTCGACTGAGACGGTGGAGCGGTCCCAGAGTGAACTCGTGATCGCGCTGGTGCCCCATATAGTGCGAACGCAGGAGATCACGCCGGTGAACCTGCGCGGCGTTTCGGCTGGCAGCGACCAGACGGTGCGGCTGAGCTACGCGCCGCCGGAAGGCGACGCGGCGCCGGCGGCGGGCGCGCCGGGGGGATCGGCACTGGGCGTCAACCTGCCGGGCAGCGAGCCGGACAAGAACGAACCGGCCAAGACCACGTTGCCCCCGGCGGCACCGGTCAACCTGACGTTCCAACCGGAGGGTGTGGTGACGCGGGCCGGATCCCCAGTGGTGGTGACGGTGCAGGTGGGCTCGGCACAGGACCTGTTCCAGGCGCCGATGCGGCTGAAATACGATCCGAAGAAGCTGAAACTGCTGGCGGCGACTGCGGGGGCGTTCCTATCCGGAGACGGGCAGCGGGTGACGTTCTCCCACGATGACCAGCCGGATAAGGGTGAGGTGGCGGTGCGGATGAGCCGGGCGGCGGGAGCGGGCGCATACAATGGCAACGGGGCGCTGCTGTCTTTGACAATCCAGACGCAGGAAGCGGGCAACACCCACATCAAGTTACTCGACAGCGCAATCCAAAATTCGAAATTGCAGACCGTGCCGGCGCAGAAGCCGAGTATTGGAGTGGAGATCCGGTAGCGATGCAGGCGGTGAGCACAGAACGGCGGCGGCGCCAGCGGGGTATGTCGCTGGTGGAGCTGATCGTGGCGTTCACGATCCTGACGCTGTTGACGACAATGGCGGTGCCGCTGGCGCGGACGCGGGTGCGGCGGGAGCAGGAGAAGGAGTTGCGGCTGGCGTTGCGGGAGATTCACACGGCGATCGATAAGTACAAGGACATGGCCGACCAGGGAGCGCTGGGACAGCAGAATGCGGCGAAGGAGGGGTATCCGGAGTCGTTGGAAGTACTCGTGGAGGGCGTGAAGGTGACGGCGCAAGGCCAGGGAGCGGCCGGGGCGAGTGCCGGGGCATCGGCCGAGGGAGAGAAGAAGATCCGGTTCCTGCGGCGCATTCCCCGGGACCCGTTCACGAAGTCGACCGATTGGGGTTTGCGTAGCACCCAGGACGACCCGAAGTCGACAGCATGGGGCGGGCAGAACGTGTTTTCGGTTTATTCCAAGACGATGGAGAAGGCGGCGGATGGAACTCCCTATTCCGAGTGGTAAACGGCGGCGCGCCGGCTTCACGATCATGGAGCTGATGGTGTCGATGGCCATCGTGCTGGTGGTGATCTCGGTGGCGGTGCCGTTGTATCAGAAGTCGGTAATCCGGGCACGGGAGAGCGTGCTGCGGCAGAATCTGTTTTCGCTGCGGACGGTGATTGACGAGTACACCTACGACAAGCAGAAGGCGCCGCAGCAGCTGGAGGATCTGGTGCGGGAGGGCTATCTGCGACAGTTGCCGCTGGACCCGATTGTGGGGAACAATACCTCGTGGAAGATCATCATGGAAGACGCCAGCGGGGCGGCGAGCCAATCGGAACCGGGGATCTTCGATGTGCGGAGTTCGTCGGAAAAAACGAGCCTGGAAGGGACTCCATATAATGAGTGGTGAGGCGGGAAAGTGTTAAAATGAAAGCCTGCTCCCCGATCGTTCAATGGTAGGACACCGGCCTTTGACGCCGTGAATCGTGGTTCGAGTCCATGTCGGGGAGCCATTCCTTCAAACGCGAACTTTCCACATCAGGCCCTGAAGACGCGGGCCTTTTCGTTGTCCAGAACCAAGTTGTGGCGCGATGAGGGGTTCGCCGGCGGGACGTTTTGCAGTGAACGGGGGGAGTTCCCACGCAACCCCTTCCCTGCTTTGCTAGACTCGGCGCGAGGTTTATGCGCCCGTGTACCACCGTCTACTCGTCGGTCTCCTTTCCAGCCTCCTCTTCCTCGTGGCCGCCCACCGCGCCCGAGGCGGCAGCCAGCCCGCCGATCTCGACATCTTCATCTGCAAAATCGCATCGGGGATTGCCGGCGGCCCCACGCCGTCCGACAGCCGCGTCGAGGATTGGTATGACGAACAGTTCGCTGGCGCCAGCAACGCCTCGGAATCCACGCTGCTGCCGACG
>CAZWDD010000039.1:0-10959 GCA_964632345.1 uncultured Solibacteraceae bacterium | reverse complement strand
GGCCAGACCGCCCGCGAGTTCCCGTGGCTCAGCCGCGGCGACGGGTTCTTCCTGTTCCTCCGCTCCAACGGAGCCGTCCTGGACCTTCGCACCCCCGGCGGCCGCCCCACGGCCCTCATCACCGTCGATTTCGCTGACGCCAACGCCGCCGCCGCCTTTGAACCCGCGAACTTCCGCTCCCTTCAGCACTACCTTACGGGCTCCAACCCTGACCACTGGGTGACCAACGTCCCTGTCTTCGACGCGGTTACCTTCCGCGACGTCTACCCTGGCATCGATCTCGCCTACTACCAGCGCGGGGGCCTGTTGGAACACGACTGGATCGTGCGCCCCGGCGCCGACGCCCGCCACATCCGCCTACGCTTCTCCCCAGGCACAACCCTGCGGCTAAACCCCGCCGGCGACCTGCTGCTGACCTCCGGCACTGCGACCGTGCGCTGGGCGGCCCCCCAATCCTACGTCCGTTCCTCCGGCCGTCCTGTCACCTCGCGCTGGCGCCTCGAACCCGGCGGCGAAGTCTCCGTCGAGGCCGCCCCCGTCTCCGCCCACGAGACACTGGTCATCGATCCCCCGATCGAGTACCTCTCGTACGCCGGCCGCACCGGCTACGACGTCTCCGGCCGCGCCGTCACCGACGCGCAGGGAAATCTATATGTCACCGGCCTAACGTCCAACGCGGAGTGGCCCGCCTCGCCCGGCGCCCCCCTCCGCAATCCCTCCGGCTTCGCCCCCACGAATGCGGTCGTCGCCAAATTCTCCGCCGACGGCAAGAACCTGCTCTTCTCCACCGTCATCGGCGGCACTTTCATTGAAGCCGGTATCGGGATCGCCTTAGACCCCCAAAACAACATCCTCCTCACCGGCACCACCTCCAGCGAAGACTTCCCCACCACACCCAATGCCGTACAGCGTACCGCGCCTCCGCTCGGTCCATCCGACCCCAACGTCGCCAACTGTTTCGCTGTCAAGCTCAATGCCGCCGGCGATGCTCCGGTCTTCTCCACCTACATCGGCGGCACAGGCATTGAGAGCTGCCACGCGGTGGCTTCCGACCGCCAGGGCAACGTCTACATCGCCGGCCTGTCCAATTCCAACGATTTCCCCACTACCCCCGACGTCTTCCAGTCCCGCTTCCGCCTCCCCACTTCGCCGGGCCTCTCCGATATCGTGGTCGTCAAGCTCAACCCCGCGGGCTCCGAACGACTCTACTCGACATTCATCGGCGGCTCCGGCCAGGACATCCCCTTCGGCCTGGCCGTGGATACTGCGGGCGCCGCCTACCTGACCGGCGTCACGTCGTCGATCAACTTCCCGGTAACGGCCGGCGCCATTCGCCCGGCGTTCTCCGGCCGGTCTGTTTCCAATCTCTCCCCCGTTGAACGCGGCGATGCCTTCATAGTTAAACTCGCTCCTGACGCTGGCTCGCTCGCCTACTCGACCTATCTCGGCGGCAACGGCGATGATATCGGCTACGCGATCCAGGTCGACGGCCAGGGCAGCGCCTACGTCACCGGTTCCACGCTCTCCACCAACTTCCCGCTGACGGCCGGGGCCTACCAGTCCCAGTTCGCCGGCTCCGGCGGCATGAATTTCCGCGCTGGCGACTGCTTCCTGGCGAAGGTCAATCCGGCCGGCAGCCAGCTCGTCTACTCCACCCTCTATGGCGGCGCGGGCGACGAACGCTGCCTCGCGCTGGCGGTCGATCCCACCGGGGCCGCCTGGGTCGCCGGCCATACGCATTCCCGCAACCTTCCCGTGACCCCGGATGCCCCTCAGCCCACCAACCGGACCGCGTCGAACGCATCCGGCCAGATTTTCACGGGAGACGCCTTCCTGGCCCACTTCGCCCCGGACGGCTCGCGCCTCAACTTCGCCACCTACCTGGGCGGAGCCGGCCATGACTTCATTACCGGACTGGCCCTCACTCCGTCCTCGCAACCGGTCGTGGCCGGTGTGACAAACTCCCGCGACCTCACCGTCACGGCCGACGCCTGGCAGAGCATCAACTACGGCGCGCCCGGCTCCCAGGCGCCGCTCGACGAGCTCTTCATCGCCCGCTTCGGAGGATCCGCGCCCGTTTCCATCGCGGCGGTGGTGAACGCCGCCAGCTACGCGCAGAACCGCGTCACGCCGGGTATGATCGTCACCCTCGCGGGCGCCGGCATCGGCCCGGCACAACTCACGACCGGGACATTCTCCGGCAATCGCTTCGCCACCTCTGTCGCCAACACCCGAGTGCTGTTCGATGCGACGCCCGCGCCGATCATCTACGTCTCCGGCGGCCAGTCCAGCGTCGTCGTGCCCTATGACGTGGCCGGAAAGCAGTCGGTGCAGGTCGTTGTTGAACGTGACGGCGCCCGTTCGGCCCCGCTCACGGTACCCGTGGTGGACGCCGCTCCGGGCCTCTTCTCGGCGAACTCCTCGGGCCAGGGCCCGGGCGCCATCCTCAACCAGGACAACTCGCTCAACACGCCGCAAACCCCGATTGCCGCGGGCGGCGTCATCATCCTCTACGGCACTGGTGAAGGCCGTGTCAACAATCCACCGCCCGACGGGAGTCTCGCTGCGCCGCCCCTGCCTGCGCCGGTGCTTCCGGTCCGCGTGACTGTCGCCGGCCGCGAGTGCAACGTGCTCTATGCCGGCGCCGCCCCCGGACTTGTCGCCGGACTGTTCCAGATCAACGCCCAACTGCCGCCCGGCATTCCTTCCGGCAACCAGCCGGTCGTCGTCACCGTCGGCACCGCGCCGAGCCAGAGCGGCCTCACCGTCGCCGTGCGATGATCCCGTATTTCTATCTGCCGTTTCTCAACCTCGGCATCCTTCAGCTCGACGTTCACCCCACGCTGGTCGTCGCAGGGCTCGCCCTCGGCTACTTCCGCTTTCGCGCCGTCGCTCCGGACCCTGACCGTGCAGCCGAGTTCGCCTTCTGGGGCATCGCGGCGGGCCTGGCCGGCGCGCATCTGTCCTATCTCGCCTACCAAGGCTGGCCGCTCACGGGTATGGGCGCGATCCACCCGCTTGCCGGAATGTTGACGCTGCCGGGGCTGTTCACGGCGCTGGCCGCCGTGTGCTGGCGGGTCCACCGCTGGCGCGCCACGTCCGACGAACTCGCCGTGTGGGGCGAAGCCGCCGCCGCGGCGTTTCCTCAGGCCTGGCTGGTTGTGAAGTCGGGCTGCTTCCTTCTCCATGACACCCCCGGCCTCCCGTCCGCCCTCCCGTTGGCCGTGCAATTTCCCGACACGCCGCGCCACGATCTTGCACTCTATGAGCTTCTCTGGGCCGCAGCGATCCTCTTCTACCGCGGCCCCCGCCGCACGGAGATCAGCATTCTGACCTACGGCCTGACCCGCCTCGCCATCCACCCGCTGCGGCTGGACCCACACCCGATCGACCTCGCGCTCTCTCTCGCCATCGTCCTGCTGGGCCTCCTCACGCCGCGCCTCGTGGCCGTGCTAGCCCACCGAGACTGCATACGGTAGCACGAGTTGTCCCCTCCCGCATGCTCTCATTGCTCGCCCCTGTCGCGGCCCGGGCCCTCGTCGCCCTGCTGAGCGCCGCCTTGAGCACGCCGCTGCTGCGCGCCCAGCAGAACCCCGCCGCCGGTATCATCGCCAGTCCATCGTCGCTCGACATCCCCTACGAATTCGGGGGCTTCGTTCTGCCACTTTCGGTGGACCTCGGCGCCCCCAATTCGCAGGCGTTCACCGTCCGCGTCGCGACGTCTTCCGGCAACTGGCTTGGCGTCAACCCGACTTCCGGCACCGCGCCACAGCGCCTTCAGGTGGACCTCACGCCCAACGCCGCCAGTTTCCTCCGTCCCGGTATAAACAGCGCCACCATAATCATCACCAACGCCACCAACGGCGCGACGCTCTCGATCCCCGTCACCCTCACGGCCTCCGGCAACCCGATCACCGCTTCGCCTTCGAGCCTCACCTTCACGCGTCCCGCCGGCAGTCCCGACCCTGCCTCCGCCAGCCTATTCCTCAACTCTCCGTACGCCACCGGGATCACCAGCCTGACGGTAGTGCCGTGGCTCTCCGTCACACCGCGCGATCAGTCCATACCCGGGGCGATTACCGTTACGGCCTCCGCCGCCCAACTCGCGCCCGGCGTGTACACCGCGGACGTCGCCATTTCAAGCTTCCCCTCGGTGTTCTTCCGTGTGCCTGTCACCTTCACGGTTACCCCGCCCGGCCCGATTTTCAGCGTTCCCAGTCTCGCCTTCCTGCAGACCGCCGGTGACGCCGCCCCGGCTCCACAAACGATCCAGCTCACGAGTGAAGGCGCGCCATTCCGCTTCACTCTCACCACCGCCGACGGCGGTCGCGACTGGCTTTCGGCGACCACCAACAGCACCACCACTCCCGCCCGCATCACCGTCAATGCAGCGCCTGCCGGCCTTCCAATCGGCACCTATCGCGGAACCATCTCCGTGACCCCTGCAGTTGGCACCCCACGCGCGCTCGACGCCGTCCTCACCATCACGGCGCCTCCGCCGCCGTCGATCTCGGCGCTCATCCACGGGGCGACCCTTCGCACCTCCGCCGTCTCGCCAGGGCTGATCTTTTCCCTCTTCGGCACCGGCCTTGGCCCCCCCAACGGCTTGGCCGCCACGGTCACTTCCGCGGGCCGTCTTCCCACGACGCTCGACGGCGTCCGCGTGCTGTTCGACGGGGTCCCCGCTCCGCTGCTCTATGTGCGCGGCGACCAGATCAACGGCATCGTCCCTTACGCCGTCGCCGCCAGACCCTCGACCCAATTGCGCGTCGAATCCAAAGGCACCCTCTCCGCCGGCCGGGACCTTCCCGTCGCCGAGTCCGCCCCCGGCCTCTTCACTCTGTCCGCCACGGGCACGGGCCAGGCGGCGGCACTGAATCAGAATGGAAGCGGCAACGGTCCGTCAAACCCCGAACAGGCAGGGCGCGCGGTAGTTCTCTACGGTACCGGCGAAGGTCTGCTCGACACGCCGACCGACGACGGCCTGATCACCGGCGCGACGCTTCGCCGCCCGCTGCTCCCGGTGGCCGCCACCGTCGGCGGTGTGCCGATGGAAGTTCTCTACGCTGGCTCGGCGCCGGGCATGGCCGCCGGGGTTCTGCAGATCAACCTGCTGCTAAACGAACGCGTCCCGAAGGGCGCGGCTGTCCCCGCTGAAATCCGCATCGGCAACACGCCAACGGCCGCCGGTGTCACTGTGTCCGTGCGTTAGCGCAGCTGCCGGCCAGTTCCCGGAAACGCGCTGGCTCGCCCCGGTCCGCCTCCGCAATGCGGTTGGTATCCCGCAGCAGCTCAAACTCGGCCGCAGCCTTTGTATAGGCCTCCCGGCACGCCGCCGCCCGCGTGGCGCCGTGCACCTTACCCATCCATTCGTAGACCCGCCCCAATCGCCAGTGCAGTGCTGGCAGGTCGGGCGACAGACGGATGGCCTCCTGAAACCGGTCGCGCGCCTCATGCAGACTCTGCATCGCGATGCTCGGCTGTCCGGACTTCCACTCGATAATCGCCAGAGACAGCAGCGCGATCCCAACATCCCCCAACGGCTGCGCGCCGGGGCTCCGCGCGGCATGCTCTCTGTGCAGGCGCAGGCCATCGCGTGCCTCCGCGGCCGCCTCCCGCAGCCGACCGGCCTTCTGCAACAGCGTCCCGAGGTTCGCGTGGCTGATCGCCAGCTCACGCAGGGCCTCGTGATTGTTCGGATCCGCGCGCCGCACGGTGGCGAGCTTCGCCCCCCACTGCCGCGTAAACGCTATCGCCTCGTCCAGCCGGTTCAGCCTTTCGTTCGCACTCGCAATCCGTTGGTAAATGAAAAAGGTGCCGGCGTTGTAGCGCGCGTTATCCGGATACTTCCGGCCCAATGCCGCATACATCGCCTCCGCCTCCTGATACTTCTCCAGCGCCTTGGGGAACTGGCTCAGGTTGATCGCCCCGCCCCCATATACGTCTCCCTGGCGGTAGATGCTGTTGCCGAGCAGCCACCGGATGCCGGCCACTTCGCCGTGCCGCGCGAGCGCCGCGCGGCAGAGGCGTTCGGTTGTCTCAAGAGCCGTCAGGGCGGGCCGCAGTTCTCCGGCCGTCTGCAGGCTGGCCCCGTACCGCATATGCACCGTGAGCAACTTCTCCGCCTGCTCGGCGCTGAGCGCGTCCACGGTCCGGACCGGCTCGATGATCCCGTGCGCCTTGGCCAGCATAGAACGTACTTCGCCCGGCTTCGCCCCGCCGATCGACTGCCGGTTGAAGGCCAGCGTGGACAGAATATTGGCGGCCTCGATCGCCAGAGTCACGTCCCCCGGCTGCCGCTGCTGCAATGGCTCGATCAGTTTCCAGGCCCGCTCCAGGCTCTCGATGGAGCCCTTCATATCGCCGATGTGGACGCCTCCCGGCAGGTACTGCATCATCCCCACCCGCCGCCATGCGCCTGCCAGTTCCGCCCGAAACGCCGCGTCCCCCGCCGACTCCTTCTCCAGCCCCGACAGCGACTGCATCGCGCGCTCCACGATGAACTTCCGCGCGGCGAGCGATCCCTGCAGGTCGATCACGCGGTCATGCACGTCGAAGATGAGCGCATTGGCCAGGCTGCGTACCTCCGCAAACCGGCGCTCCGCGCGAAGTTGCGACTGCCGCGTGAAGTAGAGCCCCGCCCCGAGACTCGCCACCAGCAGCACGGCCGTCACCGCAAGCACGCCGAGCGCGACTGCCAACCCGCGGTTCCGCCGCGCCCACAACCCCAGCCGGTAACGCGCCGAATCCGGGCGCGCAAGCACGGGTTGCCCGGCCAATAGCCGCTCGATTTCCAGGCCCAGCTCGCTCGCCGACGCATAACGCCGCGCAGGCTCCTTGTGCATCGCCTTCGCGATGATCTGCCCCAGATCCCCCGGCAGCCGCGGCGGCGTTACCGTCCGCAGCGTCTTCTCGATCTCCAGGAGCGACTGGCCGCCAAACGAAAACGGCGGATCTCCGCTGATCAGTTCGTAGAGCAGCGTGCCGAGCGAATAGACGTCGGACGCGGTGGTTACAGGCTCTCCGGAGAACTGCTCCGGGCTGGCGTATTGCGGCGTCAATAGCCGGTCCTGCGCGCCCGTCAGCGCCACGGTGATACCGCTGGTGGCCGGTTCCAGCAGCTTTGCAATTCCGAAATCCAGCAGTTTCGGCGTGCCGTCAGGGGTCACCAAAATATTGCCGGGCTTGATGTCCCGGTGGATCACCAGGTTCTGGTGCGCCGCCTGGACCGCCGCGCAGACGGACAGAAACAGCTTCAGCTTTTGCGGGGTCCCCACCTGATTCCGCGCGCACCATTCGGTGATCGGCACGCCGTCGACGAACTCCATCACCAGATAGGGGGCGCCGGCGGCCGTCGTTCCGCCGTCCAGCAGGCGGGCGATGTTGGGATGGCTAAGGTTGGCCAGGATCTGCCGCTCCGCCCGGAACCGCGTCCGCGCGGCGCCGTCCAGCAGAAGGCTCCTCGTCACCTTGATGGCCACCTGTTGCCGGTATGCGGCATCGGCGCGCTCCGCCAGGTACACCGCGCCCATTCCGCCTTCGCCCAGCAAGCGCAGCACCTGGTAGGGGCCGATGGCTTCCGGCACGGTACCGACTTCGCCCAACACCCCGTCCACCAGCTTCAGCGGCACCGCCGCATCGAACGCATCCAGCGACACCAGCAGCGACTCCACCTGCCGTCGCAGTTCGGTGCCCTCCCCGCAGGCTTCGTCCAGATAACGGCCGCGCTCCCCGGCCGGCAACTGCACCGCCGCGTCGAAAACCCGTTGGAGCGTCGGCCAGTCCAAGATGGTCCGCGCATCGGCCGCCACACGTTCCGGCTGAGGGAGTCCGCCCGGGGTCATCGAGCCAGCGGTGATCCTTTCAGCCTGCGCGCCAGCCACGCCTTTGCCAGCGTCAATTCGCGATGGAGCGTTACCGGCGCGATCTCCAGCGCCGCGGCGGTCTCCTGATAGCTCAAGCCGCCGAAGTAGATCATCTCGACGATTCGCGCTTTCCGGGCGTCTCGCGCCGCCAGTTGCGTCAGCGCCTGATCCAGGTCCAGAATGCCTTCATCCAGCTGTGGCGATAGCGCCACAGCTTCATCGAGCGTCACCGCCAGCGGCATCGCGCCGCGTTTCTGCCGCTGCTTCCCGCGGGCGTGGTCGATCAGAATCTGGCGCATCGCGCGCGCCGCGATGGCCATGAAATGCCCGCGGTCGCGCGGCTCCGCATGCCCGCCCGCGAGTTTCAGATAGACCTCATTGACCAGCGCGGTGGATTGCAGCGTATGCCCCGGACGCTCCCCCGTCAGATAGCCCCGCGCGAGGGCGTGCAGTTGGCCGTAAACGATCGGCATGAGCTCCTCCCAAGCCGACGAATCCCCCGCCCCCCATCGCTGCAGAAGACGAGTGACGGCGCTGCCAGCATCATCCATTTCTGCAGGTTATCACGGCGATAAAAACCGGAAAAAAGGTGGAGGTGAATTGCAGAAACCGTCGCTATCCCGGGTGAAAGGCGCCTCTGCGCGCCTCCACAGACTGCAATCGCAAAGGGAAAAATCATGATTCGAAGAATGGATCGGGCCCTGCGGGCCCTGGGCCGGAGCGGCGCCGGCCGCTGGCTCCTGCTGCTATGCGCACTTGCCGGGCCCGCCGTGGCCGAAGTGCGTTGGGTCGCGCCGTCGGACCCTATCGCCTCCTCCGCCATCGTCGCCGGACGCGCCGGCGCCGTCCTGTGCCGGGGTTCGGTCGCCGGGCAGACCTACACGGGCTACACCCAACAATCCACTTGCATCGTCGCCGCGGGCACGCCGGCCGCCGGCTTCACGGTCGCGTCGCTCACCAACTATGAGGTCGGCGTCGGGCTTACGCAGTGGCTACGCGACGTCCCGCCCGGCGTCCCGTCCGTCATCGGCGGCCAGGCCGGTGTGGCCGCCCTCCGCCCGTGCCGCGTCGATGACGCGATCGGCTACGTTCGCAGTGACGAGACCGTCTGCCGCGTCGCCAAGGCGCCCGACGTCACGCCGTTTGCCAGCTACGAACTCCTCTTCCCGATCGATCTTTCCGACGGGGTCTACGTCCACAACTCCTCGGGCATGTGCGTTACCCCCGATGGGACCATTCCCGGGGTGGCCCCCAAAGCGTGCGACTGGGCCAAGGCTCCGCTGCAGCTATTCCGCCTGCGCAACATCACCACCGGCATTTACGAGCTCGGGACCCCGGGCGGAGCGTTGAACCCTGTCCAATGTATGGCGTCAGGCGCCTCGGGTACCGTGACACTCGGCATGTGCGGCTCGGCCGCCGCACGCCTCCGAATCTTCGACGCCTCTGGCAACGGCCACTTCAAAATCGGCTTTGAGACGACTGGCAGCTACCTGGACGGCCTCGGCCTCAACACTCTTCTTGCCGCCTACCTGCAACGTCCCCTCAACAATACCGCCGACCAACGGTTCACCATTCTCTCGGCGGCCGATGCGGCCCGTCGCATCCGCGTGATTTCCTACAACATCATGCTGCTAAACAACAACATCTTCGCGGGCCTCCGCCAGTATGACCGCGCCAAGTGGATTGCACAGCAGATTCAGCTCGAACAGCCCGGCACCGACGTCGTCGCTATTCAGGAAGCCTTCGACGAAGGCAACATCGGCCTCCTGTTCCAGAACTCCGGCTTCGACGCCCTGGTCAAGGAGATGGAGAAGTACGGCTTCCTCTTCCGCACCCAGCGGCCATTCGCCGCGCAGCCGGAGAACGGCGGCGTGGTTATCTTCAGCCGCTGGCCCATCGAAGTGCGGGACAACAATGTCTTCGACCCCTTCGTCTGCGAGGGCGCCGACTGCTTCGCGGCTAAGGGGATCAACTACGCCAAAATCAACAAACTCGGCCGCCGCTATCACTTCTTCAACACGCACCTGCAGGCTGGCGGGAACAACTGGGACTTCCGCCGCCGCCAGCTCGAAGAGTTCCGTCCGTGGATGAATGGCCTGATCGGTTCCCGCACCGACGAACCTGTGATCCTCACCGGCGACTTCAACGTCGACATGGAGCACCAGCCTGCGGACTACCGGGAGATGCTCCGCCTCCTCGGCGCCGAGTTTGTCAATCCCCCGCGTCCCGTCGGTGTCCCGCCCGGCCCAGTCGCTCACCGTTACACCGCCGACCCTGCCGTCAACGAAATCACCCGGGAACGCGGCGGGTCGGCTGAATGGCTGGACTACATCCTTTGCGCCACGCCCGGACCCATGCCAGCCGCCACCTACTACGAGGTCAAGAACTACAAGCGGTCCCAGGAGTTCCGCATCGACATCATCGGCAAGATCTTCGACACCAACGACCTCAGCGACCACGCGGCGCTGTTCGGCATCCTTGTCTTCCCGTACGGCTCCCGCACCACGCCAGTCGTCAGTACGGTGCCGGTGCGCTTTCAGGCCGAGAATCGGGGGGGCGTGGGTGGCGTACCGCCCGCCGTCATCCGTGTCAACGGCGAACTCGTTCCCCTGCCCGCCACGCTCCAACTCGAGACCACGCTGACCCATCGCATCGAGACCGTGGAGATCCCTGCTTCCGGCGGGCAGCGGTGGCGGCCGGCGGGCTGGAGCCACACCTCGGAGCAGAACTGGGACCTGGTGAACCCCTCCGGCGACATCACCTATAAGGCCTACTTCAACCAGGAATACGAACTTGTGGTCCAGGCCAATCCGCCTTCGGCCGGCACCACCAGCGGCAGCGGCTGGTATGCCTTCGACGCCGCGGTCATCTACTCCGCGACGCCCGCGGCCTCCTACCGGTTCCTCAACTTCAGCGGCGACGTGGAGGACGCCCCGACCCGAAACCCCGGCCGCATCCGCATGCGTGGCCCGAGAACGATCATCGCGAACTTCGAATCCACAACGGTCAATACCCGCTTTGAAGCGCGCAACACATCCGGCGGCCCCGCGCCGCAGGGCGCCATGGTTCTCGTAGACGGCGTGGCCTACCAGCT
>CAZWDD010000038.1:12358-25710 GCA_964632345.1 uncultured Solibacteraceae bacterium | reverse complement strand
CTGGAGGCGGAGGGCGGCGGCGCGTCCGATGCCGCTGCCGGCGCCGGTGACGAGGGCGACTTTACGGGGTTCCTGCATCGTTCCAGGATATGCGAATCGGTATATGCTGAGGACGTGAAGACGCTATTATTCGCCGTGCTGGCGGTGGCGGCCATGGGCCAGGAGCCAGTGAGTTTCAATCGGGATATCCGGCCGATTATGTCGGACACGTGCTTCCGGTGCCACGGGCCGGACAAGTCGAGCCGGATGGCGAATCTGCGGCTGGACATCCGGGAGGAGGCGGTGCGGGTGAACCGGCGGGGCGTGGCGCCGATTGTGCCGGGAGATCCGGAGAAGAGCCAGATTGTGCAGCGGGTGATGGCGACGGACGGGCGGGTGATGCCGCCGGCGTCGGCGCATAAGACGTTGACGGCGGGGCAGAAGGAGTTGATCCGGCGGTGGGTGGCCGAGGGGGCAAAGTACGAGGGGCACTGGGCGTATGAACCGGTGCAGCGGACGGCAGGCGGATCGATCGACAAGTTTGTGCGGGAACGGCTGGCGAAGGCGGGACTGCGGCCGGCGGGGGAGGCGGACCGGCGGACGCTGATCCGGCGGCTGGCGCTGGACCTGACGGGGATACCGCCGCAGCCGGAAGAGGTGGAGGCGTTTGTGAACGACCGGGCGGCGAATGCGTACGAGAAGCTGGTGGACCGGCTGATAGCGTCGCCGCGGTATGCCGAGAAGCAGGCGCTGCACTGGCTGGACGCGGTGCGGTATGCCGATACGGCGGGATTCCACGGGGACAACCCGATACCGGCGTGGCCGTACCGGGATTACGTGCTGCGGTCGATTCACGAGAACCAGCCGTTTGACCAGTTCACGAGGGAGCAACTGGCGGGGGATCTGCTGCCGGGGGCGACGGCGGCGCAGAAGACGGCGTCGGCTTACAACCGGATTCTGCGGGTGTCGGCGGAGGGGGGCGTGCAGCCGAAGGAGTATCTGGCGAAGTATGGGGCGGACCGAGTGCGGACGACAGCGTCGGTGTGGCTGGGGTCGACGATCGGGTGCGCGGAGTGCCACGACCACAAGTTCGACCCGTTTACGGCGAAGGACTTCTACTCGATGAAGGCGTTTTTCGCCGATATCAAGGAGACGGGGCTGGTGCCGGACCGGGGGCCGGCGGCGTGGGGATCGAAGATGGACCTGCCGACGGCGGACCAAGCGCGGCGGCGGGCGAAGCTGGAGGGGGAACTGGCGGCGGCGGAGACGAAGCTGGAGGCGTCAAGGGCAGCGGGGCGGGAGGCGGAGGTGCAGCGGCGGAACGAGGCAGGGGAATTTGCGTGGCGGTATCAGCGGCCGGTGGAGGCGAAGGCGGGGAAGGCGACGTTGACGGTGTACAACGACGAAGTGCCGCCGACGATGAATACGCCGCGGCCGAACCGGCCGGGGCACGGGCTGGTGGTGGCGTCGGGAGCGAATCCGGACAACGACACGTATACGGTGACGATTGCGCCGGGCGCGGGGGAGTGGGCGCAGGTGGGGATACAGGCGGTGCAGGATGAGTCGCTGTCCGGGCTGGGCGTGGCGCGGGGCGGGGACCGGCTGATGATCTCCGAGGTGGAGGCGGAACTGCTGCCGGAGGGGCGGAAGCTGCGATTCCGGACGGCGTCGTCGAGCGTGGCGTTCCAGACGTATGAGCAGAACCCGGTGAACGCGATTGAGGGCGACGTGGGAACGGGGTGGGGCGGGTCGCCGTATCACGACGGGGTACTTCCCTTCCTCGCGCTGCGGCTGGAGGGGGTGGTGAAGACGACGGCGGCATCGAGGATTGTGGTGCGGCTGCGGCATGACACGCAGTACCGGAAGGGGACGCTGGGGCGTTTCCGGGTGGCGCTTTCGACGGGGCTGGCGCCGGCGCCGCTGGACGGTACGAACAAGCGACTGGAGCCGGAGGAGAAGGGGCTTTCCGAGCGCGTAACGGCGGCGCTGAAAAAGGCCGCGGGAGAGCGGAACAAGGACGAGCAGGCACTGGTACAGCGGGTGCTGGAGTGGACCGACGGGGCGCGAGCGGCGGAACTGGCGGCGCGGAACCGGGTGCGGGCGGCGCTGGACATAGTGGAAGACGGGATTGCGCGGGTGCTGGTGAGCGAGTCCGTGGAGCCGGAGCCGACGCGAATTTTACCCAGGGGAAATTTCCTGGATGAGACGGGGCAAGTGGTGGAGCCGGCGATTCCGGGGTTCCTGGGGAAGCTGCCGGTGACTGGGCGGGCGACGCGGCTGGACCTGGCCAACTGGCTGGTGGACAAGAGCAACCCGCTGACGGCGCGGACGTATGTGAACCGGCAGTGGCGGATCTTCTTCGGGACAGGATTGTCGAAAGTATTGGACGATCTGGGATCGCAGGGGGAGTGGCCGGAGTATCCGGAGCTGCTGGACTGGCTGGCGGCGGAGTTCATGGATTCGGGCTGGAACCGGAAGCATGTGGCGAAGCTGATTGTGATGAGCCAGACGTACCGGCAGGGCGCGACGGGGAACGAAGAAAAAGACCCGGACAACCGGCTGCTGTCGCGGCAGAACCGGATGCGGGTAGACGCGGAGGTGGTGCGGGATATCGCGCTGGCGGTGTCGGGGCTGTTGACGGAACGGTTCGGCGGACCGAGCATCCGGCCGTACCAACCGGACGGCTACCTGGCGGCACTGAACTTCCCGAAGCGGGACTATTCGGCAAGCCGGGGGGCGGACCAGTACCGGCGGGGTTTGTACACGTTCTGGCAGCGGACGTTCCTGCATCCGGGGATGGTGACGTTTGACGCGGCGAGCCGGGAGGAGTGCACGGTGAACCGGACGGTATCGAACACGCCGCTGCAGGCGCTGGTGCTATTGAACGATCCGGTATTCGTGGAAGCGGCGCGGGTGTTTGCGCAGAACACGATGCGCGGGGCGGGCGGGAAGGAGGCCGAGGCGCGGGTGCGGTGGGCGTTCCGGCGGGCGCTGGGGCGGATGCCGAACGCGGAGGAAGAGGGAATCCTGGTGGGGCTGTACCGGGACGCGATGCAGCGGTTCGACGCCGACCCCGGGGCGGCGAAGGCGTTTGCGAGCGCCGGGGAGGCGCCGGCGCTGGCCGGGGCGAACCCGGTGGAACTGGCGGCGACGATGACGGTGACGCGGGCGATCCTGAACCTGCACGAGACGATATCGAGGAACTGAAACCGATGCTGACACGGAGAACCTTTCTGGGCCGCGGGGCGGCCGGCGCGTTGGGGATGACGGCACTGCATCAGCTGATGGCGAAGGGCGTGATCTCACCGCTGCATCATGCGCCAAAGGCGAAGCGGGTGATTTTTCTGTATCAGGCGGGCGGACCGTCGCACCTGGAGACGTTCGACTACAAGCCGCGGCTGGCGGAGATGCATGGCAAGCCGATGCCGGAGTCGTTCACGAAGGGGCAGCAGATTGCACAGCTGCAGGGCAAGCCGCTGATCTGCTACGGGCCGCAGTTGGGGTTCAAGCGGTTCGGCAAGAGCGGGCAGGAGATGTGTGAGCTGTTTCCGCGTATGGGCGCGGTGGCCGATGAGCTGTGCATTGTGCGTTCGATGTGGGGAGAGCAGATCAACCACGACCCGGCGCATACGCTGATGAACACGGGATCGATTCTGGCGGGGCGGCCGAGCATGGGATCGTGGGTGCTGTACGGGCTGGGAGCGGAGACGCAGGACCTGCCGGGGTTCGTGGTGCTGATGTCGGCGGGGCGGGGCGGGCAGATGCAGCCGATCGCGGCGCGGCAGTGGTCGGCGGGGCTGCTGCCGAGCAAGCTGCAGGGGGTGAAGCTGAACTCGGTGGGCGATCCGGTGCTGTATATCCAGAACCCGGAGGGGCTGCCGGCGGAGTTGCAGAAGCAATCCGTGGACGCGATCGGAGCGCTGAACAAGGCGGCGCACAAGACGCTGGGGGACCCGGAGATTCTGACGCGGGTGAGCCAGTATGAGATGGCGTTCCGGATGCAGACGTCGGTGCCGGGACTGGTGGATATGTCGAACGAACCGGCGCGGGTGCTGGAGGCCTACGGGGCGACTCCGGGGGATGGGTCGTTCGCATCGAACTGCCTGCTGGCGCGGCGGCTGGCGGAGCGCGGGGTGCGGTTCATTCAGCTGTACCACCGGGACTGGGATCACCACGGGGGCGTGAAGGCGAACGTGACACTGAAGGCCGAAGAGGTGGACCGGCCGACGGCAGCGCTGATCAACGACCTGAAGGAGCGGGGGATGCTGGAGGATACGCTGGTGATCTGGGGCGGCGAGTTCGGGCGGACGCCGATGTCACAGGGCGGCGACGGGCGGGACCACCACATCAAGGGCTTCAGCTATGTGATGGCGGGCGGGGGCGTGATGGGTGGGTTGACGTACGGGGCGACGGATGAGCTGGGCTACGCGGCGGTGGAGAAGCCGGTGAGCGTGCACGACTTCCATGCGACGATGCTGCACCTGCTGGGGATCGACCATCTGCGGATGACGGTAAAGTTCCAGGGGCTGGATGTGCGGTTGACCGGGGTGAGCGGCGAAGTGGTGAAGGACATTCTTGCGTAGCCACTTCGCCGCTTGATGCGGGCCGTTTACGGGTAGAGACCGCGGACGCGCGTGGAAGCGGCCACGCGGTTGATGCCGACCATGTTGGCGGCCAGGCGCATGGAGACGCTGCGTTCGCGGTGGAGTTCGAGGACCTCGGCGAAGCTGCGCTTCATGACGGTTTCCAGGCGGGCTTCGACTTCGCGGAGATCCCAGTAGTAGTGCTGTTCGTTCTGGCACCACTCGAAGTAGGAGACGGTGACGCCGCCGGCGTTGCAGAGGATGTCCGGAATGAGGAAGACGCCTTTTTCATCGAGGATTTTGTCGGCTTCCGGGGTGACGGGGCCGTTGGCGGCTTCGGCGATGATGCGGGCGCGGACGCGGTGGGCATTCTCCTCGGTGATGGCGTTTTCGAGGGCGGCGGGGATGAGGATATCGCACTCGAGGGCGAGGAGGTCCTCGGCGGAGATGGGTTCGGCGCCGGGGAAGCCGACGACGGAGCCGGTGCGTTCCTTGTGCATGAGGAGCTTGGGAATGTCGATGCCGTCCTTGCGGTAGATGCCACCGCGGGAGTCGTTGACGGCGATGATGAGGGACTGGTGGCTATCAAGGAGACCAGCGACGACCGAGCCGGCATTGCCGAAGCCCTGGACGACGGCGGTGGAGCCCTTCATGGGGATGTGGAGGTGGGCGCAGGCGGATTCGAGGGTATGGAAGGCGCCGCGGCCGGTGGCGTCCGAACGGCCGAGGGAGCCGCCGACGGAGAGGGGTTTGCCGGTGACGACGCCGGGGACGGGGTAACCGTCGGCCTTCATCATGGAGTAGGTATCCATGATCCAGCCCATGGTCTGGGAGTTGGTGTAGACGTCGGGTGCGGGAATGTCGCGATCTGGCCCGAGGAGGGGGAGGATGCCGGCGGTGTAGCGGCGGGTGAGGCGTTCAAGTTCGGCCTGGGACATGCCCTTGGGGTTGCAGATGACGCCGCCCTTGCCGCCGCCGAAGGGAATGTCGACGACGCCGCACTTCCAGGTCATCCACATGGCGAGGGCCTTGACCTCATCGAGGGTGACGCCGGGGTGGTAACGGATGCCGCCCTTGGCAGGGCCGCGGGCGGTGTTGTGCTGCACGCGGTAGCCTTCGAAGCGGACGACTTCGCCGGAGTCGAGGCGGACCGGGATGTTGACGGTCAGCACGCGCTCCGGGTACATGATGAGGGAGCGGACGGAATCGGGGAGGCCGAGGGCGTCGGCGGCGTTCCGGAAGTTCTCGAGGGCGAAATCAAAAGGGGTGGGGGCCGCCGGCGCGGGCGCCGGGGAGATGAGTGTAGACAAAGACGTGGTCTCAACTTTCGACGTGGAAATGGGGTGGGGCGACAGGGCCCCGGGGGAACGGCAGGGATTACCGTTCCTTCATCAATATATCGCCTAGTGGAGATTAGTAGGTAAGCCAGACGCCGGGGGTGACGACTTCGAGGAGGTGGTTGTCGGGGTCGCGGAAGTAGAGGCTGTGTCCGCCGCGGTCCCAGGATTGGCGGGATTCGATGGGGACGGAGTGGGAGGCGAGCCAGGCTTCCCAGGCGGGGAGAGAGTCGGCGGGGATGGAAAAGGCGAGGTGGATGCGGCCGTCGGCATCGGTATCCGCGGTGCCGCCCTTGCGGAAGAGGAGGAGGACGGCGCCGCCGGGGATGGACATGGCGCAGAGGCGCTCGAAGTCGGCGATGAGGCGGAAGCCGAAGAGGCGCTGATAGAAGGCGACGGAGCGGTGGGGGTCGTCGACGTAGAGAGAGGTTTCGAGCAACCCGGTGAGAGGCGGGCGCTCCGGCATGGGGACTACTGGACGCGGCTGCTGACGACGGGCATGGCGGCGAATTCGTCCTCGACGGCGCGGGCCGGGGGCTTGCGGCGGAGGCCTTCGCGGGCGATCGCGAGGGAGCGTTCGGCGGAGCGGATGGCTGCGTGGTAGGTGGACTCGGCGCCACGGATGTCCTCGGCCTTGATGCCGGAACGGACGAAGTGGTCAAAGAAGCGCTTATAGCGTTCGAGTTTGAACTTCGCGTGGACGATGGTGTCGCAATCGAACTCCTCGCAGATGGAGGCGGGCTGCCACTCTTCGCGAACCTCGCGGGAGAGCTGCTCAATACGCTTCAGTGTCTCCCCCGGCAGAAGCGCGATGGAGATATGGCCGATGCGAACCGTTTTCGACTTCGGGGATCGGGAGGACATGACGAGCTCTTTTATTCTAATCGGATTTTGGCGCGGATTTCTGGGCGGCGTCGAGCCAGGCGCGGAGTTCGGCTTCGAGTTCAGCGGCGAGTGCCGGGAATTGGGAGCGGAGATTGCGGGATTCGGCGGGGTCCTGTTCGAGGTTGGCGAGGAAGACGGCGTCTTCGCCGGTGAGGGGTTGGCGGGGCTTGGCGGAGCGGCCGGCCTCGTAGCCGTTGAGGGTGAGCTTCCACTGGCCGCGGCGGATGGCGAGTTGGGGATGGTTGTGCCAGTGGAGCGGGGGGCGGTTGGAGACGGTACCAGAGGAGATGGCGGGCCAGAGATTGACGCCATCGAAGAAGCCATCGGGCTGCGGGGGGAGGCCGGCGGCGGCGAGGAGGGTGGGAGCGAGGTCGTAGTGAGCGGCGAGCTGGGAGGTGACGTGGTTGCGGGGGGTATGGCCGGGCCAGGCGAGGAGAGCGGGGACGTGGGTGCCGCCATCGAAGAGGCTGAACTTGAAGCCGCGGAAGCCGCGGTTGTGGCCGGCTGTGGCGGGTTGGCCGTTGAGGCCGGCGCGGGGTTCGGTGGTGGCGCCGTTGTCCCCGGCGAAGACGAGGATGGTGTCGCGATCGAGATTGCGTGCGCGGAGAAGGGCGCGGATTTCGCCGAGGCCGTCGTCGCCGGCGGCGCTCATGGCGGCGGAGATACGGCGTTCGAGAGGGAGGTGGGACCAGCGGGCGCGGGATTCGCGGGGGGCGTGCATGGGGAAGTGCGGCGCGTTGTAGGCGAGGTAGAGGAAGAAGGGCTGGGAGGAAGAGGCGGCGATGAAGTTTTTGGCTTCGGCGGTGAGGCGGGTGGTGAGGTATTGGCCGTCCTCCCATATCTCCTGGCGGTCGCGGTAGAGGTCGTGGAAGTTGACGCGGCGAGGCTCGCCCCAGTAGAAGCGATGGGAGTAGAAATCGACGCAGCCGGCGTGGAAGCCATAGAAGGTATCGAAGCCGTGATCGAGGGGGCCGTTGGATTTGACGGTGCCGAGGTGCCATTTGCCGATGAGGGCGGTGCGGTAGCCGTGGGGTTTGAGGAGGGAGGCGAGGGTTTTCTGGGCGGGGAGGAGTTCAGGGCCGTTGGTGGGGACGCCGGCGCGGATGGGGTGGCGGCCGGTGAGGAGGCCGGCGCGGGAGGGGGCGCACATGGCGGCGTTGGCGTACCAGTTGGTGAAGCGGATGCCGTCGCGGGCGATGGAGTCGAGGTGAGGGGTGGGGATGTCGGGGGAGCCGTAGCAGGAGAGGTCGCCGGAGCCGTGGTCATCGGTGACGATGAGGATGATATTGGGGCGGCGGGACTGGGCGTGGAGAGAGGGGAGAGCGGTGGTGGCGAGGAATTGGCGACGTGTCATGGGAAGGCAGCCCTCAGAATATCGAAGATTTGAGAGAATGGTAGGTTCATGCTTCGTTTTGAAACTGCCGGCGAATCGCACGGCGAATGTCTAGTGGCGACACTGACCGGGCTGCCTTCGGGGGTGCCGGTATCGGTGGCGCGGATCAATCGGGAACTGTGGCGGCGGCAGCAGGGATTCGGCCGCGGCGGACGGATGAAGATCGAGACCGACACGGTGGAGATTGTGGCGGGTGTGCGGCACTCGCAGACGATCGGGGCGCCGGTGGCGATGATCATCCGGAACCGGGACTGGAAGAACTGGACGGAGCCGATGGCCGTCGAGGACTTCGAGGGAAGTGAAGAGAAGCGGAAGAAGGTACTACGGCCGCGGCCGGGGCACGCCGACCTGGCGGGGATGATCAAGTACAACTACCACGACGCGCGCTACATACTTGAGCGGGCGAGCGCGCGGGAGACGACGGCGCGCGTGGCGGTGGGGGCGATGGCGAAGGAGTTCCTGCGGGAGTTCGGGATTGAAGTGCTGAGCCACGTGATTGCGGTGGGCACGGAGAAACTGGGGCGGGAAGCGGCGTGGGAGGAGCTGGTGGCGCTGGCGGCGAAGGACGAGGTGCTGCTGGGGTGCGTGGACGCCGAGGCGGAACAGCGGATGAAGGCCGTGGTGGACGAGGCGTACCGGACGGGCGACACGGTGGGCGGGATTTTTGAAGTGGTGGCGCACGGGCTGCCGGTGGGGCTGGGTTCGCACATTACGTGGGACACGCGGCTGGACGGGAAGCTGGCGCAGGCGATCGTGTCGATGCAGGCGGTGAAGGGCGTGGAAGTGGGCTATGCCGAAGAAGGGGCGATGTCGTTCGGCTCCAAGGTGCAGGACACGATCCACTACAACAAAGAGCAGCGGGAGTTCTACCGCGGGGCGAACCGGGCCGGGGGCCTGGAGGGCGGGATTACGAACGGGCAGGACGTGCGGGTGCGGGGGTTCCTGAAACCGATTTCGACGCTGCGGCGTCCATTGGAATCGGTGGACATCGTGACGCGCGAGGCGGAGAAAGCGGCCTATGAGCGGAGCGACGTGGCGGTGGTGCCGGCGGCGGGCGTGATTGGCGAGGCGATGGTGGCGATTGTGCTGGCGCAGGCGTTTATCGAGAAGTTCGGCGGCGATTCGATGGAAGAAACGCGGCGGAATTATGATGGGTATCAAGAGCAGGTGCGGAAGTTTTAAATGATCCTCGAAATTCGGAAGTACGGCGATCCGGTGCTGGAGACGCCATGTGAGAAAGTGGCCAACTTCGGGAGCCCGGAGTTGCAGAAGCTGGCCGATGACATGTTCGAGACGATGTATGCGAACAAGGGCGTGGGGCTGGCGGCGCCACAGGTTGGGGTGACGCAGCAGTTGACGGTGATCGACGTTTCGGCCGGGGAAGACCCGGAGGCGAAGCTGGTATTGATCAACCCGGAGATTGTTTCGCGCGAGGGGCAGCAACTGGGCGAAGAGGGATGCCTGAGCATTCCGGGGTTCCGGGAAGATGTGCGGCGGGCGATGAATGTGAAGGTGCGGGCGCAGGATCTGGAAGGCAAGGAGTTCGAACTGGACGGGGACGAACTGCTGGCGCGGGCGCTGCAGCACGAGATCGACCATCTGCACGGGATTCTGTTTTTGAAGCACCTGTCGCCTTTGAAGCGGGAGTTGATCCGGCGGAAGATTTCGAAGCTGGTGAAGGCCGGAGAGTGGTAGTCGTCTTCATGGGGACGCCGCGGTTCGCGGTGGCGTCGCTGGAAGCATTGGTCGAGGCGGGGCATACGGTGGCGGCCGTGTATACGCAGCCGGACCGGCCGAAGGGGCGGGGGCAGGAGCTGGCGATGTCGCCGGTGAAGGAAGCGGCGCTGCGATTGGGGCTGCCGGTTTATCAACCGGAGCGGGTGCGGCGGCCGGAGGTGGTGGAGCAACTGGCGGGGTTCGGGGCGAAGGCGATGGTGGTGGTGGGGTACGGGCAGATCATCCCGCAGGCGATTATCGATCTGGCGCCGCTGGGGATCCTCAACGTGCATGCGTCACTGCTGCCGGCCTATCGCGGGGCGGCGCCGATCCAGTGGGCGATCGCCAACGGGGAGACGGAGACGGGCGTGACGACGATGCGGATCGACGCGGGCCTGGACACGGGGGATATGCTGCGGAAGGCGGAGACGGAGATCGGGCCGGAGGAGACGGCGCCGGAGCTTTCCGAGCGGTTGGCGGCGATGGGAGCGGAGTTGCTGCTGGAGACTTTGGAGGGGCTGGAGCGGGGCTATATTGTCCCGGAACCGCAGGACAATTCGTCGGCGACGCTGGCGCCGATTCTGAAGAAAGAAGACGGGATTGTGGACTGGGGGCGGCCAGCGCGGGTGATTCACAACCGGCTGCGGGGATTCACGCCATGGCCCGGGGCGACGACGACGTTTCGCGGAGCGGGGTTGAAGATCCTGACGGCGCGAGTAGCGCCAGAGACGGACCTGGCGCCGGGGCAGGTGGCGGTGCGGGGACGGCGGCTGGTGGCGGGATGCGGCGGGGGGACGGCGCTGGAACTGGTGGAAGTACAGCCGGAGGGGCGGAAGAAGGTAAGTGGAGAAAGTTTCGCCAACGGGGCCAGATTGTTAGAGAATGAAGTCCTGGGAAACTAACGTGAACTTACCGCTTGGATATCGTTATTCGGCCGTATATGCCGGGATTCGGAAGGCGCAAAAAGACGACCTGTCGCTGATCGTCTCTGATGCTCCGGCTGCCGCAGCCGGCGTGTTCACGCAGAACAAGGCGATGGCGGCGCCGGTGATTCTTTCGAAGAAGAACCTGCTGGCGACGGGGGGCACGGCGCGGGCGGTGTTGACGAACGCGGGGAACGCCAACTGCGCGACGCGGACGGGAATGAAGGTGGCGACCGAGACGACGCGGGCGGTGGCGAAGGCGTTGAAGGTGCCGGCGGCGCAGGTTTTGCCGGCGTCGACGGGGGTGATCGGCGTGGAGTTGGATGCGGCGAAGATCACGGGGAACGTGGGACGGCTGGTGGAGGGATTGTCGGCGGACCGGTTTGAAGATGTGGTGAGCGCGATTATGACGACGGACCTGGTGCCGAAGAAGGCGCATGCGTCGATATCGGTGAAGGGCGGGACGATCCACATCGCGGGGATGACGAAGGGATCGGGGATGATCCAGCCGCTGATGGCGACGACGCTGGGGTATCTGATGACGGACGCGGCGCTATCGCCGGGCGAACTGCAGAAGATGCTGCTGAAGGGCACGGCGCGGAGCTACAACGCGATGAGCGTGGATGGGGACACGTCGACGAACGATTCGGTTTATCTGCTGGCGAACGGAGCGAGCGGGTTGACGATGTCGGCATCGGATAAGGCGTTGTTCGCCGAGGCGCTGACGGTGGTGATGGAAGACCTGGCGAAGCAGATTGCGCGGGACGGCGAGGGCGCCAAGAAGCTGGTGACGATCACCGTGGAGGGGACGCGGAACGAGAAAGAAGCGATGCGGATCGCGCGGCAGATCGGGAATTCGCCGCTGGTGAAGACGGCGATCGCGGGCAGCGACCCGAACTGGGGCCGGATCATGATGGCGGCAGGGAATGCGGGCGTGGATTTCGAGTTGAAGAACGTTGATATCCGGATGCAGGGCCTGCTGGTGTGCAAGGGCGGGCTGGCGGTGGATTTCTCGGAAGCCGAGTTGACGAAACTGCTGGACGAACCGGACTGCCACATCTCGTTTTCGATCCGCGGCGAGGGGAAGGGGCGGGCGAAGTTCTACACCTGCGACTTCACGGAAGGCTACATCCAGATCAACGGGAGCTACCGGACATAGGGTTGACGAGAGTGGCAAAGCAATTGCAGTAACATTGGCGTGCCACACATCCTTTTCCCCATCGACTTTTCCGCCCGGTGCGACGCCATGGCGCCGGGAGTAGCGGCCATGGCACGTCAGTTCGAGGCGCAGGTGACGCTGCTGCACGTGTTGGACACGGGCGGGGAGTTCAGCGATTTCACGCCGCTGCAGCACCATTTCGGGACGCTGTGCGAGGAGATACAGGGGCGGCTGGAGAGCTATCAGGCCGAGGTGTTTGCCGGGCTGGCGGTGGACCGGGTGTTCAAGATCGGGCGGGCGGTGGACGAAATTGTGGGGTATGCCAAGCATGTGGCGGCGGACTGGATTGTGATGCCGACGCATGGACGGACGCGATTCCGCGAGCTGCTTTTGGGGTCCGTGACGGCGGGGGTGCTGCATGATTCGATCAGCGCGGTGATTACGGCGGCGCACGCGGAGGAGATGGAGCGATGGGAGGGCGTGCCGCGATCCATTTTGTGCGCGGTGGACATGAGCCTGTTCACGCCGGACGTGCTGGCGATGGCGGGTTTCATGGCGGAGAAGACGGGGGCGGAACTGCGCGTGGTGCATGTGCTGGAGGAGTTGCCAATGGGGCTGGCGGGCGGGTTCGTGAACGTGGAGCCGCTGCTGGACGCGGAGAAGGCGACGGCGGATTATTGGGAGTTTGCCGAGGCGGCGGAGGTGCAGACGCCGCTGGAGATCATCCGGGCGTCGAACGTGAACCGGGCGATACTGGAGGCGCAGCGGAAGTACAAGGCGGACCTGCTGATCATCGGGCGGGGGAAGATGCAGGGCGTGCTGGGGCGGCTGCGGACGGGGGCGCATGAGCTGATACGGCAGTCGGCGACGCCGGTATTGAGCGTCTAGCGGGGGAAATCGCACGCCCTCGGGCGGGGCAAAGCACCCGGATGGGAGATGATGGAAGGCGGATGAAACGCCGTGACCTGTTCCCCCTGGTGAGCTTCCCTGCCCTGGCGCAATACGAAGAGAGCAAGGGCGATGTGCCGTGGGTGCCGACGCCGGACGAGGTGATGGAGACGGTGTTCCGGATGGCACGGGTGACGGCGGCCGATACGGTGTACGACCTGGGGAGCGGGGACGGGCGGGTGGTGATCTACGCGGCGCGGCGATTCGGTGCGCGGGGGGTGGGGATTGAGATTGAAGGCCACCGGGTGGCGGAGGCGCGGGAAGCGGCGAGGCAGGCGGGTGTCGGCGAGCGGGTGCGATTCGTGGAGAAGGACCTGTTCGCGGCCGAAATCGGGGAGGCGACGGTGGTATTCGTCTACCTGTACACGGCGGTGATGGCGCGGCTGAAGCCGAAGCTGCTGGCCGAGCTGAAGCCGGGGACGCGTGTGG
>CAZWDD010000038.1:0-12348 GCA_964632345.1 uncultured Solibacteraceae bacterium | reverse complement strand
TTCAACGGGATGGGGGACTGGCAACCGCGGCGGGTGGACCGGAGGCACGCGCACCCGGCGTATTTGTGGGTGGTACCTACTCGACGGGTTTCGTCCGCGGGGTAGCGAGCTGGACTTTGTCGAACTCCTTGCCGTGGATATCGACGGCGCGGATCATGGCCGTGCCGTTGGCGCGGAGGTTGACCTCAAAGACATGATTGCGGCCTTCGGCCTTGGCGAGCCACCAGGCGTTTTCAGGAACTTCGCGGGTTTGGACGGCCCAGGCGCCGTCGCCGAGGTAGAGAATGCCGTTGGCGTCGTCGCGCTTGTGCTGGCGGAGGCGGTGGGAGCGTTTGAAGTTGTGATGGTCGTTTTCAAAGACAGCGGTGACGCCGTAGCGTTCCCAGATGGGCATCCAGTGCTGGCGGATGGCGACGGACTGTTTGGCGTCGAGCGGGGTGCCGCCCTTGGGCCCTTTGGTGGTGCCATAGGCGGGGTAGTGATAGGCGACGAAGAGGAACTGCTTGTTCTTGCGGGCGGCGAGGGACTTTTCGAGCCAGGGGACCTGGGGACCGTCGATGGGGTTGGTGTGGGAGGAGTCGAGGAGGACGAGGGAGAGGTAGTCGCCGAAATCGAGGTTGTAGTAGGCGCTGTTGCCGGGGGTGACGAAGAGGGAGTAGAAGAACGGCGCATCCTGGGGGATTTTGCCGTTATAGCCGCCCTTGACTTCGTGGTTGCCGATGCCGAGGACGAGGGGGATGAGGCGGCCATCGGGGGCGACGGCGTGCTGCATCCAGGACTTGAGCCAATCGGCCCAGCGGGCCGAGGAGACGCCGTTGGCGTAGGCGAGGTCGCCGACGACCATGGCGAAATCGGGATCGAGGGCGGCGGCGGCGGCGTTGGCTTTGTCGACCTTCTGGCGGGAGCTCATCATGTCGCCGCCGGTGACGAAGCGGACGGGGCGGTTGAGATCGCGGGGCATGGTGCGGAAGCGCCAGCCTTCGTTGGGCTTGGAGATGGGCTTGCCGATGTTGAATTCGTAGTTGGAATCGGGGAGGAGCTGGGTGAGGTGGACGCGGCGGCCCTGGAGGGTGGTATCGGCGATGGAGAATTTGGCGCCGGAGGCGGTGGACCAGGTGGATTCGCCGACGCGGCGGTAGTGGAGGTCGAGGGGGCTATCGGTGTGGAGATCGACCCAGTTGACGGTCATGGTGGTGGTGGGGTCGGAGTGCCAGGTGAGATAGAGGCCGACGAGGTCCTGCGACCAGGCGGCGAGGGAGAAGAGCAGGAGAATTGAGAAGATACGCATGGGAACGTAACCAGACTATCGCAGGGTCTGCACGGATGGAGGGAATTGCGCGTCAATGAAGTGCAGAGGAGGCCCGATGCGCGCATTGGTACTGATACTGGCCGCGGGAGTGCCCGCGGCGGCGGGCGTGGTGGAGGGCGTGGCGCTGGAGTGGTCGACGGGCAAGCCCCTATCGAGGACGGTGGTGACGCTGCAGCCGGTGCCGGGCAGCACGGCTTCCCCGCCCCTGCAGACGCGGACGGGACGGGCGGGACAGTTTCAGTTCGGGCGGGTGCCGGACGGGTTGTATGTACTGGAGGCGAGGCGGCCGGGGTTTCTGCCGGCGGGGCACGGGCAGCGGCGGCCGGAGGGGTATGGGAAGCCGGTGGAGGTGACGAAGGACTCGACGTTGTTCAGCGAGCTGCGGCTGCGGCGGATGGGCGCGTTGACGGGGACGGTGGCGGATGAGAACGGGGTAGGGATCCCGGGAGTGGGTGTGTTGGCGTACCGGGCGGAGTTGCCGCTGCGGCAGGCGGGACGGGGGACGACGGACGACCGCGGGGTGTACCGGATAGCGGGGCTGGAGCTGGGGCGGCACTGGGTACGTTCGGCGGCGCACCGGCTGGACGACGGGACGGGGCTGTTGCCGGTGTTCGCGCCGGAGGCGCGGCAGCCGAGCGATGCGGCAGTGCGGGAGGTGCGCTATGACGCCGACACGCCGGACACGAATCTGCGGCCGGAGGCGGGGACACTGGGGAGCGTGAGCGGGGACATCCGCTGCGACCGGCCGTCGGACGCACCGCTGCGGGTGACGCTGAGCTCGGAGTTCGCGCACCTGACGGCGAATGGGGGGTGCGACGGCGTGTTTCAGTTTGCAGGGCTGGCGCCGGGGATGTATGAACTGGCGGCGGAGTTCGACGATGGCACGGGGTCCGGGTTCGCGGAGCTATCGGTGAGCGGGGATATGCGGACGACGCTGCAGGTGCGGGGGATGGAGCCGGTGGCGATAGCGGTGCGGGACGCGGTGAGCGGGGCCATGCTGCGCGTGCCGGTGCGGGTATACGCGCGGCGGGACGACCTTTCGGGCGCGGGCGGTTTCCGGGAGTTGACGGGGGACCGGGTGCGGCTTGCGCAGGGGCATTGGGAGATGGCAGCGGACGCGGGGCCGGGATACTACGTGGTGTCGATCCAAGCTGGGGGCGGATCAGGGCGGCGGCCGTGGCGGGCGGTGCGGCCGCCGAACGGGTTCCCGGTGTATCAGGACCGTGGCATTCTGCTGGTGCGGCTATCGAACCGGCCGGGACGGCTGGGGGGCGTGGTGAAGCAGGCGGGACTGCCGGTGTACCTGTGGCCGGTGGGAGAGGAGACGCGGCGGCAGTTGAGCGGGCCGCGGCAGACGGTGAGCGACGTGCGGGGGCGGTTCTCGTTTGTGGGGCTGCCGCCGGGGGAGTATCGGGTGCTGGCGACGCGGGACATACGGGCGGCGACGAAGGAGGCAATGGACGAGGGGCGGGCGGTGACGGTGACGCTGGGCGAGGGGGAGGCGAAGGAGATGGAGGTGGCGGAGTGGGAGGCGCCGTGAGCGGGGCTTTTAGCGGGGCTGGAGGGAGAGGGCGGCGAGGAGGCGGGTGTGGGGGTCGAGTTCGAGCGATTGGGGCGGCTGCGGGGCGGGGATGGAGAAGAGCTGGTCGGCGGCGGTGAGTTCGAGGGATTCGATGCGGGAGTTATCGATGGCGATTTGGAGCGGGAGGCGATAGGGCGGGCCGGGGTGGGACTGGCGGAGGCGGAGTTGAATTGTTTTCGATACGGTATCGTAATGCCAGTTGCCCTCGACGGCGGGGCGGCCCGGGCGGCGAAGCCATTGGTCGAAGAACCAATCGAGGGGGCGGCCGGCGTGGCGTTCCATGATGCGGCGGAAGTCAGCGGTGGTGGCGTTGGCGCCGTGGAAGCGGGCGTAGTACTCCTGGACGCCGTTGCGGAAGGCAGCGTCACCGATGAGGGAGCGAAGCATGTGGAGGGTCCAGGCGCCCTTCTGATAAACGAGGCCGTTGATGACGCCGGACATGGCGTCGAGTGAATCGCGGACGACGGGCATGCCGGGCATGGTTTTCTGCATGGACTCGATCTGGCGGCGGCTTTGGCGGAGGCCGTCGACAAAGGCGTCACGGCCTTCGGCATGTTCGATGAAGAGCAGGGCGAAGTAGGTGGCGAAGCCTTCGCTGAGCCAGACGTCCTCCCAATCGCGGGCGGTGACGGAGTTGCCGAACCACTGGTGGGCGAGTTCATGGGCGACGAGGCGGGCGGCGGGTTTTGGGGTGACGTTCTTTTCGCCGTAGAAGATGACGCTGGCGTGTTCCATGGCGCCGCCGTAGCCGGTGGCCTGGACGTTGGCGAGCTTGGGGTAAGGGTAGGGACCGATGAAGCCGGAGAAGTACTCGAGGGCGCGGCGGGAGGGTTCGTCGAAGGTGGCGGCGCCATTGGCGGCGTCCTCGGGGAAGACCCAGTTGGAGACGGGGATGCGGGCGGCGAGGCCGATGTGGCGGACGGAGAATTCAGCGACGGCGATGGCGTTGAGCCAGGAGGCGATGGGACGATCGTTGCGCCAGTGGGTGAGGCGGCGGTTGTGGGGGAGGTCGGTTTGTTCGATGAGGGCGCCGTTGGCGACGGCCTGGTAGCGGGCGGGGGCGGTGATGCGGAATTCGCTGGTGGCTTTGTCGGAAGGGTGGTCGATGAGGGGGAGCCAGTGGCGGCCAAGGTCGGGCCAGTTCCAACTGAAGAAGGTGCGGCGGCCGTGGCGGTTGGGGCCGATGCGGAGCCCGGCGGCGGGGGCGCCACGGTAGCGAATGAAGACGGAATCGGTTAGGGCGTCCGAGCGGCGGGTGATATGGAGACGCTCCGCCATGTGGAGCCAGGCGAGATCGGCGTTGCCAGCGCGGACGTTTTCGACGCGCATGGCCATGCCGAGATCGAGCCAGAACTCGCGGACGCCGGGGCGGCGGAAGCGGAGATCGACGCGGGTTTCGCCGGTGATCTCCGCAGAGGTATCGCTGAGGAAGAGGGAGAACGAGTAGTGCTCGACGTCGACATCGGGCTGGCGGACATAAGGGTCGGCCGCAGCGACGGATGCGAGGGCGAGGGCGGCGATCAGCCGAGCTTCCACGGCTTCCGGTAGCGGCGGGTGACGAGTTTCTGGGCGTCCTTGTCGCCGAGGATGACTTCGCGGGCGTCGTCCCACTGGATGCGGCGGCCGGTGCGGAAGGCGATGTTGCCGAGGTGGCCGCCCTTGGTGAGCTGATGGCCGTACTCGACGTCGCAGGTGGTGAGCTTGCGGCTCTTGACGCTATCGAGGAACTCGCGGATGTGGCCGGGGCTGTCGGGGATGGAGGGATCGGGCCTTTTGAAATCGGTGATCTCCTTACCCTTGACGAAGACCTTGTGCTCGCCGTAGTTGGTGACGATGGTGCCTTCGGTGCCCTGGAAGGCGGCGCCGATGCCCCAGTTTTCAAAGCCGGGAGGGCCCTGGGGGTTGAGGCTCCAGACGACATTCATACCGGGGAACTCGTACTGGACTTCGAGGAAGTTGGGGGTTTCGGCGTTATCGTCGGTAAGTTCGCGGCGACCGGAGGCGGAGACGAAGCGGGGGGCCTTCAAGTCGAGCGCCCAGTAGACAACGTCGGTGATGTGGCACCAGAAGTCGATGAACATGCCGCCGGAGTAGTCCCAGAAGTAGCGGAACTGGAAGTGGGAGCGGTTGGGATTGTAGGGGCGTTTGGGGGCGGGGCCGAGCCAGAATTCGTAATCGAGTTCGGGGGGGGGGGGGCCGTGGGGAGGGGTGCCGAGGCCCTTGTTTTCGGAGGTTTTCCAGACGGCGACGCGTTTGATGGGGCCGACGACGCCGGAGCGGACGAGTTCGACGACGCGACGATAGTTGGGCAGATCGTTATGGATGTGATTGCCCATCTGGGTGACGCGGTTGTTGGCGCGGGCGGCCTTGACCATGGCGCGGCCTTCGCCGATGGAGTAGCTGAGGGGCTTTTCGACGAAGACGTCCTTGCCGGCCTGGGCGGCGTGGATGGTGGGGAGGGCGTGCCAGTGGTCGGGCGTGGCGATGCAGACGGCGTCAATTTCCTTGGATTCGAGGAGTTTGCGGTAGTCGCGGAAGGTCTGGGGGGTGGAGTTGCGGGCGGCCTTGACGCGTTCGACGGCTTTGTCGACACGGGTGGAATCGAGATCGCAGACGGCGACGGGATTCATGTCGGGGTGCTTAAGGAAGCCGTTGAGGCGGCTGGTGCCCATTCCGCCGACGCCGATGAAGCCGACGTTGATACGGTCATTGGCGGCGAGGCCGTTGCGCAGGAAGGCCGGGGCGGTGCCGGCCAAGGCGATGAGTTCGCGACGAGTCATTCGATTCCCTTAGAGGTGGAGATGGTAGTAGAGATAGTCGGTGGAGGGCGGGACATGGCCGAGTTGACGGAGCATGGCCATGACCTGGCCGCGGTGGAGCGTGGCGTGGTTGACGATGTGGAGCAGGACCTTCCAGTGTTCGAGTTTCTGGACGTCGCCGTTGAGGCGTTTGAAGTGGAGGAGTTCGGTGAACAGGGGCTCCGGGGCGAGTTCGACGAAGTCCCGGAGGCCTTTGATGACGACGGGCCAGTGCTCCTTGAGGGCGGCGATGCCGGGGCCGGGGGCGGGGTCTTCAAAGGCGGCGGGGGTGCGCTGTTCGAGGCGGGCGAGCCAGACACGGTCAGCGTAGTAGATGTGCTGGAGGGTGGCGAGGAGGGAGCGGTGGGAGACGTGGAGGTCGCGGTTGAGTTCTTCGGCGGAGAGGCGGGTGGTGGCGTCGAGGAGCTTGGAGGATGCCCAGAGCGTGTAATCGAAGTGCGTGAGGAGGGTCGCGCGCGCGATGGGTTGATCCGGCATTGTTCTATTTTCGCCTAAATGGTTTCGCCTAAACGGCGCGGCGCTTCCGGAGTTCGTCGACCGAGACGGCGAGGATGATGACAGCGCCGATGATGACCTGCTGCCAGTAGGGGTTGATGCCGAGGAGATCGCAACCGTTCGAGAGGAGGCCCATAATGAAGCCGCCGATGAGGGTGCCGATGACAGAGCCTTCGCCGCCGCGGAGGCTGCCGCCGCCGATGACGACGGCGGCGATGGCCTGGAGTTCGTAGCCCTGGCCGGCGGTGGGCTGGCCGGTCATGAGACGGGAGGCCTCGATCATGCCGGCGAGGCCGGTGAGGAGGCCGCCGATGGCGTAGATGGCGGTGGTGTGGAACTTGACGGGGATGCCGGCGTAGATGGCGGCGTCGACGTTGCTGCCGATGGCGAAGGTATAGCGGCCGAGGCGGGTGTGTTCGAGGAGGAAGTGAACGAAGGCGGCGCAGGCGACCAGAAGGAGGAGCACGAAGGGGACACCGAGGACGGTGCCTTCGCCGAGGAAGGAGAAGCCTTTGGGGATTTCATGGACGGGGAGTCCGTTAGAGACAACGAGGGAGAGGCCGCGGACGATGCCCATGGTGCCGAGGGTGACGATGAAGGGGCTGATGCGGAGGCGGGTGATGGCGGCGCCATTGATGAGTCCGAACAGGCCGCCGGTGAGGACGCCGATGAGGACACCGACGAGGATGGGCTGGCCCTTGGACATGGCCATGGTACCCATGAGGCCGCCCATGGCGAGGATGGAGCCGACGGAGAGGTCAATGCCGCTGGAGATGATGATGAGCGTCATGCCGAGAGCCATGATGTTGAAGACGGCGGTCTGGCGGACCACCGAGGAGAGGTTCGTGGCGGTGAGGAAGTGGGGAGTGGCGATGGAGAGGGCGACGAACAAGAGAATGAGGGTGATGAACGGCAGCAGTTTCTGGACGGTCTTCATGATTGCAACTCCGCGGCGGACGACGGGAGGGTCGCCAGGCGCATAATCTCTTCCTGGGTGGTACGGCCGGGCAGTTCGCCGGCGAGGCGGCCCTGGCGCATGACGAGGATGCGGTCGGCGACCTGGAGCAGTTCGGGGAGTTCGGAACTGACCATGAGGATGGCTGCGCCCTGGCGGGCGAGTTCGTCCATCACCTCAAAGACTTCGACTTTGGCGCCGATATCAATGCCGCGGGTGGGCTCATCAAACAGGAAGACGCGAGCGCCGCGGGTAACCCATTTGGAAATCACCACCTTCTGCTGGTTGCCGCCGGAGAGGCGGCCGGCCTTCTGGGCGCCGGAATCGCAGCGGATGCGGAGGCGATCGATGGCTTTGGCGGTTTTTTCGGCTTCGTCGGCGTGGCGGAGGATACCGAAGCGAGAGGGGACGCCGGCCATGGTGACGTTCCAGGAGATGGGGAGTTCGCGGGCGAGGCCGGTTTTCTGGCGATCCTCGGGGATGAGGGCGATACCTTTTTTGACGGCGTCGCGGGGACCGTCGATGCGGGCGGAGTCGTCGCCGACCCAGATATGGCCGGCGGTGGGTTTGTCGAGGCCGAAGATGGCGCGGCAGAGTTCGGTGCGGCCGGCGCCGATGAGACCGGCGAGGCCGACGATTTCGCCGGCGCGGACGGAGAGGGAGACATCGTGGACGGACGGCGGGGAAGAGAGGTTGTGAACGCGGAGGAGTTCTGGGCCGGGCGGGACGGGCTTGCGCTCATAGAGGGCGGCGACTTCGCGGCCGACCATGTAGCGGATCATGCGGCTGGTGGAGAGGGTCTTGAGCTCTTCGGTGTGGACGGTTTCGCCGTCGCGGAGGATGGTGACGCGGTCGCCCACACTGCGGAGCTCCTCCATGCGGTGGGTGATGTAGATGACGCCGGTGCCGCGGTCGCGGAGGGTGCGAACGATTTTGAAGACTTCGTGGGTTTCGGCTTCCGAGAGCGAGGAGGTGGGTTCGTCGAAGATGAGGAGGGAGGTGCCGTGCTGGATGGCGCGGCAGATTTCGACGAGCTGCTTGCCGGCGGGGCTGAGGCGCTCGACGTTCCATTCGGCCTTGAGGGGGAAGTGGTGTTCCTCGATCAACTGGCGAGCGCGGTCCAACATGGCGGCGCGGTCGACGAGGCCGAAGCGGCCGGAGAGTTCCCGGCCGAGGAAGATGTTTTCGGCGACGGTGAGGTGGGGGGCCAGGAGGGACTCCTGGTGGACCATGGCGATGCCTTCGTGGGCGGCTTCGACCGGGTTGGCGAAGTTGACGGAGCGGCCTTTCCAAAGCATCTCGCCGCCGTCGCGACGGTGCATTCCGGCGATGACCTTCATGAGGGTGGACTTGCCGGCGCCGTTCTCGCCCATGACAAGGTGGACCTCGCCGGCCTGGACCGACAAGTCGCCCTTGCGGAGTGCGACAACTCCACCGAAGCGTTTTTCAACACCTTTGAGTTCGAGCAACATCACAAAAGGGATAGTTTACACCGGGTGGAAAAATCCATCCGGACGAATACGCGTGGAATCCATTAGGGAACGTATGGAATTCGTTCATGAATCGCACTTTTCGACGACACCGGAGGCGGTGTTTGCGCTACATGAACGGGCGGACATATTCCAGATTCTGACGCCGCCATGGCAGAAAGTACGGGTGATGCAACGGCAGGGGGGACTGCGGATCGGGGCGCGGGTGGAGTTCCGGCTGTATGTGGGACCGCTGTTTCTGACGTGGGTGGCGCGGCATACGGAGTATGAGCCGAACCGGCTGTTCACCGACGTGCAGGACAGGGGGCCGTTCCGGACGTGGAGGCACCGGCACCGGTTCCTGGCGGACGGGAACGGGGGTTGCGTGCTGCGGGACGAGATTGAGTACTCGCTGCCACTGGGGTTGGAGCGGGTAGCGGGGTGGCTGGTGGAGAAAGACCTGCGACGGATGTTCAAATACCGGCACGAGGCGACGGCGCGGGCGTTGGGAGTGCAATAGAATCAGGAGGACATGCACTTCCTCCGCTACCTGCCGGCGTTGCTGCTGGGGTGCCTACACGCGCAACCGGCAGGGCCGGAGTTTTTTGAGACGAAGATCCGGCCGGTGCTGGCGCAGAACTGCTACGGGTGCCATTCATCGAAGATGAAGTCGCCGATGGGCGATACGGTGCTGGATACGAAGGCGGGGCTGGGGAAGGCGGTGCGGGGGAAGCTGTTGGCTGCACTGCGGTATACGGACCCGCATGTGCAGATGCCGCCGGCGGGGAAGCTGCCGGATGCGGTGATTGGGAATTTTGCGGCGTGGGTGGAGGCGGGAGCGAAGGACCCGCGGACGGACGAGGCGGCGCCGGCGGTGGCGCTGCGGGGGATGCCGATCGAAGAGGGGCGGAAGTGGTGGGCGTTTCAGCCGGTGCGGGAGCATGCGGCGCCGGCGGTGGCGAATGCGGGCTGGCTACGGCGGAAGATCGACGCGTTCCTGCTGGCGCGGATGGAGGAGAAGGGGTTGGCGCCATCGGCGCAGGCAGACCGGCGGACGCTGGCGCGGCGGGTGTATATCGACCTGCTGGGAATGCGGCCGACGTATGAAGAGGTGGAGGCGTTCGCCAATGACCCCGCGCCGGATGCGTATGCGCGGCTGGTGGACAAGCTGCTGGCGTCACCGCACTACGGCGAACGATGGGGCCGGCACTGGCTGGACGTGGCGCGCTATGCGGAAGACAATCCAACGAGCGAGGCGACGAATCCGCCGTATCCGTACGCGTGGCGGTACCGGGACTGGGTGATCGAGGCGCTGAACAGAGACGTGCCGTACGACCGGTTTGTGAAGCTGCAACTGGCGGCGGATCTGCTGCCGGGGACGGAGCGGGAGGATCTGCGGGCGCTGGGGTATCTGGGGGCGGCGCCGGTTTATCACAAAGACCAGCGGTTATCGCTGGACGTGATCTCGACATTTCTGAGCGATGACTGGGACGAGCGGGTGGATGCCGTGAGCCGAGGGCTGCTGGGCTTGACGGTGGCGTGCGCGCGGTGCCATGACCACAAGTTCGACCCGATCTCGACGAAGGACTATTACGGGCTGGCGGGGGTGTTTGCGTCGACGATGCGATCGGAACGGCCGGTGTTCGACGTGCCGGCGGAGGTGGAGGCGCGGTTCCAGTGGGTGCAGCGGCGGCTGTTCGACCTGGCGTATTCGCGGAATCTGCTGACGAACGAGGCGTCGACGGTGGTGGGCGCGGAGGAGCGGGTGGCGCGATGGAAGGGGGAGATCGCGCAACTGCAGGCGGAGGTGGAGCAGTGGCGCGGGCCGTATCCGCAACTGGTGGAGCACCTGGAACGATACTGGCGGGACCCGGCGAAGCAGGCACGGCAGGCGACGGCGGCGCGGCGGCGGCCGAGCGCGTTGAACGATCCGTTCGTGCACACGGTTTATGACGCGGCGAACTATGTGGACGGATCGGACGCCAACTATACGTGGCTGCACTACAAGGCGGGCGAGGCGAGAGACCTGCCGGTGTTTCTGCGGGGGAACCCGGCGACGCCGGGAGAGGTGGCGCCGCGGAAGTTTTTGAGCGTGTTGTCGCGCGGAGAGGAGCGGTTCGGGCGCGGGTCGGGACGGCTGGAATTGGCGGAGCGGATCTTCGGCGACGGGGCGCCGCTGGCGGCGCGGGTGATGGTGAACCGCGTGTGGGCATGGCATTTCGGCCGGGCGCTGGTGGGGACGCCGAGCGATTTCGGCACTCAGGGGGAGAAGCCGACGCACCCGGAACTGCTGGACGACCTGGCAGCGCGATTCATGGCGAACGGATGGTCGTTGAAGTGGCTGCACCGGGAGATACTGCTTGCGGCCTCGTGGCAGCAGGAGGCGCGGCGGCGCGAGGATGGGGACCGGATTGACCAGACGAACACGCTGCTGTGGCGGATGAATCCGCGCCGGCTGGAGATTGAAGCGTATCGAGACTCGGTGCTGCGGCTGGCGGGGACGCTGGACGGGCAGTTGTACGGCGTGTCGGAGGATCTGGATGCGGAGACGAACCGGCGGCGGACGATCTACGGGCGGGTGAGCCGGGGGCGGCTGAACGGGTTGTTGAAGCTATATGACTTTCCGGAAGCCGCACAGACGGCGCCGGCGCGGGACCTGACGACTACGCCGCTGCAGCAGTTGTTTGTGATGAACGGGCCGTTTCTGCGGGGGCAGGCGAATGTAGTGGCGGGTGCAGTAGCCGGCGTTGGGGATAACCGGGCGCAGTTGCGGGCGCTGTACCGGCAGATTCTCTCGCGGGACCCGAGCGCGCGGGAGATGGACCTGGGCCTGACGTACCTGGCGCAGGGGAAATTAGAAGAGTACGCCCATGTGCTGCTCGCCACCAACGAGGTATTACTGCAACCATGAACCGCCGGAGAATGATTGAGACGATGTGCGGGGGCCTGGGGTCGGTGGGCCTGGCCGCGATGTTGGGGCAGCAGGCGCAGGGCGCGACGCCGGGGCACTATGCGGGCCCGAAGACGGTGGGTAAGGCGAAACATGTGATCTTCCTGTTTCTGGCCGGGGGCCCATCGCAGGTCGACATGTTCGACTACAAGCCGGCGCTGCTGAAGTTTCAGGGGCAGCGGCCGGATTCGGCGGACCTGCGGACGGAGCGGCAGACGGGCGGGTTGCTGCCGAGTCCGTTCACGTTCCAGAAGCACGGGCAGGCGGGGATTGAGGTGAGCGAACTGCTGCCGCAGATGGGGACGGTGATCGACGATGTATGCGTGATCAAGTCCATGTACACGTTCAACCCGACGCACACTCCGGCGCGGAGCCTGATCCATTCGGGCAGCATACTGGCGACGCGGCCGTCGCTGGGGGCGTGGCTATCGTACGGCTTGGGCACGGAGAACGAGAACCTGCCGGCGTTCGTGGCGTTGAGCCCGGGCGGGACGGGAGGCGGTTCCCTGCTCCGGAGCGGATTCCTGCCGGCGGAACATCAGGGGACGCCGTTCAGCGACTCCGAGGTGGAGCCGGAGAAGATGATCGCGAATCTGCGGAACAAGTGGCTGGACGCGGGGGCGCAGCGGCGGCAGTTGGATGCGATTCAGGCGTTGAACCGGGAGTTCAGCGCGGGGTTCGGGGCGGACGATTTTCTGGACGGGCGGATTCAATCGATGGAGGCCGCCTACCGGATGCAGTTTGAGGCGATGGACGTGTTCGATATCCG
>CAZWDD010000037.1:11635-26331 GCA_964632345.1 uncultured Solibacteraceae bacterium | reverse complement strand
GATGATGGCGCGTTCGCCGGTTTTGAGACCGAGTTGGAGGAGCGAGGAGGCAAAGCGGCAGACGAGGCGGTGGAGTTCCTGTTAGGTGATGATGCGCTGGTCGCCGGGCTCGCCTTCGAAGATGATGGCGGCTTTGTTCTTGCGGTTGGTCTTGGTGTGGCGATCGACGCAGTTGTAGCTGACGTTGAGCTTGCCGCCGACGAACCACTTGGCAAATGGAGGCTCCCATTCCAGCGTTTTCTCGAAGCGCTGGAACCAGTCAAGCTCCGTTTCCGCCAGATGGCCCCAAAACTCGGTGGGGTTGTCCACTGCGCGCTTATAGAGCGCCTGATAGGCTTCGATTCCGGACACATTGGCCTGGGCGGCGAACTCGGCCGACGGAGGCACCAAGGTGGGCAGGGTGACGGGCTTGGCTGGTTGAGTCATCAGCAAATTATTCTATCAGCGGACACCGGCGGAAGCCGAACCGGGCGCTTCCCTGCCCCGGCCCGGCTGCAATATGATTGGAGTCTCGGAACCCAAACTTATGTCAGCGATCCCTGTCGACCAACAACAATCCGTGGTGGAACGCCTAACGGCGGCCTGCGGCGGCTCCTACACGCCGGAACAGCGGCGGAAGTACTTCATCACCGGCCCGCAATGGGCGGCGGCCTATGAGGGCCATTCCCTTT
The DNA here is from genome assembly GCA_964632345.1 of uncultured Solibacteraceae bacterium. Classification (GTDB taxonomy): domain Bacteria; phylum Acidobacteriota; class Terriglobia; order Bryobacterales; family Bryobacteraceae. The sequence goes on along the minus strand of CAZWDD010000037.1, from coordinate 25,660 downwards.
TCCAGGACAAGACGCGCCAGCCGGTGACGTTCGAGCGGGTGATCGAGGAGTACGCGCGCATCGGCATCGGTTATTGGTGCACGCATGACACCGATGTGATTCCGACCGAACATCTTGGGCGGGAAGGCCAGGAGGAGATCGTCGGGCGGATCGGCGAGTCGCTGAAGAAGCACGGACTGGCGTGCTCCATGGTGACGACCGAGACGTTCCACAACCCGGTGTGGGCAGCAAGCCCGGCGCCGCACGCGGCGCAGGTGCGCGAGTATGCGAACTGGCGCGTGGAGAATACGGTTTCGATCGGCCATCAGTTGGGCGCCAACTACGCCGTCTATTGGCCGGGCGCGCTGGGGTACTTCATTCAAGGCGCGATGGACGAACTGCAGACGCTGAAGTGGTATGCCGAGTGCATCAATGCGGCGTGCGAGAAAGATATTGAACTGGCGGGGAAGCTTGGCCGCGCCACGCTGAAGCACTGCATGGAGGCCAAGCCGTTTGAGCCGGTGGCGGAGATTCTGCTGCCGACCTCCGATTCGATGCTGGCGTTGATCTTTTCCGGGCTCATCAAGCATCCGGCAATGGTGGGATTGAACCCGGAGTATCTGCATGAGCTGATGTGGGGCACGGCGCCGCGCGCGGCTCTGGCGCGGGCGCTGATGTGCGGGAAACTGTTCCACTTCGACATCAACGACGGGTACGCGGGCAAGCATGACGTGGACATCGCGGTGGGGCTGGTGAACCCGCTCGACTGGCTGAACGTCTTCATCCTGCTGCGGACTTACGGCTACAACGGCCCGTTCAACCTCGACTACAAGCCGCCGCGCACGACGTCGGTGCATGGCGTGTTCCACGTGAGCTTCCCGACGGCGGTGGACCGCTTCATCACATTGTGGGAGATGGCCGGCGAGGCGATGACGGATCCGGTGATACAGGGAGCGACCGATGCTTTGAAGGCCGGCGGTCCGCTGGCGGCCGACCTGCGGGACGCGGCGGCGATTGCGGCCAACAACGCGGAACTTCTGACGCTTCACGAGCTGATTTCGCACCGGCTGTTCCAGATTCTGGTGGGGCAGAACCGCGGGCGGAGCTTTTCCGTTTAGCGGACGAAGGCAACTACGGTGGCGCGTTCGATTCTGATTCTGGGCATTGCGATCGTGGCGCTTGGCGCTGTGCTCTGGGTGATTGAACGCGCCGGCATTGTGCCGGGCCGGCTGCCGGGTGATTTCGTGTGGCGAGGGAAAAACACAACCTTCCACTTTCCGCTGGCGAGCAGCATTCTGGCCAGTGTCCTGCTGTCGCTGCTGTTCTGGCTGTTCGGCCGGCGCTAGTGGAGCAGGCCCATTTTTTCAAGCGGCCAGTAGACGAAAACGGCCTTGCCGTAGATATAACGGCGCGGGACGACGCCCCAGGCGCGGGAGTCATTCGAAGAGCTGCGATGGTCACCCATGACGTAGTAGGAATCGGGCGGAACACGGGTGGCTGGAACGGTCATGCGGTCGCGAAACTCTTCGGGAACGTACGGCTCGTTGACCACCTTGCCGTTGAGGCGGACTTCGCCGTCGAGGACTTCGACGGTGTCGCCAGGGACGCCGATGACGCGTTTGATGTAGGACTTCGAGGGGTCGCGAGGGAACCAGAAGACGACGGTGTCGCCGCGTTCGATATCGCCCCAGCCGAAGCGGTAGAGGAACTTGTTGATGAAGATGCGTTCCTGATCTTCGAGGGCGGGCATCATGCTGGTGCCTTCGACCTTCACGGGCTGGTAGAGGAAGAGGATGATGACGACGGCAAGCACGACGGACAACATGAGGTCCCGCAGCCAGTAGGCGGCGCCCATGAGGAGATGCCTGGTTTCGTTGTGCTTTTCCGGCGACGGGGGCTGGTCAGGCGTCATAATTCCCTAATACGCTGAATTGTACTCCGAAATGAAGCAACTGCAAGCAGCACTCATTATTCCGGCGCTGAATGAGGAGGAGTGCCTGCCTCTGCTTTTTGACGCGATCCCGGCGGATTTGTTTCGTTGGATTGTGGTGGCCGATAACGGGTCAACGGACCGGACGGGAGAGGTGGCACGCGCGAGGGGTGCGATTGTGGTGCGGGAGCCGGAGCGGGGGTATGGAGCCGCATCGCTGGCGGCGATGGCGATGCTGCCGGAGGAGGCGGAGATTGTGGTGTGGATGCAGGCCGACCTGTCCGAGGACCCGGCCGAGGCGGCGGCACTGCTCGCGCCGATCCGGGCCGGCGAGGCGGACGTGGTGATCGGGTCCCGGACACTGGGGCGAGCCGAGAAGGGCGCACTGCTGCCGCACCAGGAATTCGGGAACACGCTGGCGTGTTTTCTGATGCGGCTGTTCTGGCGGCATCGTTACACGGACCTTGGTCCGTTCCGGGCGATCCGGCGCGACGCGTTGGATCGGCTGCGCATGGAGGACCGCAACTACGGATGGACGATCGAAATGCAGATCAAGGCGCTGCAGCACGGGCTGCGGGTGCGGGAGATTCCGGTGGCCTACGGGCGGCGGGTGGCCGGAGAGAACAAAGTGAGCGGGAACTGGAAGGCATCGGCAAAGGCCGGGTGGATCATCCTGCGGACGGTTTTTCGCTATGCGCTGCGGGTTAGCGAGCGCGGGTGAGCCAGGACGGGAGCCGTCCGACGAGCTGCGCGCGGCGGTCCAGATAGGCCTTGCTGGTGACGAAGCGGGTCTTCCATGTGGAGAGCGCGATCATGAGCAGAATGACGACAATGGCGGAGAACAGGGTCTCCCAAAGGCCCATGCTGGCGCGGAAGTAGTCGGCCGGGCGGCCGTAAACGAGTTCGATGTGGACCCAGTAGATGAGCAGGGACGTCTGGCCGAGCTGGCGCGGAATGCTGAAGCGGGGTCCGGCGCCGGCGCCGCTGCGGACGCGTGGGACCCACTCGTTCCAGAAGAAGCCGAAGGCGGCCACCATGAGGATGACGCCGATCTTGATGGCCGTCAGGCACGGGCTATCCAGCCAGAAGTCGCTGTTGGGGTAGATGTTGTAGGGAAGATTCGAGAGATACTGGCCGACGAAGGCGAGGGCGAAGCCGCCCCATCCGGCCCATAGCATGAGGTTCTCGCGGCCGTGGTCGGATACGCAGCGGAAGATGGTTCCGCAGGCCATGCCGAAGGCGACGAAGGCGCCCCATGGAAACAGAGAGAAAGCGGCGTAGCTGGGGGCGAGGTAATCGGTGAGCAGGCTATTGGGAGCACCTGCCTTCCAATCGCTCACGAACGGAGCGGCGAAGGCGATGACGGCGGTGACGGCAAGGGCGCCGCGGATGCGGCCGAGACGGCCGAAGCCGGCAACGGGAGCGAGCATGATGCAGGCGGCGGCCATACAGTTGAGGATGTCGACGCGCAGAAGGTCCGTCCACGGGGAGTGGGGCCAGTAGAAGACGAACATCTGGAGACGGAAGAGAATAGCGAGGCCACCCAGGTACCCGGCGCGGCGGAGGGCGGCGGCCACCTGTCCGCGGGTGCCGATACCGCGTTGCGCGCGGCTATCGATAAGGAATGCGAGCGTGACGCCGGAAAGGAAGAGGAAGACGGCCGGGGCGACGCCGCCCGGGAACTGGGACATCATGTAGGCGCCGGTGTCGCGGAGGTCCTTGCGCGTAAAGCTCTCCCAGACGTGGCCCTGCAGCATAACCAGCGTTGCAATGCCGCGGGTCCAATCGATGAATCCCAAGCGTTCTGACCGGGCGGATTTGTTCTCTGTCCCGGCTTGCGCGGGCGGGATGGTCTCTGCGCGGCTGCTCACGTTACCCTTTACTCACGGTATCGTATTTCTGATGACTACGGACTTCACCCGCCGCTCTTTTCTGCTGTCCGGCTTGGCCGCCGCCGCGCAAACGCAGCCGGAACGGATACTGGACCTGCACCAGCATTCGCCATACACCGGGCGGACCGATGAGCAGATGATCGCGCACCAGGAGCGCATGGGGATTACGAAGACCGTTCTGCTGCCGGCGGGCGCACGCTACGGGCTGGCGGCCGGGGCTGGGGGCAACGACATCTGCTACAACCTGGTGAAGAAGTATCCGCAGAAGTTCGTGTTCTTCGCCAACGAGGCCCCGGCGCCGGAGGCGACCAAGGCGGTGCTCGAGAAGTATCTGAAGCTGGGAGCGATCGGCATCGGCGAGCAGAAGTTTCCTGTCGACGCCGATTCGCCGCATGTGCATCTGATTGCGCAGATCGCGCGCGACTACAAGGTGCCCGTGTTGCTGCACTTTGAGCACAACACCTACAACATCGGGTTCCAGCGCTTCTACCGCATTCTGGAGAAGTACCCGACGGTGAACTTCATCGGCCACGCGCAGACGTGGTGGGGCAATATCGACAAGGCGCTGCAGCAGGAGGTGCTCTACCCGCGCACGAAGGTGACGCCGGGCGGGCTGACGGACCGCTACCTGAGCGACTATCCAAACATGTACGGGGATCTTTCGGCGGGATCCGGACTGAATGCGTTCCTCCGCGACGAGGAACACGCGAAGTGGTTCATTGAACGCCACCAGAACAAGCTGATTTACGGAAGCGATTGCAGCGACCCGGTGGGGCATGGGGACCGTTGCAGCGGCAGCAAGCAGATTGAGACGGTACGCCGGCTGAGCCCGCACGCATCGGTGACGCGAAAGATCTTCTGGGAGAATGGCGTTCGCGTGCTGGGGTTGAAGGCGTAGCCGCCAGAACGACTTACCAGCGGTAGGGCTGGCCGGGCGTCAGGGGCGTTACCTTGCAGGAACCATCGACGAGAGCAGCCAACTGCTCCGGCGTGCCGGTAAGAGGCGGAAACGTGCCGTAGTGCATGGGAATGACTTCGCGGCAACCGAGCAGGCGACAGGCGATGGCGGCGCCGCGAGGGGCCATCGTGAACAGGTCGCCGATCGGCAGAAAAGCGAGTGAAGGGGCGTGGAGTTCGGCGAGGAACTGCATCTCGGCAAACACGTCAGTATCGCCGGCAAAGTATGCGTTGCGGCCGTCCGGGAAGTGGAGGATGTAGCCGCCGGGTTCACCGCCGTAGATCATGGAGCCGTCGTCATCGGTGATGCCGCTGGAGTGCAGGGCATGGGTCATCGTGATGTCGAGGCCGCCGGGCGTTGCGGCGCGTCCACCCTTATTCATGCCGTTGCAATTAGCGACCCCCTTGGAACCGAGCCAGGTGCAGATTTCGTAATTGGCGAAAATCTGCGGGGCAAATTGGGCGGCGAGTTTGCGTACGCCGCCGACGTGGTCGAAGTGGCCGTGGGTGATGAGAATGGTGTCGACGCGGTCGATCGAATATCCGGCCGGGAATTTGGGGTTGCCGTCGATCCACGGATCGATGAGCACCACTTCGCCGGACTCCAGACGCAGGGAGAAACTGGTGTGACCCAGCCAGGTAATTTCCATCACGATTGCGGCAACGCCTCCGCTCATTATTTTCTCACGGCGCGCCGAGCGGCTGGCCGCCGAAGGAGACAAATGGGCGTCCGACGGCGGGCATTTCGCCGAAGAGCACCTTGACGAGTGCGGTCTCCGAGACCGGGACCGTGGAGTAGGTGGTGAGGGCGAGCGAGGCCTGCGGGTACTCGCGTACGAGGAAGGGGTTGCCCACGGCGGCGAGCACCACGGGGCGGCCGGATGCCATCAGATGGGCCAGCAGCGGCGCGTAGGCGGCGTTCAGCTTCCCCGAACCGCCGAAGCCGAGGAAGGCGGCGACGACGGTGGTCTGGCAGCCATCGGGCGGCGCGGCGAGGGCGGCCTCGGGCATCTGGGGATCGAGAATCGCGGTGCGCGCCTGAGGGGCGCGAGCGCGCACCTCCTCGGTGAGTTGAGCACCTTGCCCGTTCCCGCGGCGTTCGGCGAGCGCAAGCACGCAGGTGCCGGCATCGCCACCAACGGGGAGGCTGGCCTTGTCGCCACGCAGAACGGCGACGGCGGCGTCGGCCACCTTCTGGGCGTGCACCATGGACGACTCCTCCTCGGTAACTTCGGGAATCATCTCCGCGTTCACGATCCGGGACCTATGAAGGCCGAGCCGGACCTTGGCACGCAGCACTTTTCGCACGCTTTCGTTGATTCGTTCGGCGGTGAGGCGCTTGGAGGAGATTGCTTTCATGACGGCAGCGATGGCCTGGTCCGGATCGCGGGGCATGAGCAGCACATCAACACCAGCCTCCAGCGCGCGGACGGAGGATTCGGCGCTGCCATACTCCTTCGCGAGGCCTGCCATGTCCATGGCATCGGTGGTAACCAGCCCGGCAAAGCCCAGTTCCTTGCGCAGCACATCGCCGATGACAACCGGGGAGATGGTGGACGGGACCCCTGACGGATCGACGTTCGGCAGGGCGATGTGAGCACTCATTACAGAATCCACGCCGCGCGCGATGGCGGCGGCGAAGGGCCGGAGTTCAAGGGCCTGAAGGCGGGCGCGATCCGAAGCGATGACAGGCATTCCGGCGTGGCTATCCATGGCCGTATCGCCGTGGCCGGGGAAGTGCTTGACCGTGACGAGAGCGGGCCGGGGCGCCCGTCTGGCGCCTTCGACAAAGGCCTGTACATGGGTGGAAACGGTGGCGGGATCGACACCGAAGGAACGGATGCCGATGATGGGATTGTCGGGATTGTTGTTGACGTCGGCCGCCGGGGCAAAGACCCACTGAAAGCCAAGCGTGCGGGCCTCGTGAGCGGTGATACGGCCAAGTTCGGCGGTCCACTCGGGTCGGCCGGCAGCGCCATAGGCCATGGCGTGCGGATACTGCACCGTGCCGTCAAAACGCATGGAGACGCTGCGCTCAAAGTCACCACCCACCAGGAGCGGAAGTCGCGCCAGTTTCTGGAGCCGGTTGAGGAACCCGGCGGTTTCAAACGGTTCGGCCTTGACCACGGAGCCGCGCCGGACCCGGTTGACGACGATGAGTCCGCCGACCTGCGAATCCCGCACCCAGCGGACAATATCCCGCCATTCGCGACCACGCGGGTTGCCCACGCTGCCGTGGGTTCGAATGACAACCAACTGCGCAACGCGCTGGCGCAGCGTAAGGGACCGCATCCAGCGATCGGCGACGGCGTCGTCACTGGGGGGCTGGGCGGCTGGCTTGCTGCGTGCCGCGGACGCTTTCGGACGGGCCGTGGGAGGGGCGGACTGCGCGGCCAGCCACAGACCGGCAGAGAGCCCCATCCATAAGGCCAGGGCGCACATCAGCCGGCGGTTCCGGCCTTCCTTGCCGCAACCCGTTTCACGCTGCCGGGCTTCTTGGCCACGGCGCGACGCAACAACCGGTTTACCGCACGGATCAACTGGGTCACTTCGTTCGCACTCTTCGCTAACACCGCATCGGCGCCGGTCGACTTTTCCGTCAACCCGAGCGCATCCACAAACCCGGAGATCAAGACAATCCGGGTATCGGGCGCAACCGCCCGGATGTCGGCAATCAGGTCAACGCCTGTCTTGCCGGGCAACTTGTAATCGGTCACAACAACAGGGAACGGTTCTGCCTGAAACTTTTCGAGCGCGGACTCAGCCGAGGAGGCCGTTGTGATCGCAAAACCGAGTTCGCCTAGTACCGATCTGCGGGCAGCCAAACCCGCGGGATGATCGTCGACGAGCAACAGCCGTTGGGCTGCCGCATTGGTTCTTTCAGATGCCAGATTCATTGCCAGAAACGGTCCAGCGAACGCCGGACCGAAGCTGAACTTAACAACTGCGTGACAAGCGTGTCAACGCATTTCTATCGGACTCATTTGCCTTGAGATGTTTTGCTTGACAAATGGCTTACTCTACTTCTCTCGGAGCGTTATAGCCCTGCTTGGCCACAATCGAGTACTTCATCGGCTTGCCCTTTTCGTCCACAATGCGCAGCGGTTCGTTGGTGGAAGGGTTCACGAGTTGTACGGTGATCTTGCGGAACTTGCCGTCCTTGGCCGTATTGGACGGCTGGTAGGTGAGTGAGTACTGGTTCCGAAGTGCCTGATGGATGCCACGGTAGATATTGGGGAACTCACCGAAGAAGCGGGGGAAGTAGGCCTGGCCGCCGCTTTCGCGGGCAAAGGTGCGCATCTGGTTATCGGCCTGCAGAAAATCGAGGCGCTGAATGCCGCCCATGAACCCTCGTGCGTCCATCCACTCGCGCAGGGCCTGCATGATGCCGATGGCATAGATGGGCACGCCGGCCTGCTGGATCTTCTTGCGGGTTTCGCCGAAGGTGAGCTTGCTGAAGGTATCGACGCCGCTGGCGATCAGCACGATGGCCTTGCGGCCCTCGATCTCGCTCATGCGTTCGGCGGTATCGGTGAGGGCATCATAGAGGTTGGATTCCGAATAGGCGGCGATGCGGAGACGCTGCATCGCCTCCATAGCCTGACGGCGATCGGTGGAGAAATCGGAGAGAATCTCGGGGCGCAGATCGTAGGCGACAACAGCGACGTAGTCCTCCGGTTTCAGCGTCTGCAGGAAGCCGTAGGAGGCCTGTAGTGTTTCATACCAGCCATTGGACCAATACTGCTGATAGAGGTTTGAGAACTCGATGACCATGCAGACAGTCATGGGGGCTTCGCCGAGCGTATAGCCGGTGACCTGCTGGGGGACGCCGTCTTCGAGGACACGGAAGTTGCCGCGCGGGATACCGGGAATGAATCGGCCGTTCTTGTCGAGGACGGCCACATCGACCTGCACGGTGGAAACGTCGCTCTTGAAAGTAGGCAGGCCGACGGGGAGTTCCTCGCCTGGTTTCTTCTTGAACTGGGAGTCGATCTTCTCCTTCGCGGGTTCCACGGGAGCCTCACCGGGGCCGGCTTTTTTGCGCGGCTTGGCCACGGTTTCGGAACTCGATGGCCCAGGTCCCTGCCACGCCTCGACGATGGAGAACCCCGCCATCAGGGCGCCGGTCAACAACAAAGCCAACAAATTCCGTTTCCGCATGGGCACACTCCTCCTCACTTCGGCACTATTTCAACACAATTGGGACGTACCCGTTAGAAAAGCAGTTTCAATCCAAGCTGCATGTGGCGCGGCGAGCCGGCCGAAAGCACGCGCCCGAAGGAACCGGAACCGAGGACGGCATTGGGCTGATCAAAGTTAGCGCGGTTGAGGGCGTTGAAGGCTTCGGCGCGGAACTGCAGGGTGGTGCGGTCGCCGAACTGCGTATTCTTGACGAGCGAGAGGTTGAGCGTGGCCAGGCCGGGGCCGTCGAGGATGTTGCGGCCCGAGGAACCGAGGGTTCCGAAGGGCTGGAGCGCGAAGGCGGCGGTATCGAACCAGCGTTCCGGGGCGGGGTTGGCAAGGACACCGCTGGCGAGGCGGTTCGGACGGTCATTGGCGCCGAAGCCGTAGCTGGTGCGGCCGGTGTTGGACTGGTCGAGATCGCTGAGCAGGGAGACGGTGAAGGGGCGTCCGGTCTGGAAGGTCCAGACGCCGTTGGTCTGCCAGCCGCCGTACCAGCGGTTGCGGCCGAAGGGGAGATCGGCGACGTAGGCCATGGTCATCCGATGGCGGATATCGAACGACGAGCGGGCGCGTTCGAGCGCCATGTTATTCGAGTCCATGGGGAAGTTCGGATCCCCGGCGCTCGAGAAGAAGCCGCTGGCGTCGTCAATCGACTTACCGGCCGAGTAGGAAGCCAGCAGGGAGAGGCCGCGCGCCATGCGCTGCTCGAAGCGGGCCTGGAGGGCATGGTAGTTCGAGTTGCCGCGGCTTTCGAGGTAGGTAACGTCGCCCCAGCGCGGATCGGGGCGGAGGTTCATGGGCGCGGCGCTGGGGGCGGCCTGGTTGCCGTCGCGGCCCGTCATCAGGCGGGTGCCCTTGGTGCCGGTGTAGCCGAGTTCGACGACGCGGCCGCGGCCGAGGGTCTGCTGCACGTTGAAGCTGAAATGCTGGCTGTAGGCCGTGCGGAAGTTGCGCTGGAAGGTGACGGCCGAGGGGGGGACGAAGATGGGGAAGTCCGATGGATAGGGGTTCTGGAGGAAGAGCAGGTAGGTGGGCCCGATGAAGTAGGTGTTCAGTTGGAAATACGGCTGGTTGAAGTACATGCCTTCGCCGGGGGCGAAGGGAGCCTGGTCGTAGTAGATGCCGTAGCCGGCGCGGAGGACGGTCCCCTGGCGGGCGGCGAAGGCGAGGCCGAGGCGGGGGGCGAGGTTGTTACGATCGGGCAGGAAGGCGCCGCGGGTGCCGGGGATGGATCCGAGCTGGACGATGGCGTTGGTGGCCGGGTCCAGCACGGAGGCGCGGTTGTTGGCGTCGTAAGCCGGGCGGTTGTACTCGTAGCGTGCGCCGAGGGTCAACGTCAGGCGCCCGGTGAGCCTCCACTGGTCCTGGGCGAAGAGATTGTAGCTTTGCGTGCGGAGGTTCTGCGGGTTATCGAGCCTGGCGACGCTGGTGACGGTGGGTACGCCCTGGAGCAGTTCAGCGAGGCCGTTGCCGGTGAAGCCGGTGAAGCTGATGAGGCCGCGGGAAAGAACGTCACGGAAGGCCTCCTGGCCTTGGAGGCGGACATCGCCGCCGAACTTCCAGGTGTGGCGGTTGCGGGTCCAGGTGAGGTGATTGAGGAACTGGAACGTGGTGGCGATGCCGTTCTGCGGATTGTTGTATTCATCGCCGATGGAACCGTAGCCGGCCACGTTGATGAAGGCCAGGCCGTGATCGCGCGTATTGGCGGAAGGCTCCGGAAGGCCGATGGAACGGTTAAGACTGTTGCCCTGATTCTGGTGCGCGACGCCAAAAGCCACGCGGTTGAAGCCGAAGCGGAACTCATTGAGCAGGGTGGGGCGGAAGGCATGGGTTTCCGACGCCATGAAGTTCTGGGCGCGGCGGTCGACGTTGTTGCCGAAGCCGGGGACGGCGGCGAAGGTGGTGCCGGCGAAGGGTTCAAAGTAGCCGCGGTCTGCGACGGAGTAGCGAACGGCGAGATCAGAGTTGGGGGCGAGTTGATGATCGATGCGGATATCGGCGGAGTGGTTGCGGTCGACCAGATCCGGGGCGGCGGAGAAGTTCTGGGCGGCGTCGGCGCGGTTAGGAGTGGGGTAGAAGCTGAGAATGCCGCGGGCGATGGGATGGATGCGGGAGGCGGGAATGACGCCGCCTGGGAAGGGCCGTTGGGTGAAGAGATCGACGGGCGGGGTACGGGGATCGGAGGCGGTGAAGTCGCCGGAACGTTCGAGGGCGGTGGGGACGCGGGTGGTGCGGCTGATGCCTTCGTCGAGACGGCGGCCTTCGTAGTCGGCGAAGAAGAAAGTGCGGTTGCGGACGATGGGGCCGCCGATAGCGGCGCCGAACTGCTCGCGACGGTAACGCGGGTCCGGGCCGGCGGGGGCGAAGAAGTTGCGCGCGTCCATGGCCTGGTTGCGGAAGAAGCCGAACAACGCGCCGTGCAGCGAGTTCGTCCCGGACTTGACGACGACGTTGACCTGGCCGCCGCTATTGCGGGCGAAGGAGGCGTCATAGTTGCCGGTGAGGACTTCGAACTCACGGATGGCGTCGACAGAGGGAGTGACACCAACGCCGTTCAACTTGGGGTCGGCGTTGTAGACACCGTCGAGCAGGAAGCCGTTGGAATCCTCGCGGCCGCCGTTGGCGTGGAAGGTGAACTCGCCGCGGGCGGTGCCGGCCGAGCCCTGCGCGGGGGCGGCGGCGCCGGGGGCGAGGAGGGCGAGTTCGATGAAGTTACGGCCATCGAGCGGAAGGGCGGTGACCTGCTGGTTGTCGACGACGGTGGAGAGCGAAGCCGACTCGGTGCGCAGGAGTTCGCGGCCACCGAGAACTTCCACGGTCTCCGTGCGGTCACCGGGCTGGAGGAGGATTTCCGTACGCTGCTCCTGATTGACGGCCAGCGTGAACGACTGCGCATGGCGGCGGAAACCGGGGCCATCGATGACCAAGCGATACTCGCCCGGGGGGAGCGATGCGAACACGAAGTTGCCTTCCGCGTCGGTTTCGGCGGTGCGTTCCTTGCCCATCGCGCGGTCCACCAGAACCAGCTTGGCCTGGCGAACAACAGCGCGGGAGCCATCGAGGACGGTCACGCCGAGCGTACCCCGCAGTGTCTGTGCGTGGAGCGCACAGAGCCCGAGGCCGATGAGCAGCAGTTTGGAGAGGCGTGAGAATGCCATAATTCGTAAGCTTCCATGATACGCAAACTGCTGCTTTCGATTCCCTTTTTACTACTGGGCGGGTGCATGAAATCGACCAATGTTTACCACGACAACACGGGGCGGGACGACGTCCTGTCCGGCGGCGTGCGGATGATCCCGATTTCGACGCCGCGCGGAACGTTCAAGGTCTGGACGAAGCGGGTGGGGAACAATCCATCCATCAAGGTGCTGCTGCTCCATGGCGGACCGGGTGCGACGCACGAGTACCTGGAAGCCTTCGACAGCTACTTTCCGGGCGCCGGGATTGAGTACTACTACTACGATCAACTGGGTTCGTTCTTCAGCGAAAATCCGAAGCACGACGACCTTTGGGAAGTGCCGCGATTCGTAGAAGAGATCGAACAGGTGCGGCAGGCGCTGAAGCTCGACAAGAGCAACTTCTTCCTGTACGGGCAGTCCGGAGGAGGGCTTTTCGCGATCGAATATGCGCTGAAATATCAGCAACATCTCCGTGGATTGATCATCTCCAACATGATGGCGAGTATTCCGGCCTATAACGAATACGCGAAGACGGTCTTGATGCCGGCGATGGAACCGAAGGCACTGGCGGAGATTCAGGACATTGAGGCAAAGAAGGACTTCAAGAATCCGCGCTATATGGAACTGCTGGTTCCACATTTCTACGAGCACCACATTCTGCGCATGCCCGCGGCGGAGTGGCCCGAGCCGGCACAGCGTTCCTTTGCGCACATGAATCAGGACATCTACGTACAGATGCAGGGGCCGAGCGAGATGGGGGCGGGCGGGAAGATCCTCAACTGGGACCGGACGGCGGACCTGGGGAAGATTGCGCCGCCGGCACTGATCATCGGGGCCAAGCACGACACGATGGACCCGGCGCACATGGAAATGATGGCGAAGAAGGTGCAGAAGGGGCGCTATCTATTCTGCCCGAACGGGAGCCACATGGCGATCTACGATGATCAGAAGGTCTATATGGATGGCATCATTCGATTCCTGCGGGACGTGGATGGAGGGAAATTCTAGGATGTGGAACCGGAGGCGTATGCTGGCCGCGATGGCGCAGGGAGCGGCGGTGGCGGGCGACTGGCCACAGCATCTGGGACCGGCGCGGAACGGATTCTACCCGGATGCCGATTTCAATTGGACCTCCGGCGCCCTGCGCCAGGCGTGGACGCATACGGTAGGGGCGGGATTCGCCGGACCGGTGGCGGCGGGCGGCAAGGTGTTTGTGTTCCACCGGACGGGCAACGAAGAGGTGCTGGAGGCGCTGGAGGCCAAGACGGGCAAGCCGGTGTGGAAGTCGGCGTACACAACGGCGTATCGCGACGACTTCGGCTTCGACGAGGGGCCGCGGGCGGCGCCCTGCGTTTCGGGCGGAATGCTCTACACGTCCGGAGCAGAGGGAACGTTAACGGCGTTCGACGCGGGTACCGGCAAGCGCGTGTGGCAGCGGGCTGCGATGAAGGAGTTCGGTGCGCCGAAGGGGTACTTCGGGGCTGCATGTTCGCCGGTTGTGTTTGACGGACGGGTGCTGGTGGGCGTGGGCGGAGCGAACGGCGGCGGGATTGTCGCCTTCGACGGAAAGACAGGGAAAACGGCGTGGCAGGCGCTGAGCGACGAGGCGGGATACTCCTCGCCGGTGGTGGCGCCGATAGGGGGGCAGCCGCGGGCGGTGTTCTTCACGCGGACGGGACTGGCGGTGCTGGATCCGGCAACAGGCAAGGTGCTGGCGCAGATGCGGTGGCGATCGCGGTCGGCCGCGTCGGTGAACGCGGCGACGCCGATCGTATCCGGGTCGTACATCTTCCTGACGGCGAGCTACGGGACGGGCGCCATTCTCCTGGACATGAGTTCGGGGTCACCGAAAGAGGTCTGGTCGGGCGATGATTCGATGTCGTGCCACTATGCGACGCCTGTG
>CAZWDD010000037.1:0-11535 GCA_964632345.1 uncultured Solibacteraceae bacterium | reverse complement strand
GAAAGAGGTCTGGTCGGGCGATGATTCGATGTCGTGCCACTATGCGACGCCTGTGCTGCATGACGGGCACCTGTACGGCTATCACGGCCGTCAGGAGATGGGCGCGGAACTGCGCTGCGTGGAGTTCAAGACGGGCAAGGTACGTTGGGCGCAGACGGGCTTCGGCGCCGGCAGCATCCTGCTGGTGCGGAACCGCATCCTGATGGTGCGGGAAACGGGCCAGATCGTGCTCGCCGAAGCGGCGCCGGGGGCGTTCCGCGGCGTGGCGACGCACCGCGCCTTTGAGGGCACGGTGCGAGCCTATCCGGCAATTGCCGGGGGAATGCTGTACGTCCGGGATGCCGGCACGCGGCTGGCCGCGTTTACCCCTTGACGACGATATTGACCAACTTGTCGGGGATGACGATGACCTTCGCAACCGGCTTGCCGGCGAGGAAGGGTTGCATCTTTTCATCGGCCATGGCGAGGCGCTCCAGTTCCTCTTTCGCGGTGCCGAAGGGGACCGTGAGCTTGCTGCGCAGCTTGCCGTTGACCTGCAGGATGACCTCGGCGCCATCCTCCTTGGCCACTTCGGCGTCATAGACGGGCCACGGCTGCTTGAAGACCGGGCCGCTGCGGCCCATGCGTTCCCACAGCTCTTCGCAGACGTAGGGGGTGAACGGCGCCAGGAGCAGGACGATCTTTTCGAGCACCTCGCGGATAACCGGACCGCTCATGCGCGCTTCGTGGGCGTAGATCTCGTTGACGAGTTCCATGAAGGCGGCGATGGAGGTGTTGAAGTGCCAGCGGGTGTCGAAGTCGTGGGTGATGCGGTGGATGGTCTGGTGGAGCTTGCGCAGGACCTGACGGTCGGCATCGGTGCGTTCGCCGGGCTCGTTCATCCGATCCATGTTGCGGGTGGCGAAACGGAAGACGCGCCCGATGAATCGGTAGGCGCCTTCGGCGCCGGAGGTGGTCCAATCGAGATCCTTTTCCGGCGGGGCGGCGAAGAGTTCGAACAGGCGGCCGGTGTCGGCGCCGAACTCGTCCATCATGGCGTCGGCGCTGACGACGTTGCCCTTTGACTTGGACATCTTGGCGCCGTCCTTGATCACCATGCCCTGCGTGAACAGGCGCGCGGCGGGTTCGCTGTTCTCAATGAGCCCGATGTCGCGCATCATCTTCGTCCAGAAACGGGAGTAGATGAGGTGCAGAATGGCGTGTTCCACGCCACCGATGTACTGATCGATGGGGAACCAGTAGGCGATCTTCTTGGGGTCGAAAGGCGCCTGGGAGTTGTGCGCGTCGCAGTAGCGGTAGAAGTACCAACTGGAGTCAACAAAGGTGTCCATGGTGTCGCTCTCGCGCCGGGCGGGGGCGGCACACTTCGGGCACGGCACGTTGGTGAACGACGCGCTGGAGGCGAGCGGCGACTGGCCGGAACCGGTGAACTCGACATCGGCCGGGAGCAGCACGGGGAGTTGCTCATCCGGCACGGGCACAACGCCACATGCCTCGCAATGGATCATGGGGATGGGGGTACCCCAGTAGCGCTGCCGGCTGATGCCCCAGTCCTTGATGCGGAAGGTGACGGCGGCTTCGCCGAAGCCGTTGGCCTGCGCGTACGCGGCCATCTGTTTGCGCGCCTCGGCGCTGGGAAGGCCGGACCAGGGGCCGCTGTTTTCGACGACGCCATAGTCCCCGAAGGCGGCTTCGACGACGGCCGGCAGTTCGCCATCGACGGGCCGGATGACCGGGACGATGGGTATGCCGTACTTGGTGCAGAACTCGAAGTCGCGCTCATCGTGCGCGGGGACGGCCATGATGGCGCCGGTGCCGTAGCCGGTGAGGACGAAGTTGGCGACCCAGACGGGGACACGTTCGTTGTTGAAGGGATTGATGGCGTAGAGGCCGGTGAACAGGCCTTCCTTTTCGACGTCGCCGGGGCCCTGGGTGGCGCGTTTGTCGATCATCGCCTTGACTTCGGCGGCCTTTTCGCCGGAGACGTACTGCTTCACCAGTTCATGCTCGGGCGCGAGGATGACGCAGGTGGCGCCGAAGATGGTGTCGACACGAGTGGTGAAGACGCGCACCTTCTCGCCGGTCTCCAGGTGGAAGTCCACCTCGGCGCCTTCGCTGCGGCCGATCCAGTTGGTTTGCATGGCCAGGACGCGATCCGGCCAGCCGCCCTGCAGTTGCTCGATGTCCTTGAGCAGTTCGTCGGCGTAGGCAGTGATCTTGATGAACCACTGGGTCAGCTCCTTCTGCTCAACAGGGATGTCCTCATGCCGCCAGCAGCAGCCATCCACCACCTGCTCATTGGCCAGCACCGTGGCACACTGCGAACACCAGTTGAGCAGCGCCTTCTTGCGGTAGGCCAGACCCTTCTCGTACATGCGGATGAAGAACCACTGGTTCCACTTGTAGTATTCGGGCTCGCAGGTGGAGACCTCGCGATTCCAATCGTAGGAGAAGCCCATCCGCCGGTGCTGCTGCTTCATCTGCTCGATGTTGGAATGCGTCCATTCGCGAGGGTGCCGGTTGTTTTTGATCGCCGCGTTTTCGGCCGGCAGGCCGAAGGCGTCCCATCCCATGGGGTGGAGCACATTGAAACCGCGCATCCACTTATAGCGGGCGAGGGCGTCGCCGATGGAGTAGTTGCGAACATGCCCGATGTGAAGTGCGCCGGATGGGTAGGGAAGCATCTCCAGCACGTAGAACTTGGGCTTGGAGGAGTTCTCCTCGGGCGCGAAGAGGGTGGGATCCGTCGCCCAGCGCTCGCTCCACTTCGATTCAATCTGTCTGTGATCGTATGCTTGTTCGGGCATATGTTTATGGGTTATTTGACGAGGGACCAGAGGGCGTCGACGTTGCGCTGGTCGTCGCCTTCATTGTCGATCGGCGTTTCCAGAATAAAGGACTTGTCCCGCAGCGAGCGGGCGTTGAGAATGCGCCGGAAGCCCTCCAAACCAATATAGCCTTCGCCGATATTGGCGTGGCGATCGAGATGGGAACCGAGGGCGCCCTTGGAATCGTTGGTATGGATAACGGGGATGTTGTCGAGGCCGAGCAGCGTATCGGCTTCGCCGGTGAACGCATGAAGGCCCTTGTCAGTGGTGATGTCGTAGCCGGCGGCATAGGAGTGGCAGGTATCGAGGCAGTAACCGATGGGGAACTGTACGTGCGGTGCGGCGAGATCGCGGATGGCGCGGAGGTCGGACAGTTCGCCGCCGAGCAGGTTGCCATGTCCGGCGGTATTTTCGAGAAGAATGGTGACGCCGGACGAAGCGAGACCGCGGGACGCTTCGGCAAGGCCCTCGGCGAAGGCTGTGATAGCCGAGTCGCGATGCGGATGGTCCTTGGCCGAACCGGGATGCACGACGAGGTATTCGGCGCCGATGAGAGCCGCGCGTTCCAGTTCGCCGCGGAAGGCGGCGATGGATTTGGGACGGTTCGAGGCGTCGGCCGAGCAGAGGTTGATCAGATAGTTAGCGTGGATGACGAGAGGGGCCAAATCATGCGCGGCGCGAAGCTCCGCCATCCTGGCGCAGGCTTCGGGTTTCGGGAGCGGAGCGGCCCAGGTGCGGGGGCTGCCGGAGAAGATCTGGAAGCAGTTAGCGCCGAGATCGATGGCCTTGGTGGCTGCGTTGAAGAGTGCGCCGCTGGTGGAGGTGTGGATGCCGATCCGGCGGCGGGAGCGAGTGGGCATGTCCGATTGTAAAATGAGGGCCATGCAACGCTTCCTTCTCGCGGCCTTCGCGCTGGCCCTCAGCCTGCCCGGGCAGAACCCGGCCGGGGCCAATTACGACGAATCCAAGGTGCCGCAGTACACGCTGCCGGACCCTCTCAAGATGGCCGATGGAACACCGGTGAAGGATGCCGCGATGTGGCGGAAACAGCGACGGCCGGAGATACTGGGGCTGTTCGCCGAGCAGGTCTACGGCAAGACGCCGGACGAGAAAGTCAAACTGCGGACGGAGGTTTTGGAGATCGACAAGAACGCACACGGCGGACTGGCCACGCGCAAACAGGTCCGGGTGTGGTTCGGACCGCAAAGCGATGCGCCATCGATGGACATGTTGATCTATCTGCCGAACGGCCAGAAAGGAAAGGTGCCGGCGTTTCTGGGCCTGAACTTCGGCGGCAACCATACGGTGCAGCCGGACAAGGAAATCCGGGTGACGAAAAGCTGGGTGCGCGCGACCACCAACAATCACGTCGCCAGCGAGAAAGAACGGGGCGCGAGCGCAAACCGCTGGCCCATCGACATGGTGCTGCGGCGCGGCTACGCAGTCGTGACCGTCTACTACGGCGACATCGACCCCGATTTCGACGATGGCTTCAAGAACGGCGTCCATCCGCTCTTTTACAAGAACGGCAGCACCCGGCCGGCGGCCAACGAATGGGGCTCGATCGGCGCCTGGGCCTGGGGCATGAGCCGCGCCTTGGACGTGCTGGAAAAGGAAAAGGCGATTGATTCGAAGAAGGTGATCGCGCATGGCCATTCGCGCCTGGGAAAGGCCACGCTGTGGGCGGGCGCGCAGGACGAACGGTTTGCCATCGTGATTTCAAATGACTCGGGAGAGGGCGGGGCGGCGCTGGCCCGCCGGCAGTTCGGCGAAACCACCGCCCGGATCAACACCTCTTTCCCCCACTGGTTCGCGGGGAATTTCAAGAAGTACAACGGCAAGGAGAGCGAGATACCGGTGGATCAACACATGCTGATCGCGCTCATCGCGCCGCGGCCGGTGTATGTGTGCAGCGCCCAGGACGATGCGTGGGCGGATCCGAAGGGCGAGTTTCTCGGCGCGCTCGGCGCGGATCCGGTCTACCGGTTACTCGGGACTCCGGGCCTGCTCATCAACGAGCATCCGCCGGTGGAAAAACCGTCGCTCGACGGCACCATCGGCTACCACATCCGTCGCGGCAAGCACGACGTGACGGACTACGACTGGACGCAGTGGATGAACTTTGCCGACCGTCATTTCGGCCGGCGGGGAGAGTAAGTCGAGTTACTTCTTTTTCTGAGCCTTGGCGCCGGTATCGGGGCGGTTATCGCGGATGAAGCCGTCCCGGTTGGGCATTTTTACCTTGGGGAGCGTCTGCGCGTTCATCTCGTCCTTTTCGCCGATGATGCCGTTCATGTGGAGGATGTGCGCGACGACTGCATAGGTCTGGTTGTTGTCGAGCAGGCCGGGGTTGTCGAAGGGCATGGCGCGATGGACGTAGTCGAAGATGGTGGTGGCGTAGGGCCAGTAGCTGCCCACCGTTTTCAAGGGTTTGGGCGTATTCAGAGTTCCCTTGCCGCCGACGAGCGGGCCTTCCTCGTCGCCCTGTCCCTGCGCGCCGTGGCAGCGGGCGCAGCGGCGGGAATAGATGTCGCGGCCATCAAGCGCGGTTCCCTTCCCCTCCGGCAGGCCTTCCCCGCTGGGCGCCGCGAACTGATCCGTGGCCTTGATATCGGCGGCCGTCGCCGGCCGGCCAATCTTATACTTGGGCCCCTGCGCCAAGAGCACGGGAGTAAGAAGCAGAGCGAAGAGAATCTTACGCATTCTTGACGCTCCCGTCGGCGGCGATCGACCAGGACTTGATGCCGTTGTAGTGATAGTTGCTATTTAGTCCGCGTGCCTCGGCCAGTTCCTCGCGAGTGGGTTGGACGTAGCCGGAGGAGTCAACGGCGCGGGAAAGGATCTCTACGGGCTGTCCGTCCCACTGCCAGGGCAGGCGGAAGCGGGTGAAGGCCTTCGGCAGGCGGGGTTCCTGCAGAGTCGCCTTCTGCCAGGTCTTGCCGCCGTCGACGGAAACATCGACGCGCTCGATCGTGCCGCGGCCGCTCCAGGCGAGGCCGCGAATCTCGTGAAAGCCGGGTCCGGGGAGTTTCTGGCCGCCGCTCGGCGTGGTGATGACGCTCTTGGCGTCCATCATGAAGGTGAACTGGCGGGCGGTGCCATCCGGCAGAAGGTCCGTATATTTGGAGGTTTCGTCCTTGGTCTGATACGGCTCGTTGACGACCTTGATCTGGCGGAGCCACTTCACATTGACGTTGCCTTCGTAGCCGGGGACCACAAGGCGCAGCGGATAGCCCTGCTCCGGGCGGATCGCTTCGCCGTTCTGGGCATAGGCGACCAGGCAGTCATCGAGCGCCTTTTCGATGGGCAGGCTGCGGGCCATCTTGCACGCGTCCGCGCCCTCGGCGACAATCCATTTCCCTTCCGCCTTCAGTCCGGCCTCCTCCAGCAGGAGTTTCAGCGGAACACCCGTCCATTCGCTGCAACTGGCGAGGCCGAAGGTGGCAGCCACGTTGGGCCCGCCGGGGGCTTTCCAGTCGCCGCCCGAGTTGCCCGAACACTCGACGAAGTAGATATGAGAGGCAGAGGGAAGGCGCTTCAGCTCGGCGACGGTGAAGACGAGCGGGCGTTCGACCAGGCCGTGCAAGAGCAATGTGTGTTTGGCGGGATCGAGATCGGGAACGCCGGCGTGGTGGCGTTCAAAGTGGAGCGAGGCAGGGGTGATGATGCCCTCGGTTTCGGCGAGCGGGGTCCGGGTGGAACCGACCTGCGGCCGCTTCAGATCCGGGACGACGCGCTTGGCCGTCTCATGCGGCGAACGCTCGCCGTAGGCGCGGATCGGTTTGCCGAGCGCGCTGGGTAGTTGCTCTTCCGCGGTCTGTGTTCCCTGCTGGCCGCAACCGGCGAGGGCGGCGATTCCGGAGAGTTGGAGGAAGCGACGGCGTTCGTTGTTTGGCACGGAGAGATTCTATCTCGTTTTCGCATTTGAGGGGGATGCGGATTTTCGGTTCCCAGTGATCGAGAATTTTTATTCCGCTTTTAATCAACGCCATACAAGAAACGGACATCCGGTTACGGTTGCCAGGCCCGGCAATCTCGGGGCATGAGATGGATCCTTTCGCTGACATTGCTCCTGCAGCCGTTGCGCGCCGGCGAGCACCCGGCGGGTTCTCCCGCCGCCTATCGAGAGGCAGCGGCGACGGCGGCGCGCCAAGGAGACTGGCGAAGGGCGGAGGAGCAGCAACGCGCCGCGCTCGATGCGTGCCGCGGATGCGCCGCCGCCGAGCGGGCGGTGCTGCGGGGAGAACTGGCCGGGTACCTCACGCTGGGCGGATTTCCGGAGGCGGCGATGGCGGCGTGGAAGCACTCGCTGGCTGAGCTTCGCCCCGGGGAACCGCAACACACATTCGCGCAGCTCGGGCTGGGCGTGGCGCTACATGCAGCCGGGCGGTCCGCCGAGGCGGCAGCGATCTGGAAAAGAGCGTGCCCGGAAGCCCTGGAAGCAAACGTTCGCCTGGCGTGCCGGTTCAATGCGGCCGCCGATCGGATCGGAACGGCCCCAGCCTGGGGAGAACTGGAGGAACTGCTGCCAAGCCTGCTGGCGCTACCGAGCGCGGTGAACCGGACCACCGCACTCCTGCAGGTGGCACGGGCTGCGCTGGCGGAGGGACGGCTACCGCGCGCCGGGCAACTGCTCGACCAAGCGGAAGCGGTTCTGGACCAGGAACTCGGGCCTGGGCATCCGTTCCGGACAGCGCTGTATGAGGAGCGTGCGGCGCTGGCGACGGCGCGTGGCGACCGAAAGCTTTCGCGACAATGGCACAAAAAAGCCGCGTCCCTCCCCCACGGGGGCGGATGGGAACGCGGCTCCGTATCGCTTGGCGACCTGCGCCGGGAAAACCGGCGATAGGCGGGATTACTGGCCGAGGATGTCGTAGGTGGTGGTGCCGGCGACGCGCACTTTCTCGTACTTCGCCATCCACTCCTTGTGGAAGGGGCTGGCGGTGTATTCCTTCAGTGTCTCCGGCCCGTTCATGAGCATGCAGACACCGTATTGGCGGACCATCCGGTTGGCTTTCGTATCGACGTCCTTTTCGCCGGCCGTTAACTTCTTGCGGGCGTCGGCGGTGACGGTGAACTGCGCGAGCGGAGAGCGCAGTTTGCCGTGCCAGATCTTCTGAATGCCGCTGAACTTGGACGGCCACTGGTCGGTGGCCTCGGCAAACGCCTTCCAATCGGCGTCGGTGGCCTCCGGAATGGTGGTAAAGGCGAAGCAGTGCATCATTCCCTTTTCACCGGCCGTCGCGAGGCCGGCAGTCAGCAGCAGCGTCGCCGCCGCAGTCAGAAAGAATCGCATGTTGGTTGTCTCCTGCCTTGAGATTCTAGCAGCCACTCAACCGTTTCCGCGATTGGAAAGTTCATCGGCGTTAACGGTGGGGATCCATTGGGCATGGGCCGTTTTCACGGCGGCCAGTTTTGGGTCGGCGGCAAGGTTCTTCCATTCTTGCGGATCTCGCCGCCGGTCATAGAGCTCTTCGGTTCCATCGCTGTAGCGGATATAGCGCCAGCGCTCGCTGCGGACGGCGTGGTTGTTACGGCCGAAGGTGGTTACCGCGGGCCTGTCCCACTTCGCATTCGGGTTCACCAGCAGCGGGCGAAGACTGATGCCCTCGCACTCCTTCTTCGCCGGAATGCCGCAGAGATCGGTAAGAGTCGGGAAGACGTCCATTAGGCTCGCGGGCCGGTCGCAACGCGCGCCGGGGCGCGTCACGCCAGGGGCGCGGACCATCAACACGTTGCGGGTGGCCTCCTCCCAGAGCGTGAACTTGCGCCAGTGCAGTTTCTCGCCGAGATGCCAGCCGTGGTCACTCCACAACACCACCACCGTGTTCGCGGCGAGCGGACTCTTCTCAAAGGCATCCAAGAGGCGGCCAAGCTGAGTGTCGGCGAACCGTACCGAGGCCAGATAACCCTGCACGCCCTCTCTCCACTTGCCGTACTCCGTCACCACCTTGTGGTCCCCATGAGGCCGCGCCATCTTCCTCCCGATCGGGGGCACATCGTCCAAATCGTCGCCGTTCACCTTCGGTAGCGTCAGCTTGCCGGCCGGATAGAGGTCAAAATACTTCTTCGGAACATACCAGGGCAGGTGGGGACGGAAGAGCCCGACGGCCAGGAAGAGCGGCTTTTCGTGCGGCTTTCCAAGCTGTTCGATGGCCCAATTCACGACTTTGTGGTCGCCCATGACCTCGTCGCCTTCCGCAATCGGCCCCCAATCGAAATGCGCCATCGGCGGCAGCCCGCTTGCGGGGATCTTTGCCGGGAAAGGATCCTGCGGCTTCTGCCTGTTTTTCGCCGGGTAATATTCCTCCCAGCTATCGGGGTCCGGATAGGCGTCGTGGTAGGTCTTTCCGGCGCCGATAGCTTTGTAGCCATTGTCCATGAAGTGTTGCGGGAGCGTGCGGGTAGAGGCCAGAACGGGAGACTTCCGCCACGGCTGGTTGTTCTGGTAGATGCCCGAGGTGGAGGGGCGGATGCCCGTCATCAGGGCCGCTCGCGACGGATTGCACAGAGGAGCGGCGCAGTGGGCGTTGGTGAACAGGACCGACATCCGCGCCAGACGGTCGAAATTCGGCGTGACGGAATCCGGATTCCCGCCCATGCAGCCGATCCAATCGTTGAGGTCATCGACACAGATCATGAGCACGTTCGGGCGCGGCGCCTGCGCACCCAACACACCGGCGACGCCGCCGAGCAGGGATAGAAAACTTCTCCGATTCACGTTTGCCATGGATTCCAGGCGCTAGGATACCAACTCCGCCGCCGTCGGGGCCAAGCCGCACAATGCGAGCAGCGCCGCCGGTCCGGCCGGCTCCTCGCTACGCCACGGCAGGATGGCCACGCGCGAGGCGTGCTGCTCCCGCACCTCGCGGATATACTCCTTTTCCCGCAGGGCACGGGCTACCAGCACGGGATCGCTGACACCTGAAGCGAGGTAGCTCTGATTGATCACCCAGCCGTACGGCGTGATGCCGGCGCGCAGCAGGTCGTCCTGCAGTCGTGCCGCCTCATGAACGGGCGTCGCCTCCGGAAGGGCAACGAGAATGACCTTGGTGAATTGTTCGTCCCGGAGCCGCGGCAGCAGTTGCCGAACGGCCTCCGGAGACTCGCCGGCCGAACGCAGCACCTCCCGGTGATACGCCTCGGCGGCGTCCAACAGCAGCAGAGTGTGGCCGGTTGGCGCCGTGTCCAGGATGACAAAGCCATCGGTCCCGCGGGCGACCTCGTCGGCAAAAGCTCGGAAAACCGCGATCTCCTCCGTGCAAGGGGACCGCAAATCCTCGGCCAGCAGCGCCATACCCTGCGCGTCCATCTGGCCGGCCGAGCGGGCCATGATTTCGTCGGAATACGCCTGCGTCACCGCGGCCGGATCGATGCGCGCGAGCGTCAGGCCGGGCACTGCGTCGCGCACTGCGCCGGCAACATGAGCGGCCGGATCAGTGGTGCTTAAGTGAACTTTGTGGCCGCGCGCGGCGAGCGCCACCGCCAGAGCCGCGGCGATAGTCGTCTTGCCCACGCCGCCCTTGCCCATGGTCAGAACCACTCCGTGCCCGGCGCACTCGAGATCATCGACCCACTCGGCCAGTCCGCTGCCGTCCGCCTCGACGGGTAATGCCGTGACCACCGAAGCAGGCTCGGGAGAGCCCACGCGCCGCAGATTGGATGCGCCGACAGGGGCGAAGCTCAGCGTCGCCACCGTCACCACGGGAAGTGCTCGCAGGCCTTCCGGCATGGCGTTGAGCGCCGCCTGCGACCGGCGCTCCAGGGCCACGGCCAAGGAGTCATCACGGTCCGTGGCGCGAAAGACCGCATTCATCGCCAGCCGCAGATTGCCGATCCCGGCTTCGGCCAGTTCCCGGCGGGTCCGTTCGGCCTCGTCGAGCGCGGCGCGCTCCGGCCGGCTGACGAGGACGACCAGGGTACGGCGTGCATCTAGCAGCGCGTCAACGCTGCGGGAGTACAACTCCTGCTGCGCTTGCAGTCCGGCAAGCGGGCCCAGACAGGACGTCCCGGTGGAGTTGGTGGCGATGAAGCCGGTCCAGGCGGCCGGAAGCCGGAGCAGACGCAAGGTGTGCCCGGTCGGTGCGGTGTCGAAAATCAGATGGTCGTACCGATCCGCGTCGGCATCGCCGCCGAGCAGTTTGGTGAACTCGTCGAAAGCGGCAATCTCCACGGTGCAGGCACCGGAGAGCTGCTCTTCCATGCTGGCCAAGGCCGCCGCGGGCAGGATGCCGCGGTAAGGGCCGACGATGCGCTCGCGATACGCGCGGGCGGCCGCCTCCGGATCGATGTTCAGAGCCATCAGGCCCTTGACGCCGGCGACAGGGCGCGGTTCGCGATCGAGAGGCGTCTCCAACACTTCATCAAGGTTCGATGCCGGATCGGTGCTGACCAACAGAACGCGCTTCCCCGCATCGGCCAACTGCACCGCCGTCGCGCAGGCGAGCGTGGTCTTTCCGACGCCGCCCTTGCCGGTGAACAGCAGAATGTGCGGCAGGTTCGGTCCGAGCAGTCCTTCGGGTTCCATTAGCAGCAACCTTTTTCCGCCGGGGCATTGGCGAGGACAGGCAGTTCGAGCATCGGCTTGGGGGGCTCGACGCCCGCCCATTTGGCCAGGGTGAAACGGACCGGATACTTGCCCTCGCAAACCACGGCACCGTTGACGAGAATCAGCGGGAGGCAGTCCGTGCCGCTGGCCGAGAGCGCG
>CAZWDD010000036.1:0-26467 GCA_964632345.1 uncultured Solibacteraceae bacterium | reverse complement strand
CCACCCGCCGGGTCCTTTGCTTTTCCCCTACCGCTCCATCACCGGCACCCGCACCACTTCCACCTGCGGCCGCGTTGCCGGGAACAGCATCGGCACCTTCCGCTGATACTTCCGGTACACCTCGCCATGCATCGCAATCAGGTCCGCCTCCTCGAACCGGATCGCGATCACGATATACGCCGACGTCATCACCGCAAAAAACAGGTGCGCCGCCGTCATCACCGGCGCGCACCAGAACGCCAGCAGCCAACCCACATACAGTGGATGCCGCACATACCGGTAGAAAAACGGCGTCCGGAACGGCAGATGCGAATATGGCTCACCTTTCAGGTAGAGGTACACCTGCCGCAGCCCGAACAGATCAAAGTGGTTGATCAGGAACGTGCTCAGCAGGACGATGGCCAGTCCGGCCGCGTATCCGGCCAGCATCACGGTTTCCATCGCCTGCCCCGTTGTGTCCCACACCACGCCCCCAATCGGCTGCCAGCCCCAGAACAGCAGCCCCAGCGCCGCGCTCGAAAACAGCACATACGTGCTGCGCTCGGCCGCATCCGGAATCAGCTGCGTCAACGCCGCCTTGAACCACTTCCGCGCCATCACGCTATGCTGCAGCGCGAACACCGCCAGCAGTCCCGCATTCACCCCCAGCGCAACACCGACTGGCCCTTCCGCCCCCGAATCGATCGACTTCGGCACGCCGAAGTTACCCAGAAATCCGATCGCATACAGCAGCACCGCAAGGAACACCGCGTAACTCGCCAGTCCGTACACGAAAACCATGACTCTCTTCACTTCCACTCACTCCTTTGTGTATAACGATCTGTGCGGGGAAGCGTCCGGTCGCCCGGTCCCCCGTTCTCATGGCTATACGCGAACGCGCCCGGCGTTCCGGACTTGATCGAGCGTCGGCATTTCTTGCCCGGCGTCCGGAAAGGAGGAATATCGCCCGTGGACCTGCTTTCGGAGTTCCTGCAGAGCGTACGCCTCAGCGGGGCCCTCTTCTATAACGGTGAGTTCTCCGCGCCTTGGTCCTTCCGCTCCCCGCAGGCGGCCTGCCTCGCCCGGAGTCTCGGCGTTGATGGGGACGTGGTCATCTTTCACTACCTGCTCGACGGCGGCGCCTGGGTTCGCCTGGAAAACGGCAGTGATCCCGTCGCCGCCCGCCCCGGAGAAGTCGTCATTTTCCCCCACGGCGACGCCCACCTCATGGGCCAGGGAACGCCCACAGAGCCGGTCGACAACGGCGCACAGATCGAACGCATGCTCGCCCAGCAGCCGGGCTCCGTCGTCCGCATGGGCGGCGGCGGCGACATCACCCACCTCGTCTGCGGCTACCTCGTCTGTGAACCCCAACTCGGCCGCCTTCTCTTCAGCGGCCTGCCCCGCGTGCTTTGTGTCCCCATCCGTGGCGAATCCTCCGGGCACTGGATCGAAGGCTCCATACGCTTCGCCCTCTCCCAGTCCGGCCCCGGCGCCCGCGCCGTCCTCACCAAGCTCGCCGAAGCCATTTTCATGGAAACCCTCCGCTGCGCCCTCGTCCGCCTCCCGCTCGGCCACTCCGGCTGGCTCGCCGGCGTCCGCGACCCCATCCTCGGCCGCGCTCTCACCCTCCTCCATCGTGACCCCACACGCCCCTGGACCCTCGCCAAACTCGCCGCCGCCGCCAACGTCTCCCGCGACGTTCTCGCCGAGCGATTCCGCCGCTTCCTCGGCGATTCCGCCATGGCCTACCTCACCCGCTGGCGGCTCCACCTCGCCGCCCGCCTTCTCACCTCAACCGTACAGAACATCGGCGAAATCGCCCCGCAGGCCGGCTATGCCTCCGAGGCCGCTTTCAACCGTGCCTTCAAACGCGCCTACGGCTCCCCTCCCGCTGACTTCCGCCGCCGCCTCGCTACTTAATCAGCCCCTCCAGCGGACTCGACGCCGTCGCATACAGCTTCCGGCCCATCCGCCCCGCCTCAAACGCCAGGCGCCCCGCCTGTACGCCCAACTTCATCGCCTCGGCCATCTTCACCGCGTCTGTCGCCGCCGCAATCGCCGTGTTCATTAAAATGCCGTCATACCCCAGCTCCATCGCGATCACCGCGTCCGACGCCGTTCCCACTCCCGCATCCACAATCAGCGGCACCGCGGTGATCTTTTCCCGTAGAATCCGCAGATTCGTCAGGTTCTGGATCCCCAATCCACTGCCGATAGGCGCCGCCAGCGGCATCACCGCCGCCGCCCCGGCGTCAATCAGCCGCCGCGCATTGATCAGGTCGTCGGTTGTATAAGGAAGGACCACAAACCCCTCCTTCGCCAGCACCCGCGTCGCCTCCAGCAGTCCTTCGTTGTCGGGAAACAAGGTATCCGGGTCGCCGATCACTTCCAGCTTCACCCAGTTCGAAAGCCCCACCTCCCGCGCCAGCCGCGCCGTCCGGATCGCTTCGTCCGCCGTGTAACACGCCGCCGTGTTCGGCAGCAGGAAATACCTGTCCCGCGGGATGTGGCTCATCAGCGACTCTTCGCTTGTGTCGCTCAGATTCACCCGCCGCACCGCCACCGTCACCACCTCGGCTCCGGACGCCGTGTGGCACGCCGCCATCTCCGCGTTGGTCCGGTACTTCCCCGTCCCCACAAACAGCCGCGAGCGGAACCGCCGCCCGGCAATCTCAATTCCTGCGTCCATATCTATATATTAATCGGGCTCTAACGGCCGAAGAGTCCCGAAACGCTTTCCGCGTCGGCAACACTAAAGATTTCGTGAGCCGCCTGATGGGTTTTTGTCGCGATTCACGCTATCAGTTCTTGAGAGCGCACGGTTCCTGAGGCACTCCCCGAATGGGAAACGGCGGCGGAACAGCATAACTCTTGACTGGTTTGCGGAGCGCGGATATACTCGCTACGGACTGCACCTTGGCCCACCGGCGATTCGTGTCTGTGTAGTCCAGCGCCGGTGTCTCGCCAGCTAAAGTTTAGTTTTTCGTTTCCCGATACAGAATTGAGGAGATTATGGCAAGAGAAAGCACGCAGCACAAGCTGGACCGGGTTCGCCCGCCACGCGTCCAGATTACCTATGATGTGGAAACCGGCGGCGCAATCGAAATCAAAGAACTTCCCTTTGTCATGGGTGTGATGGGCGATTTCACCGGCCAGCCCACCGAGCCGCTCGCCCGCCTGCGCGATCGCAAATTCACCGAAGTCAATCCCGACAATTTTGATCAGGTCCTGGCGGCCATGAAGCCCCACCTGGCGTTCTCCGTGGAAAACAAACTGAGCGAAGACCCCGACGCCGGCCAGCTCAAAGTCGACCTGAACTTCAAGAGCATGGACGATTTCGACCCCGAGAACGTCGCCCGCCAAGTCAAGCCCATCCGCGAACTGCTCGAACTCCGCACCCGTCTTTCGGATCTGCGCGGTACCCTTCAGACCAACGACAAGCTCGAAGAACTGCTCATGAAGACCGCCAAGGACCCCGCGGCGATGGAAAAGCTCCGCAGCGAGCTCGGTACGGGAGGAGAAGGCAATGAGTGATGCCCAGAAAGCGCAGGCACAAGCGCAGGAAACTGTCCTCGAGGGTGGTCTTCTCGACCAGATCGTAGAGGAAGGCCGGGTCGGCACCGACTCCGCGGCCAAAGAGCGCGGCAAGGCGCAGATCAAAGAGTTCGTCCAGCAGATTCTGCAGGGCAACATGACCGTCTCCCGCGATGCCGAGGCCGCCATCAACGCCCGCATCGCCCAGATCGATCACCTCATCTCCATCCAGCTCAACGAGATCATGCACCATGAGTCCTTCCAGAAGCTCGAAGGCTCCTGGCGCGGCCTCAAGTACATGATGGATCAGTCGGAAACCTCCGACATGCTCAAGATCAAGGTGCTCAACTGCTCCAAGAAGGAGCTCCTCCGCGACCTCCAGCGCGCTCCCGAGTTCGATCAGAGCGCCATGTTTAAGAAGGTGTATGAAGAGGAGTTCGGCGTCTTCGGTGGCGCGCCCTTCGCGGCCCTCATCGGCGACTACTCCTTTGGGAAGCACCCGGAAGACATCGAGCTGCTCGAGCGCGTCTCCAACGTCGCCGCCGCCGCTCACGCCCCCTTCATCACCGGCGCCGATCCCAGCCTCATGAATCTGGACAGCTTCGCCGCTCTCGATCAGCCCCGCGACCTGGCCAAAATCTTTGATACCACCGAGTTCGCCAAGTGGAAGTCCTTCCGCGCCTCCGAAGACTCGCGCTACGTCGGCCTCTGCCTCCCGCGCGTTCTCGGCCGCCTGCCGTATGGCAAGGACACCAAGCCCGTCGAAGCCTTCAACTATGAAGAGGGTGTCGA
The DNA here is from genome assembly GCA_964632345.1 of uncultured Solibacteraceae bacterium. GTDB lineage: Bacteria > Acidobacteriota > Terriglobia > Bryobacterales > Bryobacteraceae. The sequence goes on along the minus strand of CAZWDD010000036.1, from coordinate 22,159 downwards.
TGGCACCGATCACAGCAAGTATCTGTGGATGAACGCCGCCTGGGCCATGGGCGCCAAGCTCACCCAGTCCTTCGCCGTCCACCGCTGGTGCGCCGCCATCCGCGGCGTCGAAGGCGGCGGCATGGTCGACGGCCTCCCCGTCCACAACTTCCGCACCGACGATGGCGACATCGTGATGAAGTGCCCCACTGAGGTCCCCATCACAGACCGTCGCGAAAAGGAACTGGCCGACCAGGGCTTCATCCCCCTCGTCCACTGCAAGAACACCGATTACGCCGCGTTCTTCAGCGTCCAGTCCACCCAGAAGCCCAAGCTCTACGACAAGGATGCCGCCAACGCCAATGCGCGCCTGTCGGCCCAGCTGCCCTACATCTTCGCCGTCAGCCGCTTCGCCCACTACCTCAAGGCGATGATGCGCGACAAGATCGGCAGCTTCATGTCCCGCTCGCAGTGCGAGACGTTCCTCAACACCTGGATCGCCCAGTACGTCATCCTCGACGACGACGCGAGCAAGGAAGCCAAGGCGTCTCACCCGCTCCGCGAAGCCCGCATCGATGTTGTGGATGTTCCGGGTAAGCCCGGCGCCTACCGCGCCGTCGCTTTCCTGAAGCCTCACTTCCAGTTGGATGAGCTGTCGGTCTCCCTGCGCCTGGTTGCGGACCTCCCGCCGCCGGCCAAGGGCTAACCGCTTCCCGCCCGCTGTCCCTACGTTTTCCTGCTTTGCTTTCGCGGCCACGCCGCCCCTACGGGTGGCGTGTGTCCGCCAACCTGTAACCCCTGCTGTCAGCTCTTGAAATTAGGAGATATACCATGGCTTTTGATGCCTTTTTGCAAATCAGCAATATACCCGGCGAGTCGACCGACGACAAGCACAAGGACTGGATCGAAGTGCTGTCCTTCTCGTACGGCGTTTCGCACGCGGTGACGGGTTCCCTTTCTTCCGGCGGTTCGCAGTTCTCCGAACGCGCCAACTTCGATCTGTTCAAGATCACCAAGGCGATCGACATCGCCACCCCCAAGCTCTTCTTCTTCTGCGCGAAGGGCGAGCCGATCCCCAAAATGAAGTTCGAACTCTGCCGCGCCACCGGCGAAAAGACCTGCTACGAGCGCATCGACTTCGAAAACTGCCACGTGCAGGCCTTCATGCCCTCCGGCGCCCCGGACCAGAACCAGGCCCTGCCCCTCGAAGAAGTCGCCTTCACCTTCTCCAAGGCCACCGTCGAGTACTTCAAGACCGATCACGCCACTGCCAAGCTCCTCGGCTCCGGCGGCAAGACGTTCTGGGATCAGACCAAGAACGTTGGTGGTTAATCCCCAGGGACTGTCGACCCTCCGACAATGACAGCCAGGGAACTCTACCAAGCAGGAAAGCTGAAGGAAGCCATCGCGGCGCTGAACGTCGAAGTCCGGGACAACCCCGGGGACGTGCGGCGCCGCACCTTCCTCTTCGAACTCCTTGCCTTCGCCGGCGAATTCGACCGCGCGGAGAAACAGCTCGGTGTCCTCGCCGGTGGTTCCGGTGAGGCCCAACTCGGCACCGTCGTCTATCGCGCCTGCCTCCATGCGGAAAAAACCCGCCGGGACCTCTTTACCAAGAAGGATTTTCCCGCCGCTTCCGCTCCCGGCGACGCCGAGTCCAATGGCACACTCAACGGCCAGCCCTTCAGTGTGTTCGCCGACGCAGATCCCACCATCGGCCCCCGCCTCGAAGCCTTCGCGGCCGGTGCCTATATCTGGATACCCTTCAAACATATCGACTCCATCGAATGCGAGCCTCCCAAGCGCGTCCGCGATCTCCTCTGGATCCCGGCCATCGTCAAAACCGGCCCCGCCTTCAAAATGATGGAACTCGGTGAAGTGCTTCTCCCCGCTTTGACCTGGGATGCCTGCTCGTCCGACGACGATCTGGTGCGCCTCGGCCGCGTTACCAACTGGGTGGAGGAAGAGAACGGCGACGTCAAGCCGATTGGCCAGAAGATGTTCCTGGTTGACGGTGAAGATGTGCCCATCCTCGAACTGCGCAAGCTGGAATTTTCGCGCCCGGAAGCGGAGGAGTCCCCGGCAGAATAAGGACAGATGCCCCTTCGTGAAGACCTTTTGACGCCGATCCCCGGAGACAATCCGAGCGGGACATACCTGTACTACGCTCCGATTTACGACAAGATTAAGGAGGCCCGGCGTCAGGACGACGATACCGGGCCTTCCGGCGTCTGGACCCGCGAACGCAAAGTCGCCGACTGGAATCAGGTCATCAAGCTCGCCGGCGAGGCCCTCGCCACGCAGTCCAAGGACCTCCAACTTGCCGCCTGGCTCTCTGAAGCCTATCTCAAGAAGGAGGGCTTCGGCGTCTTCAAGGACTCGCTGGCCATGATCCGCCAGCTCGTCGAAACCTTCTGGGATACCCTCTATCCCGAAATCGAGGACGGCGACGCCGAGTTCCGCGCCACTCCCCTGTCCTGGCTCGGCAACTTCGATCTCCAGATCCGCATGGCCCCGCTTACCCGCGGCGGCCTCAATTCCGTTGACTATAAAGTCGCTTCCGGTGTCGGTTACAAAGCCGCCGCAGAACAGGAAGGCTACCAGAAACTCGAAGAGTTCAACGCCAAAATCGCCGAAGGCAAAATGAGCCTCGACGATTTCGACGCCGATTTCGACAAGACTCCCAAAGCCTTCTACGTCTCCCTACAGGAAAACTTCGACGGCTGCCTCGACGAACTCGAAAAACTCCAGGAGGTCTGCGAACAGAAGTTCGGCGACGACGCTCCCGGCTTCTCCAAGCTCCGCACCGCCCTCGAGGAAACCCGCAACACCGTCCGTTCCCTCCTCAACCGCAAGCGCGAAAAGGAGCCCGACGAACCTGTCGCCTCCGACGAACCCGTCGAACAGGACGAGCCCGCCGTCGAGGAAACCCCCGCCTACGAGTCCGCCTCCGCTGCCCCTGCCGCAGCGCCCGTCAAGAAGAAGGCCGGCTCCCTTTCCGCCGAGCCTCAGGATGCCGACGACGCCCTCGCCCGCATCGTCTCCGGCGCCCGCTTCCTCCGCCAACTCGATATGTACTCCCCGGCGCCCTACCTCATGCTCGCCGGCTTCCGCTTCGGCGAACTCCGCGCCGCCGGCGAAACCATTGACGCCACTCATCTCGAAGCCCCCCCCACCGAAATCCGCCAGCAGATGAAAAAGGCCTCCCTCGACTCCACTTGGGACGCCGTCCTAAAAACCTGCGAGGAGGCCCTTGCCCTCCCCTGCGCCCGCGGTTGGCTCGATCTGCATCGCTACGCCGCCCGCGCCTGCACCGAACTCGGCTGGTATTATCAGGGCCTCAAACGCGGCATCATCTCCGAGGTCCGCGGCATCCTGCAGGACTATCCAGACCTGCATAAGATGACCCTCCTCGATGACACTCCCACCGCCAACGGCGAAACCATCCAGTGGATCGAGTCCGAGGTCCTGCCCCCGGCCGCCTCCGCCGCCCCGGCCGCCTTCGACTTCCCGGCCCCCACCCCCCAGCCCTCTTACTCCCAACCCGGCCCCGAAGACCTCGGCGCCCCGCCCGATGCCTGGGAACTCGCCCAGCAGGCCCTCCGCGCCGGCCGCGTCCGCGAAGCCGTCGAACTCATCGACCGCGAAGCCAAAATCGAACCCTCCGGCCGCGGCCGCTTCATCCGTAAAACCCAGCTCGCCCGCATCTTTATCGATAGCGGCAATGAACCCATGGCCATCCCGCTCCTCCAGCAACTCGCCACGGAAATCGATACCCGCGCCCTTGAGGATTGGGAACCCTCCGACATCGTCTCCCATCCCCTCTCCCTCCTCTACCGCTGCCGCGCCCGCGAGGATCGCGATGGCGAAGAGGCCAAGAAACTTTACGCCAAACTCTGCCGGCTCGACCCCGTCGCCGCCATGAGTCTGTTGAGATAACAGCCCCATGCCCCGCGCCGATCTCGACAATCTCGTCACCGTACCCCTGCTCGACCGCCTGATCGACCGCGATCCCCGCAACTCGCAGGAACCCCTCATGTCACGCGCTCAATCCGTGCGCCTTCTCAAGGAGTCCCTCCGCCGCGATATCGAATGGCTTCTCAATACCCACCGTATCCGCGAAGAGTCCATCGACCCAAAGGCCGAACTTACCCACTCTCTCTATAACTACGGCCTCCCCGATCTCACCCACTTCTCTTTTAATTCCTCGCGCGACATGAATCGCGTCACCTGGCTCCTCGAAAACACCGTCGCCACCTTTGAGCCTCGCCTCCGCGACGCCAAGGTCTACATCGAACCAGCCGAAAAAGGCTCCATGCAGATCAAGTTCCGTGTCGAGGGCATCCTCGTCATGGACCCAGCCCCCGAACGCGTCTCCTTTGACACCACCCTCGATGTCGCCAGTCAGAGCTACAGCGTGGAGGGCGGCTGATCGTGCGGGACGACCTGCTCTTCTACTACGAACGCGAACTTACCTTCATCCGCCAGATGGGTGCCGATTTTGCGGAGAAGTACCCCAAAATCGCCTCCCGCCTCGTCCTCGAAGCCAACCAGTGCGAGGACCCCCACGTCGAACGCCTCCTCGAAGCCTTCGCATTCCTCGCCGCTCGCGTCCACCTCAAAATCGACGACCAGTTCCCGGAGATCACCGAAGCCCTCCTCAGCATCATCTACCCCCACTTCATCCGCCCCATCCCCTCCATGACCATCGTCGAGCTCTACGCAGACCTCGAAAGCGCAGGCCTCATCAACGGCGTCACCATCCCTCGCCACACCGGCCTCCAGTCGCGCCCCGTCGATGGCCTCCCCATGCGCTTTCAGACCACCCAGCAGGTCACCTTCTGGCCCTTCCAGATCGGCGCCACACAGTGGAAAACGCCCGACCGCCTTACGCCCGCTCCCCGCGTCACCGCCGCCGCCGCCGCCCTCCGTACCGAGCTTCGCCTCACCGGCCAGGCGCAGTTCGACAAAATGCCCCAGTTGACCGAGCTCAAGCTCTACGTCAACGGCGAAGCTTCCCTCGCCAACTCCCTCTACGAACTCCTCAGCCATAGCTGCTCCCAGATCCTCCTCCGCGATCTTGCCCCCAACTCCCGCCGGCCTCCCATCACCCTCCCCGCCTCCTGCCTCGAACCCTGCGGCTTCGATCCCGACGAAGCCATGCTCCCCTACCCCAAGCGCTCCTTTGAAGGCTACCGCCTCATCCAGGAGTACTTCCACTGCCCTGAAAAGTTCTTCTTCTTCCGCCTCAAGGGCCTCGATGCCCTCGCCTCCTCCGGCTTCAAAAACGGCGTCGAAGTCGTCTTCCTCATCGATCGCTTTGAACGCTTCGAACGCATGCAGCAGCTCGAAGTCGGCGTCGACGCAAAAACCCTCCGCCTCAACTGCACCCCCGTCATCAACCTCTTCAAACAGACCGCCGAGCCCATCCTCCTCACCCAGAACAAGACCGAGTACACCATCGTCCCCGACGTCCGCCGCCAGGGCGCCATGGAGGTCTTCTCCATTGAGGAGGTCCTCAGCGCCAACGCCACCTCCGGCGAAGTCACCTACTTCGAACCCTTCTACTCCTACCGCCACGGTACCGTCCGCGAACGCCGCCAGACCTTCTGGCATGCCGTCCGCCGCCCCTCTCATCGCCGCAACGACGAAGGCACTGAAGTCTCCATCACCCTCGTCGACGTCGTCGGCCGCCCCATGCGCCCCGATTTCGACGCCCTCACCGTCCGCACCGTCTGTACCAATCGCGACATTCCAGCCCGCATGCCCTTCGGCAATGAACAGGGCGACCTCGAATCCCAGGGCATGGCCGCCATCCGCAAGGCCATCATCCTTCGCAAGCTCACCCCCACCGTCCGCCCCCCCACCGGAAAGGGCGCCCTCTGGCGCCTCATCTCCCATCTCTCCCTCAACCATCTCTCCCTCGTCGAGGACGGCCGCGAAGCCCTCCAGGAGATCCTCCGCCTCTACGAATACGCCAGCTTCTCCCACCTCCAGAAGCAGATCGCAGGCATCTCCGCCCTCTCCCATAAACGAGAGTTCGCCCGCCTCATCTCCGAAAACGGCATCACCTTCGCCCGTGGCGTCGCCATCGATCTCGAACTCGATGAAGAGCAGTTCGTCGGCGCCGGCGCCTACCTCTTCGCCGCCGTCCTCGAACGCTTCCTGGCGCTCTATACGACGATGAATAGCTTCACCCGCCTCACCGTCACCAGCCGCCAGAGAAAGGAGATCCTCGCCAAATGGAACCCGAGAGCGGGCCGCCAGATTCTGGTCTGACCGAACTTCACGAACCCGAGCTCCGCGTCCCCATGCCGCCGCCCGGCCACGCCTACATGCGCGGCCGCATGGAGGAGGAAGCTCCGTCTTTCGAGTTCTTCCAGGCCGTCCGCCTCCTGGAACGCCTCGCCCCGGACCGCGCCCCTGTCGGCCAGTACGCGCAGCCCTCTCAGGAGGTCGCCCGCTTCAAGGTCAACCAGCAGCTCTCTTTCCCCGCCAGCGAAATCCAGCGCCTCGAGTTCAAGGAGAACGGCCAGGCCGAAGTCTCCGTCAACTTCATGGGCCTCACCGGGCCCCAGGGCGTCCTCCCCCTCTACTACACCGAGTTCATCCGCGAACGCTTCCGCCAGCGCGACACCTCATCCGCCGCCTTCTTCGACATCTTCAACCACCGGATGATCTCGCTCTTCTTCCAGGCTTGGGAAAAGTACCGCTTCCCCATCGCCTATGAGCGGGGTGACCGTGACCGTTTCTCCCACATCCTCCTCGACCTCGTCGGCATGGGCACCGACGGCCTGCAGCGCCGCCTCCCCATCCCCGACGATGCCCTCATCTTCTACAGCGGCCTCCTCAGCTCCCGCCACCGCCCCGCCTGCGGCCTCGCTAACCTCATCGGCGATTACTTCGACGTCCCCTGCGAAGTCGAACAGTTCATCGGCGCCTGGTACCCCCTCAGTGACGATTCCCTCTGCGTCTTCGAAGCCGCCGATTCTTTCTCCGAACAACTCGGCGTCGGTGCCATCGTCGGCGACGAGGTCTACGACCAGCAGTCCGCCGTCCGCCTCGTCATCGGCCCCCTCAACCTCAAGCAGTACCGCGACTTCCTCCCCGATGGCTCCGCCCACCATCCCCTTCGCGAACTCGCCCGCTTCTACGCAGGCCCCTCCATGGATTTTGAAGTACAGTTGATCCTGCACAAGGATGAAGTGCCCGTTTCCCACACCGGTCTCGGCGCGGAACCGCCGCCCGTCCCCGGCCCCGTTCTCGATGAGGTTCAGCTCGGCTGGACCACGTGGATCAAAACCAAACCCCGAACCCGGGACGCATTCGAAGCTGTTCTCCGTTTCTAATACCGAAAGGACTCCCTATGAGCGTGAACCTCAAATCGCTGATCGGCAAGCTCAACTCCAATACCCGCGGCGCCGTCGAAGATGCTGCCAAGCTCGCCATGTCGCGTACCAACTACTACATCGAGGTGGAACACTTCCTCCGCCTCCTTATGGACGGTACAGATAATGACTTCGCCTATATCGCCAGCAACTTCGGCATCGACGCCGCCCGCCTCACCCAGGAAGTCGATCGCAGCATCGACAAACTGAAGCGCGGCAACGCCCGCACCCCCGGCATCGGCGAATCCGTCCTCAAGATGCTCACCGAAGCCTGGACCATCGGCTCCATTGAGTTCAGCGCCGGCCAGATCCGCACCGGTTTTTGTATCCTCGCTCTCCTTTCCAATGAGGATCTCGCCCGCCAGGTCAAGGAATTCTCCAAGGAACTCCAGAAGATCAACGTCGAAGGCCTGAAAAAGGAATTCATGATGATCACGCAGAGCTCCGTTGAGGAGACTGCGCCCCTCTCCGCCGGCGGCCCCGGCGCCGGCGCCCCCGCTTCGGCCAGCGGCAAGGCCGGCTCCGGCAAAACCCCCAACCTCGACGCCTATACCGAAAACCTCACCGATAAGGCCCGCTCCGGCAAAATGGACGCCGTCCTCGGCCGCGATACCGAAATCCGGCAGATGATCGATATCCTCCTCCGCCGCCGCCAGAACAACCCCATCCTCACCGGTGAACCCGGCGTCGGCAAGACCGCCATCGTCGAAGGCCTCGCCGCCCGCATCGCCATCGGCGACGTCCCGCCCCCGCTCAAAAACGTCGAGCTCCATTCGCTCGATCTCGCCCTCCTTCAGGCCGGCGCCGGCATCAAGGGCGAATTTGAAAACCGCCTCAAGGGCCTCATCGAAGAGGTCAAGTCCAGCCCCAAGCCCATCATCCTCTTCATCGACGAAGCCCACACCATGATCGGCGCCGGCGGCCAGGCCGGCCAGAACGACGCCGCCAACCTCCTCAAGCCCGCCCTCGCCCGCGGCGAACTCCGCACCATCGCCGCCACCACCTGGTCCGAATACAAAAAGTACTTCGAGAAGGATCCCGCACTCACCCGCCGCTTCCAGGTCGTCAAGGTCGAGGAGCCCGATGAAACCACCTGCCTCGTCATGATGCGCGGCGTCGTCACCTTCCTCGAAAAACACCACCAGGTCCGCATCCTCGACGAAGGCGTCGATGCTGCCGTCCGCCTCTCCCACCGGTACGTCGCCGGTCGCCAGCTTCCCGATAAGGCCGTCAGCGTCCTCGATACCGCCTGCGCCAAGCTCTCCCTTGGCCAGAACTCCACCCCCGCTCCCATTGAGGACCTCCAGCGCCGCCTCGACGACCTCGAAGTCCAGCAGCGCGTCCTCAATCGCGAACAGGCCATCGATACCGACCACTCCGCCCGCCTCGCCAAAATCGCCGCCGAAATCGCCGAAAGCCGCGAAAAGCTCGAAGCCATGAAGGCTCGCTTCGACAAGGAGAAGGAGCTCGTCTCCAAAATCCGCGAAATGCGCGCCAAAATCGAGGAGGCCGCCGCCCAGGAGAACGCCGCCGAAACCGTCGCCTCCCTCCGCGCCGAACTCGCCACCCTCAATGCCGAGCTCGATACCGTCCAGGGCCAGGAACCCTTCATCGGCGTCTGCCTCGATGCCCAGCAGGTCTCCGAAATCATCTCCTCCTGGACCGGCATCCCCGTCGGCAAAATGCTCAAGGATGAGATCGAGTCCACCCTCAACCTCACCCAGCAGCTCACCCAGCGCGTCATCGGCCAGGATCACGCCCTCGATACCATCGCCCAGCGCATCAAGGTCTCCAAGGCCAAGATGGAAGACCCCAATAAACCCATCGGCGTCTTCATGCTCGTCGGCCCCTCCGGCGTCGGCAAAACCGAAACCGCCCTCACCCTCGCCGATCTCCTCTACGGCGGCGAACGCAACATCATCACCATCAACATGAGCGAGTTCCAGGAAGCGCATACCGTCTCCACCCTCAAGGGCTCGCCTCCCGGATACGTCGGCTACGGCGAAGGCGGCGTCCTCACCGAAGCCGTCCGCCGCCGCCCCTACTCCGTCGTCCTCCTCGATGAAGTCGAAAAGGCCCACCCCGACGTCCTCGAACTCTTCTTCCAGGTCTTCGATAAGGGCCGCATGGACGATGGCGAAGGCCGTGAGATCGATTTCAAGAACACCATCATCATTCTCACCACCAACGCCGCCACCCAGCAGATCATGACCCTCACGGCGGATCCCGATACCGCGCCCACCCCCGAAGGCATCGTCAAGACCATCAAGCCCGAACTCGACAAGGTCTTCAAGCCCGCCTTCCTCGGCCGCATGGTCATCATCCCCTACTACCCCGTCCGCGACGAAGCGCTCAAGCAGATCATCCGCCTCAAGCTCGGCAAGATCCAGCGCCGCCTCAAGGAGAATCACGCCATGACCCTCGAATACGGAGACGATGTCCTCAACGCCATCGCCGCCCGCTGCACGGAGGTCGAATCCGGCGCCCGCAACGTCGATAACATCCTGACCAATTCGCTCCTGCCCGATATCTCCAACCGCATCCTCACCATGATGGCAACCGGAGAAAAGGCCGACCGGATCTCCGTCACCCTCTCCGAGGATGGCGCCTTCCAGTACGCCTGATCGGCTTTCCTGCAACCCTCGCGCGGAACACCGGCCGCCCCCGGTTTTCCGCGCGTATCCGTTCCCGCCCGTCCCTCCTGATTCCGGTTCCCGAAACCGGATACCATAAGCAGGCAGGCCTCAGTAGCGAGGCCTCGGACCGGGCGTTCCTGCTGGCTTTCGCCCGGCAATTTCGCGTTAGGCAAGTGAGGTGATTCATGGCCGACTATACGCAGGAGAACCGGCTCCTGGAATTGATAACCCCCCTCGGGGCAAATATCCTGCTCATCCGCTCCATTGACGGTCTCGAAGCCCTCTCCCAGCTCTTCAGCTTCCGCATCGAGTGCTTCGCCGCCAACGACAAAACCGTCGACTTCTCCCAGTTGATCGGCAAGTCCGTCACCGTCCGCGTGATCCTCGATCAGGCCGCCTCACCCATCCCCCGCCGCTACTTCAACGGCGTCGTCCAGACCGTCACCCGCGGCGGCCGCAACGATACCACCACCTCCTACAGCCTCCAGGTTGTCCCCTCCTTCTGGTTCCTCACCCGCACCACCCGCAGCCGCGTCTACCAGCAGGAATCCGTCCCCGACATTCTCAAGAAGGTCCTCCTCGGCTTCCCCGTCCAGTGGGAGCTCCAGGGTACATTCGAGCCCCGCGACTACTGCACCCAGTACCGCGAATCCGACTTCGATTTCGCCTCCCGCCTCATGGAAGAGGAGGGCATGTTCTATTACTTCAAACACGAAGACGGCCAGCACACCATGGTCGTCTCCAACCACCCGGGTACCCATAAGGAACACCCCTTCTCCCCCAAAATGTTCTTCGATCCCGACGTCGGCGGCCAGGACGAGTCCCAGATCATCTACATGTGGGAAAAGACCCAGACCCTCCGCTCCGGCAAGTCCACCCTCTGGGATCACTCCTTTGAACTCCCCCACAAAAACCTCGAAGCCCAGGAACTCGTCATGGATACCCTCCAGATCGGTTCCGTCACCCACAAATTGAAGGTCGGCGGCAACGAGAACTTCGAGCTCTACGACTATCCCGGCGGCTACGCCGGCCGCTTCGACGGCATCAGCCCCTCCGGCGGCGAACAGGCTTCCAACCTCCAGAAAATCTACGAGGACAACAAGCGGACCGTCAAAATCCGCATGCAGCAGGAGTCCGCCAACGCCGTCGTCATCACCGGCTATACCGCCTACCTCGGCGTCCAGACCGGCTACAAGTTCGCCCTCGAACGCCATTACCAGGACGACGATTCTTACGTCGTAACCCGCTCGCACTTCTCCATCCCCCAGCAGGGCGGCTATGCCGCCGGCGATAACGTTGACGCTCCGCCTCCCGAAATCGTCTTCAACTGCATCCCCCTCGCCCTCCCCTTCCGCCCCCAGCGCGTCACCCCCAAGCCCCTCGTCAACGGCACCCAGACCGGTGTCGTCGCCGGGCCCCAGGGCGAGGAGATCTTCACCGATAAGTACGGCCGCATCAAAGTCCAGTTCCTCTGGGACCGTGAACTCCCCTTCAATGGCACCAGCTCCTGCTGGGTCCGCTGCGGCATGCCCTGGGCCGGTAAAAACTTCGGCTTCATCTCCATCCCCCGCGTCGGCCAGGAGGTCATCGTCGCCTTTGAAGACGGCGACCCCGATCAGCCCATCGTCGTCGGCAGTGTCTACAACCCCGACATGATGCCGCCCTATACCCTCCCCGACAACAAGACCATGAGCACCTTCAAGTCCCGCTCCTCACCCGGCGGCGGCGGCTTCAATGAGCTCCGGTTTGAGGACAAAAAGGACGCCGAACAGGTCTTCTTCCATGCCCAGAAGAACATGGATACCCGCATCCTCAATGACCGCATGGAGTGGGTCGGCCAGGATACCCACCTCCAGGTCGTCCGTGACCAGCTCGAAAAAATTGACCGCGACTTCCAGCGCAAGGTCCAGCAGGATGTCGTCGAGGAAATCGGCCGCGATCATATCTTCGTCGTCAAGGGCAAACAGGCCATCGAGGTCACCGGCTCCAGCTCCATGAAGGTGAACTCCAACGTCGCCCACGAGTTCGGTGGCAACTACACCACCAAGGTCACCGGCTCCACCTACATCAAGGGCACCGGCGCCATCATCATCGAAAGCACCTCCCAGATCTCCCTCAAGGTCGGCGGCAACTTCGTCGACATCGGCCCCTCCGGCGTCACCATCGTCGGCACCATGGTCAATATCAACTCCGGCGGTTCGGCCGGCTCCGCCTCGCTCGGCAGCCTCAACGCCGTCAAGGCCCCCACCGCTCCCACCGAAGCCGCCAACGCCGAGTCCGGTGGCCACAAGGAGTACTCCGGCAGCGCCCGCACCACAGGCGCCACCGGTCAAACCGGTAACCCCACCGAGCCCACCTCCTCCGCTCCGCCGGCCCCCACCCACAACCCCGGCAGCCCCGAAAACCAGCCCAAAACCCACTGGATCGGCATCAAGCTCAAGGACCGCACCGGCAAGCCCGTCGCCGGTCAGGCCTACCGCGTCGTCCTCCCCAATGGCGATGTCGCCGAAGGCACACTCGACGACGAAGGCAAGGCCAAAGTCGAACACACCGATCCCGGCCAGTGCCAGGTCTCCTTCCCGGGCCTTGGCGACTGGGAAAAGGCCTGATCCCCGCCCCAGGAGTCACCCATGCCGAACTATACCGTTGTCCAAGGCGATTGCCTCTCTCTCATTGCCCTCCGCCATGGCTTCGCCGATTGGCGGACCATCTACAACCACGGCTCCAACGCCGAGTTCCGCCGCCTCCGCCCCAATCCCAATCTCATCTATCCCGGCGACGTTATCTTCATCCCCGATACCGACACCCGCAATGAGTCCGTCGGCACCGACGCGTGGCATGAGTTCAAGGTGCAGGGCCAGAAGACCTTTGCCCGTGTCCGCATGCTCAACGAGGACCTCCAGGCCCTCGCCGGTAAAAAGTACCGCCTCGAAGTCAGTGGCCTCCCCCCCAAGGAAGGTACCCTCGGCGGCGACGGCCTCATCGAGCAGGAGATCGCCGCCGATACCGGTGACGCTCGCCTGACGGTCTGGCTGACCGACGATACCTCCCGCCCCGGCATCATCTGGGATATGCGCCTCGGCCACCTAGACCCCGTCGATACCCCCACCGGCATCCAGGCCCGCCTCAAAAACCTCGGCTTCGATCCCGGCCCCATCGACGGCGATATCGGCCCCCTCACCACCGCCGCCATCAAAGGCTTTCAGGCCAAAACAGGCCTCACCGTCGACGGCATCGCCGGCCCCATCACCCAGGGCAAACTCAAGGAACTCCACGACGGCGGCTGATTGCCCCCCCCAAAAAAAACCGCCGCCGAAATCCTCGGCGGCGGTCTCGTTTTCCCCCCAACCCAATCAAAACAATAATCGCAGCGCCAGCTGCGTCAGCCGCGGGTCCCGCGCCGACGTCACCTGCCGGAAGTTCGCCGCGCCCAGCGCCGTCGAAACCCCCGCGTACTGCGTATGGTTGAACAGGTTGAAGAACTCCGCGCGGAACTGCAACTGCACCGGCTGGTCGTTCCCCGTCCGGAACAGCTCCGTCTTCTTTGAGAACGACACATCCCAGTTCGAAATCCCAGGCCCACGCACCACGCCGCGGCCCAGCGATCCGAACGTCCCCAGCGCCGGCGTCGCGAACGAGCCCGTGAACCACTGCTGCAGCGTCCGCTCCATCACAATCGGCCCCGTCGCGTCCGGACGCTGCCCGCCCGAACCCGTGCCCGCCCGGTCCCCCGGAACCGTCACCGTCAGCGGCGTGCCGGATTCAAACCGCGAAATCCCCGATACCTGCCACCCCCCGAAGGCGTGCTTCACAACAGGCGCGGTTCCCTTCAGCCCCGGCAGCTCGTAAACGTAGCTCAACACCAGGACATGCGTTCGGTCAAAGCCCGAAAGCCCCCGGTCCATCCGGTTCGATGCGTACGAGTTCAGCGGCCTCACCACATTGTCGATCGAGCGCGACCACGTATAAGAACCTTGCAGCGAGATCCCCCGGTTGAACCGCCGCGTCGCCGACGTCTGCAGCGAGTGGTACACCGATTGCCCCGTCGTCTCGTTCGTGTTGATCGCCGCGAATCCCGGAAACGGCCGCGCCGCGTTCACGTTCAGCCGCCCCGCCGCCACGTCTGCCGAGGCCACCGGCTGGTTGATGTCCCGCGTCCGCGTCAGCGCCACGCCCCGCGACCCCACGTACGACGCATCCAGCAGAATCTCGCCCGGCAGCGCATGCTGCACGCCCAGCGACCACTTCATGTAGTACGGAATGTTCCACGGCGACGAGTAGTTCGTCAGCGCGATCGGGAAGAAACGCCGCTCTCCCTGTGCCGGATTCGATAGCGCCGTCGTGAAGATCGACGCCGATTGATTGAACGGCCAGTTGTTCCGCGCCGCCGACACCAACTGCGCCCACCGGTCATGGAACATCCCGAACCCGCCCCGCACCACCGTCGTGTTCGACTTCCCCAGCCCCAGCGAGAACCCGCCCCGCGGCGCAAACGTGTTGTACACCGAGTTCGTCATCGCGTTCCCGAACGGCGCTCCCTGCCCTCCGGCCACCACAATGCCGTTGTCGTAGTTCTGCGTCCCCGTCACAATCTGCCCGTTGTTCGGCAGCACCGTCGCCGCCCGCGCCCGGTCGAACCGCGACGGCAGGAAGAACGAGAAGAACCCGTCGTCATCCTTTTCCGGCTCGAAGATCTCGTACCGCACGCCGTAGGTCAGCGTCAGCCGGTTCGTCGCCCGCCACTGGTCCTGGATATACAGCGACCAGTTCTCCCACCGCGACCGCCCGAAAACATGGTTCGAGTTCTCCGTGTACTGGAACGCCGAGCCGATCAGCATGTCCGCCAGCGCGTCCCCCGTCGCCTGGGAGTTGAACGTGAACGTCCCGTTGTTGTTCGGCACGGACTGGTTCTGTGACTTGTTCTCCTTATCGATCGCCCCGCCGAACTTGATCGTGTGCCGCCCCCGCGTCCAACTGAAGTTGTCGATAATCTCCCACGTATAGGAGGCGATGTTCTGCGGCCACCGGATATCAATCCCCGCGTAACCCTGCGCCATTGAGATCGACGGAATCAGCCCCGCCGCTGCCACCTGCGTGTTGAACACCCGCGGCACCTGAAAGTTCGCCGCCCGCGACCGTGCCGCGTTCGCCGAGGTCGAAATCGCCAGCGACCCGCCATAAAACGACCCCGTCAGCTGGTTCACCATATTCGAGTTCACAATCCACGTCGTCGAAAGGTTCGCCCCACGGATCACGTGCGACTGCTCGGAGTCCGCCACGTTATGCATCGGGTTCGACGCAAACAACCCATACGGGCTGATCAGCCGCGTCGAGTCCAGGTTGTACCGCGCAAACACCGTGAAGTTCTCCTTCGCGTTCCAGTCCACCCGCATCAGCCCGGACCGGTAGTTCGTCCCGTCCGGCTCGGCCGACGTGAAGTTCAGCGCCCCCTGCTGGAAATTCGGCCGCAGGTAGTAGGTGTTGATCAGTGCCTGCGCGTTCGGGTCCAGCCGGTTGGCCGGAATGCGCCGTCCAGGGAACGGCTGGCCCGTCAACGGATCGCGTATGTCGCGCGTCGCGCTGAAATCTCCCGCCAGCTGCGCGCCCGTCGGCACAATCGACGTCCGCGTCCCCGTGCTCTGCCAGATCCGCCGGTACTCGTTGGACAGGAAGAAGAACAGCTTGTCTTTCTTGATCGCCCCGCCCAGCGTGCCGCCGAAGTTGTTGTATCGGTTCTTCGGCCGCCGCGCCGCAAAGAAGTTGCGCGCGTCCAGCTTGTCGTTCCGGAAGAACTCAAACAGCGTCCCGTGGAAATCGTTCGTCCCCGATTTCGTCACCACGTTCACCTGCGCGCCCCCGTTCCGCCCGTATTCCGACGTATACGCGTTGCGCTCAATCCGCACCTCCGCAATCGCGTCCAGGTTCACCATCGCCAGATTGTTGCCGTTGAAAGTGTCAATGTTCCGTCCCCCGTCCAGCGTCCAGTTGTTCGCCGACGTCTGCCCGCCCGAAAACGAGAACGGCACGCCCGTGTTCGATCCGAACCCCGGCTGCTGCGCCTGTGTCGAGGACACGCCCGGCTGCAGCGTCATCAGCTGCGTGAAGCTCCGCGTGTTCAGCGCCAGCTCCTGCACCTGCGTCCCGTAGACCGTCGAGCCGATGTTCGCCGTCGCCGTATCCACCTGCGCTGCCCGCGTTTCCACCTGAATCGTCTCCGACACCGAGCCCACCGTCAGCCGCGCATCGATCCGCACCGTCTGCGCAGCGGACAAATTGGCGTCCAGGTTCTCGGTCTTCTGGAAGCCGTTCTTTTCAAACGTCAGCCGGTACGCCCCGGGCGGCACCTGCTGGATCAGATAGTTGCCGGCGTCATCCGTTGTGACTTCTCGCCGGAATGCAGGGTTCTCGCGTGACACGCGAACGGTAGCTCCGGGCACGGCGGCGCCGGTAGGGTCAGTGACGGTACCGACGAAGGTACCGTTGTTAAAGGTTTGCGAGGCAACGTGGGCTGCGAATAGTACGGCCAGGACGATGAGGTTTCGCATGAACAAAAGTATACATTTGGCTAACCCCAAAGTCGCGGGGGGATTCACAACCCTCCCAAATTTCGCGCCAGACCCCTAACCAACTGCCCATCAATCACTTACCCGCCCCCGCTCAACCTCCAAATCCCCCCCTTCCCCTTGCCCCCGTGCCATCCTCTGGGCGTGAGGGAATCCCCCGTCCGCCGCCGGCCCGAGCCCCACACAAAAAAACGCAGGACCGTCCCAGAAGTAATTGAAAACAAAAGACCGCATGTCGGACGGTCCCACCTCTAACGGCGGAATACCGGCTGCGTCCACGCCGATAGCCCGAACGACGAGTCAATCCGTGCCCGCACGTACTTCTCGTCCCCCTTGTACCGGTACACCGGGATCGTTTCAAAGCTCGTCGCCAGTACCTTCCCGCCGGCGCCGATGAACGTCGTCGTGAACTTCTCCTGCGCCCGCGCGTTGATCTCAATCCGGTACTCGCTCCCCGTCGCCTGCACATCCAGCAGGTTCACCCCGGAGCTCGAATAGAAATCGCCCTTCTCCAGCGCCTCGGTGATCGCCGCCGCCGTCAGCGCCGGCGCCCGCACCACCACCCATCCGCGCCCGGGGTTCGAATACTCCATCCCCATGCGCTTGAAAACGTGCGCGTCGTCCACGCCGATGCCGTACAACTGCTGCCCACCCGTCAGCAGCTCGTCCCACATCTGGTCGAGCGACGGCGCCCCGCCCCCGCCCTGGTTGTTCACCGTCGGGTGCCCGTTGTACACCTCGAACAGCTTCAGTCCCTTGATCCCCATCATGTCCCGCGCCGTGATCGCCCAGTGGAAGTTCGGATGGTTCACCGACGGCAGGCCCTTCGCCCCCCGGATCGCCTCCACGTTCCGCTGGATCGTCGCCGCCACCGAGTCGCCATGCTGCGCCTGCACCTCGCGCTCCAGGTTGATCGCGTTGATGTGGATCGGCTTCTTCAGGTACTGGTCCGTCACCTCTTCGGCCGGGATGATCAGAAACTTCTCCCGCGCCCCGTGGATCGCGTTCAGCGCGGCAATCTCGGTCAGGTGGTTGTGGTCCGTCAGCGCCAGGAACTGGTAGCCATGCTCCCGGTACCACGTCGCCACCTCATGCGGCGTCGAGTCCCCGTCGCTGTTCACCGTGTGCGTGTGCAGGTTGCCCTTGTACCACCGCGGCTTGCCCGCCTCCCACGGCGGACGCACCTGCGTCAACGCGGCGGCACAGGCAAACAGGGAAAGTAGCGTGAGGCGAATCGCCCAGACAAGGCTCATGCCTGAAAGTGTACAACCCTCCCTCCCGCGCCAACGGCCAGCCCCGCGTCCCGGCCGCCATCTCGCTGCGCCGCACCGGCCGAAGTACTCACCTCGCCCTGCCGCAACCCTACGCGCCCGCCGCCTGCGAAGCCAGATACCCGAAACGCCGCATCATCGCGCCATGCGCTGCCTCAATCCGCTCCACCTGCTCCGGTCGAAGCGTCCGGCGCCACGCCCCCGCCTGCCCCTGCCGGAAGAACGCCGCCTCGCTCTGCCGCTCCTTGAACCCGTGCGCCGCCTCCTGCCGCTGCAGCTCCTCCAGCCGTGAGTGCCGGATCGCCCGCTCCAGCCGCTCCGGGTCGGGCGCCTCCCCCAGGAACTGGAGCACCCCGCCAAACGCCCCCGGCAGATCTTCATACCGCACCACGTGCACCGGTACGTCGCACTCCTCCAGCCATCCCCGCACGTGCCCGGACCAGTCGCCCAGCGGTTGCGGCAACTGCCGCCGGTGTCTGCCGGCCGACCGGCCTAGCATCGCCCCCGTCGAGTTTAACGTCGCAATCGCCTCGTCCAGCGTCACGCCCAGATGTGCCGCCAGTGATGGCGCCACATCCCGCGGATCGCGGACCACATAGATCGCCCCGCGCGCCACACCCGCGCCGAACGCCGCCGTGTAGGCGTTATGGACCTTCACCACCGCCGTGCCCTCCATCTCGCCCGCCAGCAGCCGGTTCGTCTCGCCGCGCAGCGCTTCAATCTCCCCCGTTGACAGCTCGTCCGCCGCCAGCAGCGTCGCCGAGGCGAAGCGCGCCGGATTGTTCGGCGACCACTCCAGCGGGCCCAGTTCGTTGATGTCGGCCGGCTCGCCGGAAGCCGAATGCCAGTTCGCCAGCAGCACGCGCAGCCACGTGTTCCCGGACTTCGGGTAGGACGCCAACCACGTTGTGCCCGGCTTCATAGCCGGCTCCAGTGGTCGCGCAGCTCGGCCAGGCTCGCGGGCAACTGCTGCAGCTCCCACGGCCGCTCGAACCGCAGCACCGGAACCTGCGCCGCAATCACCGCCGAACGGTTCAGCCACAGTGCCTCCTGCCCCAGCGCCTTCACCAGGCGCGGACGGTAGGCATAGGAGCGGAGGTGCTCCACGGCGTTCACCAGCGGCTGCCGGTTCAGCGAAAGACTCTCGCCCGGCTGCAGGAAGTACACCGCTCGCAGCGGCAGCGGCGCGCCTGCGGCGGGCGTGGGCGCCTCCACCCAATACTTGTCGATGCCCGGCCGGATCTGCCCGCGCCGCAGCGGCGCCAGTCCCAGGTGGCTGATCGTGTCCCGCCACAGCTTCAGCCGCCGGCCATCGGGGATCACTGCCGGCTCCCCCCGCCCAAAGTGGATGCGGCACACGTCGTCGGAGACCAGCGGGAAACCCGCCGCGCAAAGCGCGGCCACCAGGGACGACTTGCCCGCCCCCGACTGGCCGCAGAACACCACCGCGCCGCCATCGACGGCCACCGCCGAGGCGTGCAACACATACTCACCTCGCTGATGCAGCAGCGCTCCGAGCGCCGAACCGGTCAGAAACAGCGGCAGTGCCGACTCATTCGCTCCCGCCGCCAGCTCATAGCTCACCTCCCGCCCTTCGTGCATCCGCAGCCGTGCCAGTGAGGGAATGCGCAACAGGATGTCCGTGGCGGAGGTCTCCCAGTTCGGGCCACGGTAGTCGGCGCCGGAGAGCGTCAGCGGGACGCGCCCGGCCATGATGTGGACATCGGCCGGGCCCGCCTCGCCCGGCACCGGAGCGCCCGAGGGCAGCTCGATCGATGAAGCAAGGTGGAGGCCGCAGATTCGATACGCAAAGGCGGCGGGCGCAGGCGCGGTGCGGGCAGCAATCATGACGTTTCCCTTTCGACCCAGCGGATGAAGGCGCCGGTGTGGATGGCATGGCAGAAGCCCATGCCGTACTCGGTGTGGATGGCTGGCGAGGACCACTGCGCGGGCCAGCGGTCCAGCAGGGTGCGGAGACGGGGGAGGTCGAGAATATCACCGGCCAGCGGGGAGCGCGCGATGTCGTCAAGCGTCTCGCGGAAGCGGTCGCGGTAGGGGGCCACACGCAGATGCCAGTCCGCGCCGCATAAGCCCTTCCGCCATTCGTTCCGCACGATGGGCGGCAGCCGGTCCCGCAGCGCGTTCCGCAGCAGATACTTCGTAGTGCCGTTGCGCAGGAACTGCTCCTCGGGAACACCCAGGCAGAACTCGATGAGCCGCTTGTCGCCCGTCGGATCGCGGTACTCGGCGGCGGCGTTGTGGATGGCGTTGTTGCGCTGTGTGAGCAGCTGGATGCGGAAGCGGCGGCCGTCGGCGGGCGGGCGGCAGAACGGGTCGAAGCCCCGCTCCGCGGCCAGTTCGTGGAGGCGGCGGGTGGCGAAGTAGCGAGGGTGCAGCAGCGCGTAGCGCGAAAGGCCGGAGCCGGCGCCGGAGCGCCGCCGCTGCACCCACCGCCACAGGAACGGAGGCGCTTGCGGTCCGAACGATAGCGCGCACACGCCGGGCCAGCGGAAGTGGGCGCGGCGGGTCAGCGCGCGCGATTCGCGGAACCAGCGCAGCCAGTGGCCCTGGCGGGCCAACTGCGGAATGAGCGGGAGGCCGTTATAGCTGATGGTCAGGTTGCCGAGCACGCCATTGAGGATGACGCGCACGCCGGCGGCGCGGTGCGCGGCAGACATGGCGGCGGCTGAGGGTGCGATCGTCAGCGATCCGCCCGGCGCATCCACGCGGGCGAAGTGATCCGCGGTAAGCTCCAGCGGGAACTGCGCGAGCGGCGTGACGAAGGAGTGATGGATGTTGGGGTAGAGGGCCGCGACGGCGGCTGCGTGGCGGGACTCGTCGCCAAAGCGGTCCGGCGGTACCGGTCCGGCGAAGGAGGGATCGGGAACGCCGGTGAAGGCGGGCAGGGGAAGGCCGCGGGCAGCGAGTAGCATGGCTGCCGAGGAGGTGACGGCGCCGGAGTCGAAGCCGCCGGAGAGCATGGCGCCAACGGGGCCGCTCGCGCGCAGGCGGTCGGTGACGGCCGTGTCGAGGGCGTCGCGGAAGGCCTCGGCGTAGGCTTCGTCACTCGGCAGGCGGATGGCCGGTGCGTCCTCCGGCCGCCAGTAACGGGTTATCCGGACGCCTTCCGGCGAAGCCGTCAACGAGTGGCCCGAGGGGAGGCGGAACACATTGCGGAAGACAGTTCCCTGCGGGGGTTCCGGGAAATAGGCGAGCGAGGCGGCCAGCGAATCCGGGTTGAGCGCGCGGGGGACCGGCAGCGCGCGCGGCAGCGTGGCAAAGGCGAAGAGCGTGGGCGTGGCGGTGTAGAAGAGCGAGCGGATGCCAAGATGGTCGCGAGCGCAGAAGAGCCTTTGGAGGCGGGGTTGCCAGACGGCGAAGGCGAAGTCGCCGGTGAGGTGAGATGGCGTGTCGGCGCCCCAGCGGAGCCAGGCGGCGGCAAGCAACTCGGAATCCGGGACGTGCGGGGGGCAACCGAGTTGTGCGGCGAGCGAATGGCGGTCGTCGAGCCGCACCGAGGCGACCAGCGTGTCCCCATTGGGCAAATGGAGCGGCTGGGCGTCGCCGGCATCCTCCGGCAGCGTAAGGGCGATGGCGCGGCCGAGCGCGATATGCGGGGCCTGCCAGCAGGCCGTGGGGCCGAAGATGTGGAGGGCCGCGGTCATGCGGGCAAGCCCGGACGAGGTGTCCGGCGACGCGCCGTGTTGCCAGAGGCCCCAAATGGCAGACATATCAGACAGCTTTCTGCGGCGGGAATGCGAAGACGGGTTGATAGGTGAGGCCAGCGCGATGGCCCAGGACATGGCGGCCGGCGCACACCAGCCAGGCGTGCGAGGAGAGTGCGCCGGAACGGGAGCTAACGCCGAATTGAATCTGGCTTGGGATGGCCCGGCGGGCGAGCATCCAGTGGGCGGCCAGCGCCTGCGGGAGGCAGACGGCCCACCGGACGGGCCAGTGAGCGATGCGGGAAACGGCGTAACAGATGTGGGCGATGTCCTGCGCATCAGCGCCCGGCGCGGCGGCGACGCGGACGATCAGACGCAGGAGCAGCGGAAATGGCAGGAGTGCAGTGGCCGCCCGCGCGAGTACGGTCATGGCCATTGCTTCGGCGATGAGGAGGCGCGGCGTAGGCACGGCTGCTTCCTGGCGTCAGGAGAGAAGAGTGGTGCCGAGGCCCCCGGTCTGGCCGTCGTCGACGCCGCTGACGCCGTTGGCGGCGTGGGACAGGGAGCCGCGGTGGAGCACGAGCCGGGAGTAGGGCGCCAGCGATGCGGGGGCCGGGAAGGGGCGTGCCGTTGCGCCTTCTGCGGGGATGAGCAGGC
>CAZWDD010000035.1:4075-26490 GCA_964632345.1 uncultured Solibacteraceae bacterium | reverse complement strand
AAGATCTTTGCGCGCCTCGGCAATTCGCGCCATCGCCCCCTCACCCGCCGCCGGCCCGATCGCCCGGAACTTCTCCACCAACCCTTCCGCCTTATCGAGCCCCCCGCCCAGGAAGCCCGGCGCCTGTATGTAGTACTCCATCAGGTCGCTCAACGCCTCCGAATTCGCCCGGTCCAGCGCCACGGCTCTCTCAAAATGCTGGCGCGCGCGGGACGCGTACCGCGGTGCGTTGAACGGCAGGCTGTTCTCCGCGCGCCGCCCGTAGGCCCGGCCCAGCCACAACTGCACCAGCGCGTTGTCCGGCTCCTGCCGCGCCGCCTTCTCCAGAATTTCCGTAGCCCGGCGGAAGTCCCGCCCGGCGTAGGCCTCCTGGCCCTGGGTGAGAAGAGCCGGCCCAGCCCAGGCCATAGCGGCGAAGGCGGCCGGAAGCGCAACAATTCGCATTCGTCCGAACAGATTCCTTCCCGATGGTACAACACCCCCCGCGTAACGTTCGGAAACGCCGCGGCATCTGTAGAGAAGGGACGAGTATAGTATCCTCGGTATTGGCAAAGATTCACCCGCGTTGGAGATGGAAATGAAAACACTGAAAAAATTCGCGAGTTTAACCGCCCTGGCGGCCCTGTTCACGTTTGGAGCGTTCGCGCAGACGGCATCGCTGGAAGGCGAAGTAAAGGGCGAGGACGGCAAGCCGTTGAAGGACGCCCTCATCAAACTGGAGCGGAAGGACATCAAGGGGAACTATAAGGTTAAGACCAACAAGAAGGGTCAGTGGTTCCATGCCGGGTTGCCTCTCGGCACCTATGACATCTCCTGCGAAGTCGACGGCAAGGTGGTGGACTCGGTCCGCGGCGTCCGCACCCGTCTCGGCGACCCGCTCCCGGTAAACTTTGATCTTTCCCGCATCGCCGCCCAGCGCAAGGCCATGGAACAGGCCGCCCAGACCGGTCAGGTCACCGAGGAAATCTCTCGCGAAATGACCAAGGAACAGCGCGAAGCCCTCGAAAAAGCGGCAAAGGAACGCGCCGCGGCGCTCGCCAAGAACAAGGAACTCAACGACGCTTTCAACGCCGGTATGGAGAATCTGAAGAACAAGAACTTCCCCGCCTCCATCGAAGCGTTCGATAAGGCCGCCGGCCTTGACCCCAAGCAGGTCGTTATCTGGGCCAACAAGGCTGAAGCCCACGTGGCGTTCGCCGGCACCAAGACCGGCGAAGAGCAGATCGCCGAACTCCAGAAGGGCATGGACAGCTATACCAAGGCCCTCGAACTGAAGCCTGATGACGCCGGCATGCACAACAACTTCGCCCTCGCCCTCGCAAAGGCCAAGAAGTACCCCGAAGCGCAGGCCGAGCTCGACAAGGCCGCCCAGCTCGATCCCCCCAACGCCGGCCGCTACTACTACAACCTCGGCGCCATCCTCACCAACGTCAACCAGTTGGAACCGGCTTCCATCGCCTTCAAGAAGGCCATTGAAGCCGACCCTAACTACGCCGACGCCCACTACCAGTACGGCCTCTACCTCTTCAGCAAGGCCTCCATCACCGCCGATGGCAAGACGGTTCCCGTCGCTGGCACCACCGAAGCCTTCCAGAAGTACCTGGAGTTGAAGCCGGATGGTCCCTTTGCAGACGCCGCCAAGGGGATGTTGACCGCGGTCGGCTCCGCCGTCGCCACCGAGTACCGCAACCCCAACGCGCCCGCTCCGAAGAAGGGCTCTACCAAAGGGAAGAAGTAAGCACGCACCACGAAGGGCGTCCGCCTCCGGTGGACGCCCTTTTTCTTTTTTGAGAGGCCATGTTGCGTTACATCATCGGAATCCTCGTCTCCCTCTTCGTGCTCAGTTTCGTCCGGGCCGTGTGGGGAATTATCCAGAAGGCGCTGGTAGACGAGGTCACAGCCGCCACCGGTGGCGACGGGCAGACGAAGGAAAACCCGAAGCAGGCTTCGGCCGATACCACTCTCCGCAAGTGCGTCACCTGCGGCACCTATAAGCCGGAAAGCGCCATGATCCGCTACGGCGCCGGTCCCAAGAGCGTGTTCTTCTGCTCCAACGAATGTGAAAAGAAGGCCAACGCCTGAGCGCTACTTGGCCCGTGCCAGCTGCGCTGCGCGCGCATTGAGCGTCTGCAACTGCCGCAGGTCATCCTCGGCCTGCTGAATCGCCGACTGAATTCGCGACAGGTCGCCAGCCTGGAGCCCGCCCGTCGCAGGCGTCTCATGCGTCTGCGCATTCAGCGTGAAGTTACGATAAAGGTCGCTGACTTCCCGAATCCGCCGCACCAGCGTCGTGATCGATGCCTCCCGCCGCCGGTTCAGGTCTTCTATCTCCTTGCCCGCCGCCGACGCCTTCGCAACGGATGCCTCCGCGCGCGATAGCCGCTCCTGCATCAACCGCTCGTTCGTCTCCACGCGCACAATCCGGTCGTTCTTGGCGGTCAACTCCGCCTGTACCACCGCCGCCAGCCGCTTCGCCGCCTGCAGATCCTCCCGCAACTCGGCCGCCTCCGCCCTTCCCTTGGCAATCTCTCCGGCCGCCTCCGTCAGCCGCGCCTCGGCCGCCGCCGCCGCGTCCCGCGCCGCACTGATCTCCCTGGAAAGCTCCCGCCCCTGCTCGCGCAACTCCTCAATCGTTCGCAGATACGGCGCAGGGTCCGTGCCGGCTGGCGCCGGAGCCACCTTCGGCTGCTTCGCATCCGGTGGGTCGTCCTCACTCTGCGCCGGCGCGGGAACGGACGGCGCCGCGGCCTTCAACTGTGCCACCTCTGTCTCCAGCGCCGCCATGCGCTCCTCCGCTGCGCGCCGCGCATCCTCGGCGCGCCACCAGAAGACCGATATCGCGGCGGCGGGCAACAGGAGCAGAACGGGAACAATCCGGCGCATGGCATGAGCTCACTTTCGAAGGGCAAATCGGGCGCGATTGGGGACGTCGCGATCCCCGTTGAGTAGGTCGACGCTCGCGGTTCGGGACTTGGTTGGCCGCAACTCCACGGCTACGCTCCAGTGCGACGCGGCTGCCGAGACCACACGCGCAACAGCGTCCGGGATCTCCCCGCGGCTGCGGCAGAACGCCCCAAGCCCGCCGCTGTCGCCCGCCACCTGCAGCAGGCCGCGCTGATAAGCCTCGTTGATTGTATCGGAAAAGTAGTTCAGATGAACGAAGTAAAGCGGCGTCTCCGCCGCCGCCAGCGAATCGCCCAGTTTCTGCATCCGCTCCCGGATCAGTTGATCCGGAAACCGCCGGCTCAGGTCCCGCGAGTCCGTGGCGTTGATCACCGGATTCGTGAAATCTTCCCGGTAGTTGTAGATGTTCGAGTCCGTGATGTAGAGTACCGCCACCCGCACATTCGCCCGGTTCAACAAACCGTCCCCCAGCGCCACGGCAGATTCCACCGTCGTCAACATTCCCGCCTTCCCCGCCGGCGCATACTCGTTGATCGCCGCAATCGCCTTCTCCCGGTCAGGCCCCGGGTCGGACAGCACCTGCAGCACATCCTGCGCCTTCAGCACGCCGATCCAGTTATTCGCCGGAAGCTGCTTGAACTGCTCGGCAAGCGCCGTTCGCGCGGGGTCAATCAGCGTCAGGTCGCCCGTCAGGTCCAGCACCACCAGCAGCACAAGATCGTCCTGCGGCCCGCGCACTCGCAGCACTTTCGCCGGGTTCCCGTCCAGCGTCGCCTTGAACGCCGAACCCTCCAGCGGCGGATTCTGCTCCGGCGCCACCACCCGCAGCGTCGTGCGCGCGGGCCTCCTCACATCGGCGGCGCTGGCCAGCAGCGTCGGCATCATCAACAGTGCAACTGCTTTGTACATCAGAAACTCAATCGCATCCCTACCTGTATGACGCGCCCGCCGATCGATCCGATGATTTTTCCCGCATTCACGTTCGGTGCCGACGCCGGCCCGATCATCGGATCCGGGTCCGCCCAGTTCCCCCGGTTGATGAAATTAAAGCCCGTTGCCGTCAATTCCACCACCCGCTCCGTCGTCACCGCAAACCGTTTTGTCACGGAGATATCGTGGTTCTGCCCGCCCGGATTCAGTATCTGCGGATGCGTCCGCGGCCCGTTGCCGAGCGTAAAATCCGGCGGCTGGTCGAACGCCGCCGGGTTGAACCACATATCGGGCCCGGGCTTGGAGACCTGCGGATTCACCCCCGGAACCAGATTGACCCGCAGCGAATCCACCACCCCACCCGTGTTGTTGAACTGCGGCCGCAGCGCCACCGGTTCCCCGCTCTGCAGAGAACTGATGCCGCTTACCGTCCACCCGTCCACCAGGTACCGCCGCCAGTCGCTGTAGGTCAGCAGCGTCTTCTTCGAGCCAAACGGCAGTTCATACGAGAAACTGAGCGATACGCGGTGCGGATTGTTCGACGACGTCAGAGACCACTCGTTCTGCCGGTTATAGAAGTCCTGAATGCCGTAAGGGCCCGAGTAGTCATCCATCTGTTTGGAAAACTCGTACGTCGAATTCACGGTCAGCCCGCCAGTGGAACGTTTCTCCACCCGGAACACCGCCGCGTTCCGCTTGTAGTTCCCGATCGGCCAAGACGAGTGCACATCGAATCGCTGATACTGCGGGAATGGGCGGATGGACCTGCGGAAATTCTCATTGTTGAGCGCGTCGCGGTACTCCAGGAAAGACAGCGGAATCGCGTTTGGATTGGCGCCCGAGTTCGACAGGAACAGCCGCTGGCCCCGCGCATGGCCCAGGCTCACACTGACAATCGCCTGCCCGGGAATCTCCCGCTCGAACGACAGTCCCGCCGACTGATACATCGGCACGCGGCCCGAGAAGTCCACCAGATCGGCCACCGTGAAGTTGGCCGCATCCCCCCGCAGGTCAGGCAGCGGATTCGCCAACGGCGGCATCCCCGCGCCCAGTCGCAGCGCCGGCTGCAGCTGAATGTTTGGCGATACGAACGTCGGTACTCCGATGAAACCCTGCGACGCCCATTGCGTTGTATACACCGGAATGGTCGAGAAACTCAGCCCGTAGGAAAGCCGCACCACGCTCTTCGCATTGCCGCGAGGATTCCAGGCTAAGCTGAAACTCGCCTCGGGCCGGATCCGCACCGGCTGCAACGCCCGGCCCCGGCCGTCTCGATTCGCAAACACCAGCGCGCCCGGCAATCCGTTCGCCGGGTTCGTCGCCCCCAGATCCACACTCGCAAACCGGTCGAACTTCTCCACCCGCGGGACCGAAATCTCTGTCGCAAAATTGAAGTTAAACGTCAGGTTCCGCGCATACTCATAACTGTCGGCAGCGCTCAACCGGAAGTAGCGCGATCGCCAATACGATGGATTATCCACCACCGTCGCGCTGGCAGATTCCGACAACCCCAGAAGAAAGCTCGCAAACGGATGGCCCGTGTTCACAATACCCGGCAGCGACGTAATCGACGGGCCGAACTGAAAGAACCCCGCCGGATTCGCCGGCAGGTACGCATTCACCTGATACCGCCGGTACTGGAACACACCCCGCAGCCGGTGCTTGCCCCGCCGCGTCGAAATCGAATCGGTCAGGTAGAAATAGTTGTGCGAGCTCTCGTAGCGCGGGTTGTTGCGGCCCATTCCCAGATACGTCGAAAACCGAAACACCGGAAACGCGTCCCGCAGCGGCCCCCGAAGGCCAATCTCTTCCAGCGCGTTCTCCTGCCCCGGCCGCCCGTTCACGCTCCGGTCGGAATGCACATCGTAGGTCAATGTGTGGATCGTCGACGCACTCTTCGTAAAGGTCCAATCGATCACCCCGCGGCGCGCCGAGTAGTTCCGGTCGTTGTTGTTGGCATCGGCAATCGTGTCAAAGTACCGCGGCGAAATCGCGGCGCCGTTCGTGAAGTTCCCGTTGAACGTCAACCGGTGGCGCTCGGTCAGCGCATGGTCCACTTTGAAGATCATCCCGTTCGCTTCATTCGATTCCGGCGAGAACACGAAATAGTTGTTCCGGAAAAACGGCCCGGCATCGGAGTTCGGCAGTGGATAAAAACCAACCGCCCGCATCGCCACCGGGTCCAGCCGCGCCGTCGGAATCTGGTTCCCCGGGAACGGACTGCGGACATACTGCAGGTTCTCCGTCGTCACGGGCGCGTTGGCATCGAAGTCCGGATTGACGCGCGTCGAATCCGGATCGTACACCGCCAGCGGCGCCCCCGCGCTGTCCACCGTGCGCGAAAAATCACCCGTCCGCTCCTCCGGAATCGCAATGGTCCGCAGGAACGATCGTCCGATCCGCTCCCGGACCCCTTCATACGATACGTTGAAAAACGTCTTCCGCGACCCGTCGTAGAGCTTCGGAATCACCACCGGACCGCCCACATTGAACCCGAACTGATTCCGGCGCAGAATATTGCGGTCGCCCCCGCGCTGCACCACCTCATGCGGCGTCGCATCTAGCTTGTCATTGCGGAAATTCTCAAACAACCGCCCGTGCCATTCCGGCCGCTGCCCCGTTCCCTTGGCGCGCTTCACGGGCGAGTCCGCGCGCAGTCCCAGGTCCCGCGACAGCACCTTGAACTCGTCCACGGCGCGCTCCAGTTCCGACTGCGGTTTCGTATTTGTAGGCCTGGGCCGCGGTGGCGTCTGCCATCCGCTGGCGATCGCGGCGGACAGAATCAACACTGCGAGCCACCGCGTCGAGTGTCGCATACTAACAGTGTACCCAGATGAGACTCGGCGAACTAGCGCAACGGCTCGGAGTGGAACTCCACGGCGATCCGGACGTGGAAATTTGCGGGGTTACCGGCATGGAACACGCCGGGCCCGGACAACTCACCTTCTTGGCCAACCCCAAATACGCGCCCAAAGTGAAGAACACCCGGGGGTCGGCAATCCTCGTTTCCCAACCCGTGGCGGATCACCCCATCGCCTCGCTCGTCAGCGCCAATCCCTATCACGACTTTGCCCGCGCGCTCGAGCTCTTCTACCAACCCCCACGCCCCGAACCCGGCATCCATCCGCTGGCCTTCGTGGACCCCTCGGCCGAGATCGGCGAGGGAGCTTCCATCGCGCCATTCGCCTACGTCGGCCCCCGCGTTAAGATCGGCGCACGCTGCGTGCTCTATCCCCACGCCGTCATCTATGAAGGCGCCGTCATCGGCGACGACTTCCTGGCACATGCCCACTCCGTCGTCCGCGAATTCTGCCGCGTCGGCCACCGTGTCATCCTGCAGAACGCCGCCGTTATCGGAGGCGATGGCTTCGGCTTCGCCAAAACTAAAGCCGGTACCCACTACAAAATCGTGCAGTCCGGCATCGCCGTCATTGAGGACGATGTCGAGATCCAATCCCTCACCGCCATTGACCGCGCTACCGTCGGCGAAACCCGCGTCGAACGGGGAGCCAA
This sequence comes from uncultured Solibacteraceae bacterium, assembly GCA_964632345.1. Taxonomy (GTDB): domain Bacteria; phylum Acidobacteriota; class Terriglobia; order Bryobacterales; family Bryobacteraceae. The sequence goes on along the minus strand of CAZWDD010000035.1, from coordinate 19,143 downwards.
AATTGATAATCTCGTCCAGGTCGGCCATGCCAGCGTCGTCGGCCCGGACAACATCATCTGCTCCCAGGCCGGCCTCGCCGGCAGTTCAATTCTCAAGAAGAACGTCCTGCTCGCCGGCCAGGTCGGCATCAGCGGCCATCTCACCATCAACGACAACGCCGTCATTTATGCGCAGAGTGGCATCGGCGGCGACGTACCCGCCGGCGCCCTCATGTCCGGCTCTCCCGCCTTCGACGCCAAGTTATGGCTCCGCGCCATCACCGCCTTCCAGAAACTGCCCGACATGTTACGCACCATCCGCGAACTCGAAAAACGCGTCGCCGAACTCGAAGCCGGAGACAAGTAATGAATGACCATATCCTCCGTCCCCCGCTCGCCTTCGAAGACGCCGAGTTTCTCCACTCCCCCGACGCTCGCAGCGTCCGCATGCTGAGCGAGTACCTCAAGCCGCTCTCCGTCTTCCGCAAGCATCGCATCCGCGATACCGTCGCCTTCTTCGGCTCCGCCCGCATCCAGACTGAAGGCGCCCTGAGCGAGTACTACGAGGCCGCCCGCGTCCTCGCCGCCAAGGTCACCGAGTGGAGCGATTCCCTGCCCCACACCAACCGCCGCTTCGTCGTCTCCACCGGCGGCGGCCCCGGCATTATGGAAGCCGCCAACCGCGGCGCCTCCGAAGCCGGCGGCAAGACCATCGGCCTCAACATCCGCCTCCCCTTTGAACAGGCGCCCAATCCCTACATCTCCCCCGAACTCTCGCTCGAGTTCGGCTACTTCTTCCTCCGCAAGTTCTGGTTCGCCTACCTCGCCAAGGCCCTCGTCGTCTTTCCAGGAGGCTTCGGCACCATGGACGAGCTCTTTGAAATCCTCACGCTCGTCCAGACCCGCAAACTGCACAAGGAGATCATCGTCATCCTCTACGGCACAACGTTCTGGCAGGAGATCTTCAACTTTGAGGCGCTCGCCAAACACGGCATGATCTCGCCGGAGGACCTCAACATCTTTCAGTTCGCCGACGACCCCGACACCGCCTTCACCCTCCTCCGCGACGGACTCACGCGCCTTTATCTGAGCCCCGAGGACATGGCCGATGCCGATATCGCCCCGGGCATCGCCCATACGCGAAACGAGTGACCCGACCAGCCGACAAACCGCAACCCGTCCCCCCGCCCTCCGGCCCCGCGCCGTCGCGCACCCTCGTCGGCTGGCCCGAGTACGCCGCGCTCGCGTTCCTATTCCTTTACTTATCCGTATCGTATTTTCTCCCCGAGTCCGCACTCGTCCCCCTCAGCGGTCTGCTCCTGTTCCTCTTCGCCACCTGGGTCGCCGCCCGGTGGCTCCGCCGCGCCGTTCGCATCGCCATCTGGCGCCTTCGCAATCGCCTGCTGTTGAGCTATGTCTTCATTGCCGTCGTTCCCGTTTTCCTGCTCGGCATACTAGCCCTCTTCGGCGCCTGGGCGCTTGCTGGCCAGGTCGCCGTCTACCTGGTCGCCCAGCAGTACCAACAGGATTTGAACGCACTGCGCGGCAGCGCTTCGGCCGTCCTCCGCACCATCGAGCAGAGCCCGGAGACCCCGCCCCGGCGCCTCCTCGGCTTCCTCGGCGACCGCTTTCCCGGTATCCGGATTCTCATTACCGATGCGTCGAAGGAAATCCTCCGTTTCCCCGCCGAATCGACTCTGCAGCACCCCTCCGAACCATCCGCAGAATTCGCCAGCGCCACCGCAATCGATGGCGTCCTCTTCTCCGGCGTTCACCTTCACAGCGGCTCCCGGCAGGTCTCCTTCCTCGTCCCTATCGAAAAGGAGTACCTCCAGAATCTGATTCCAAATCTCGGCGAAATCACCCTCGTCAACATGGCCGGCCCGGAGGCCAAGGGCCGCGCCAAATTGCAATTGTCCCGCCAGGGATCCGTCGGCGCCAACACCTTTCTGAATACCCAGTCGCTTGCCCCCGCCGTCAACTTCTTTGACTTCCAGGTCCTCTGGGGCATGCCCATCAATATCTACATCTGGGAACAGGCGGGCGGTCGCAAAGCGGTTCTCGGAGTCCACACTCGCATTTCCCAGGTCTTTCGCGTCATCTTCTCGCAGGAGGCCGACTGGGACCAGCCCTGGCTCATCAATCTCTTCTACGGCGTCGCCGCCGCCTTCCTCGTCGTCGAACTCATCGCCCTCGCCATCGGCATCTCCATCACCCGCACCATGACCCGCGCCGTTCACTATCTCTACGAAAGCACGCTCCGCGTGCAGGACGGCGACTTCTCCTATCGCATTCCAATAAAAGGCAACGATCAGATGGCCGCACTCGGCGCCAGCTACAACACCATGATCGAAAAGCTCGGCCGCCTCCTCAAAGTCGCCCAGGAAAAGGAGCGCCTCCAGGCCGACCTCGACATCGCCCAGGAAGTCCAGACCCAGCTCTACCCCCGCACCGTTCCCCGCGTCGAAGGACTTCAGATCACCGCCAAGCTCGATCCCGCCAAGAGCGTCTCCGGCGACTACTACGACTATCAGAAGATCGACGAACACCACTGCGCCATCGCCTTGGGCGACGTCGCCGGCAAGGGCATCAGCGCCGCCATTCTCATGGCCAACATCCAGTCCGCCATGCGCGCCCAACTCCGAGCCGCCCAGGAAGGCCACGTCGATGTCGACCCTGCCATCATCGTCTCCCAGATCAACAAGCACCTGGAAGCCAACACCACCACCGAGAAGTACGCCACCTTCTTCTTTTCCATCTTCGACGAGCGGACCAGCGAACTGATCTGTACCAACGCCGGCCACCTCCCTCCCATCCTCCTGCGCGGCGCCGAAGTACGCCGCCTGGACGTCAACGGCATGGTCGTCGGCGTCTTCCCCTTCGCGCAGTACGACACCAGCCGCATCACCCTCGAAAAAGGCGACCTGCTGCTGCTCTACACCGACGGCATCACCGAGCCCGAAAACGAGTATGAGGAGATGTTCGGCGAGGACAGGCTCATCGAAACCGTCCGCCGCGTGGCCCACAAAAGCAATGAGGAGATCTTGAACGACGTCTTCGCCGCCGTCCAGCAGTGGACTTTTGCGCCGGAAACGGCCGACGACATGACCATGATGATCCTGCGGAGAGTCTGATGCCTGAACTGCGCGCCGAAGCGGATTGGAGACGCTTCAAAAAACGCATCGCACAGATTGTCGTGTCCATCGCCCTCCTGCTGGCTCTCGGGACCCTCGGCTACATCGCCATTGCCGGTTACGGCTTATTCGACGCCATTTATATGGCCATCATCACGATGACCACCATCGGCTACACCGAAATCAAGCCGCTCGAGGGCATCGGGCGTATCTTCAACATGGTCTACATCGTCGTCTCCGTCGCCGCACTGCTCGTCGCAATCGGCGCGCTGACGCAGGCCATGATCGAATTGGAGTTGAGCGGATATTTCCAGAAAAGGCGGACGCGCCGAATGATCGAAGAACTGAAATCCCACTTTATTGTCTGCGGCTACGGCCGTGTTGGGCGCAGCGCCGCCGACGAACTCAAAAAGTCCGGCGTGCCCATTCTCGTCGTCGACCGCGAGGAGGAACGCGTCGAACGCGCCATCCAGAGCGGCCTCCTCGCCGTCGCCGCCGATTCCACGCGCGACGAAGTCCTCAAGGACGTCGGCATCGACCGTGCGCGAGGCCTGATCGCCGCCCTGTCCACCGACGCCGACAACACCTACCTGATCCTCACCGCCAAGGCCCTCAACCCCATGCTGCCCGTCGCCACACGCGTCAGTGAGGAGGATTCAGAACGCAAACTCCGCCGCGCCGGCGCCGACGTTGTCTTCGCTCCCTATGCCATCACCGGACAGCGCCTCTCCCAGTCCCTGCTCAAGCCGCACGTCAATGAGTTCATCGACTTCACCACCGGCTCTCACATGGGCCTCGATATCCGCATCGAACAGGTGCAGGTTGCCGAGCGCAGCGAGTACGTCTCGAAGTCCCTTCGCCAGACTCAGCTGCGCAGCGAACTCGGCATTATCGTTTTCGCCATCCGCAAGGGCGGCGGCCAGATGATCTTCAATCCCCCCGCCGATGCCGAGATCGCCGCCGGGGACTACCTGATCGTCATGGGCGAACCGGCTCAACTGCAGAAGTTGGAAGTCATGATGGAGGAACGCGCCGCTTGAAGATCCTCACCGCCGCCGAAATGCGCGAGGTCGATCGCCTTACCATCGAGTCCGGCATCCCCGGCCTCATCCTCATGGAGAACGCCGCCCACCGCGTGCTCGAAGTCCTGGCCCGCGAATGCGCCCCGCTCCGCGAACAGCGCATCCTCATCTTCTGCGGCAAGGGCAACAACGGCGGCGACGGCCTCGCCCTCGCCCGCCTCCTCCACGTCCTCCACCGGCCCGCCTCCCTCGACGTTGTCCTCGCCCCCGACCACTCCGAACTTCGCGGCGACGCCGCCGCCAACTACGCCATGCTCCGCGCCGCCGGCTTCGAGTCCATCCACGCCTCCGTTCCCGACGATGCCCGCGCCGCCACCCTCATCATCGATGCCCTGCTCGGCACCGGCATCGAAGGCGACCCGCGCGGCCGCGTCGCCGAGCTCATCATCGAACTATCCTTCGGCTTCCCCGGCGCCAGGATTTGCGCCATCGATCTGCCCAGCGGCATGGCCTCCGACTCCGGCCTCTCCGGAACCCCCGTCGCCCGCGCCGATTTCACCGTCACCTTCACCGCCCCCAAGCTCTGCCACGCGCTGCCGCCCAACTGTGACCGCGTCGGCAACCTCACCGTCGGACGCATCGGCTCACCGGACACGCTTCTCGATGCGATCCCGCGGAACTGGATCGAGCCGGCCCTGTTTGCCGACCTCCTCGAACCTCGCCTCCGCGCCAGCCACAAGGGTAACTTCGGCCACGTCCTCGTCATTGCGGGCGCCCGCGACAAGCCCGGCGCCGCCGCCATGGCCGGCCTCGCCGCACTCCGCTCCGGCGCCGGCCTCGTCACCGTGGCCTCCGCCGCCTCCGCCGCTTCCGCCATTGCCGCCCACGCCCCCGAACTCATGGTCGCCCCGCTCGCCGAAACCCCCACCGGCGCCATCGCCGAACAGGACCTCGCCGTCCTGCTCCATGGCAAAACGGTCGTCGCCATCGGGCCCGGCCTCGGCACCGCCCCGCAGACCGTTGCCCTCGTGCGCCGCCTCGTGGCCGACTGCCCGCAGCCCGTCATCATCGATGCCGACGGCCTCAACGCCCTCGCCGGTGTCGAGTGGCCGGGCGCCGCCGGACCGCGCGTCCTCACCCCTCATCCCGGTGAAATGGCGCGCCTCCTCGGCCGCCCCGTCGAGGACCGCCTCGCCGACGCCTGCGGTCTCGCCCGCCACCTCGGCGTCACCCTCCTGCTCAAGGGCCAGCGCACCATCGTTGCCGACTCCGCCGGTGATTGCTGGATCAACCCCACCGGCACTCCCGCCATGGCCACCGCCGGCAGCGGCGACATTCTCACCGGCCTCATCGCCGGCCTCGCCGCCCAGCTCCCCCTGCGGTATCCGGACGCTGTCATCGCCGCCGCCTGGCTCCACGGCCGCGCCGGTGAACTCGCCGCCGCCGAACTGGGCGAGTTGAGTGTCATCGCCACAGATCTGCTGCGATTCCTCCCGGCCGCTCTCCGGTCCGCCCATGCCTGAGACCCGCCTCTGGCACTCCCAGAGCCTCGACGACACGGCTCGCATCGCCCAGCACATCGCCGCCTGGATTCCCTCGCCCGCCGTCATCCAATTGACCGGCAACCTCGGCGCAGGCAAAACGACCCTCACCAAGAGCCTCGTCGAAGCCTGGGGCGCCGCACAGCCCGACGAAGTCTCCAGCCCTACCTTCACGCTCATCCACGAGTACGGCGAGCCCGTCACCGTCTACCACATCGACCTCTACCGCCTGGAAGAACCCCGCGAATTCTACTCCCTCGGCCTCGAGGATATCTTCGAGGCCCCCGCCCGCGTCCTGATCGAATGGGGCGAAAAGTTTGCCCCGCTCCTGCCTCCCCACCGCTGGCTCATCGAAATTCGCCACGCCGGCGGCGACGCCCGCGAGATCAGAGTAAGTCGTCCAGATTAGCGTTCGCGTAGATCTCGGCCACAATATCGGAATACTTCTCCAGTACCTTGGACCGCCGCACCTTCATCGTCGGCGTCAACTCCCCGCCGTCGATCGAAAACTCGCCAGGCAATACCCGGAACTTCTTGATCTGCTCATAGGACGCCAGTTCCCGGTTCGCCGCCTTTACCGCCTTCCGAACGGCCTGCTGGACCACCGTTGACGCTGCAATCTCCGCGAGCGGCTTGCCCTTCTGCCCCTCCAACAACTCGGCTGCCGCCGGATTCAGTGTGAACAGCGCCGAAATAAACGGCTGCTTGTCTCCCGCCAGAACCATATGCGCAATCAGCGGCTCCGTCTTGAACAGCTCCTCCACCCGTGACGGATAGATCTTCTTCCCGTTCGAGGAGACGATGATCTCCTTCTTCCGCCCCGTAATCGAAACATACCCGTCCTTGCCGATCGTCGCGATGTCCCCCGTGTACAGCCACCCGTCCCGGAACACCTCCGCCGTCGCCTGCGGATCGTTGAAGTATCCCATCGCCAGCGTCGGCCCGCCCACCAGCAACTCCCCATCCTCGGCCAGTTCCAGCTTGATCCCCGGAAACGCCGTCCCGATCGATCCGATCTTCTGCTTCCCCCGCAGGTTCAGCGTCAGAATTCCACCCTCGGTCAGCCCGAAGCCCTCATGCAGCGGCATGCCGATGGCTTCATAAAACAGCGCCAACTCCTTGGCCAGCGGCGCCGCACCAGACACCGCAAACGTCAACTCCCCGCCCAGCCGTTCCCGGATCTTGGAGAACACCAGCTTGTCGAACAGCGCCAGCGGCGCCTTCATCCAAAATGGCACCGCCTTGCCCGCATGGCGCATGCGCACGGCGTCCGCGCTCATCCCGATGGCCGTATAGAACAGCTTCTGTGCCGCCCCGCCCCGCTTCTGAATCTCCGTCCGCACGCTCGCGTAGACGCGCTCCCACACACGCGGTGGCGCCAGGAAGAACGTCGGCTTCACGCTCTTGAACTCGTGCGGCATCCGCGCCAGGCTCTCCGAGAAATGCACCGCCATCCCGATCGCCAGCGGCAGCAGCTCAATCCCCACGCGCTGCGCGATATGTGCCGATGGCAGAAACGCCAGCACGCGGTCATGCGGCCCCAGGTCCACCGTCTTCTTCCCGATATCCACATTGGCCACCAGCGACGCGTGCGACACCTCCACAAACTTCGGCGCACCCGTCGCGCCAGACGTTAAATACAGAATCGCCCGGTGCTCCGGCATCACGCTCAGCCGGATTCGGTCAAAGTACTCCGCATCGTCCTCCATCGCCGCCCGCCCGCGCCCGCGCAACTCCTCCAGCGTCATCACCCCATCCACCACGCCCGTCATCACGCACCACCGCGCATCTAACTCGCTGCCCCCCGCCTCCTGCAGCGCCTTGTACATCTTCGCGTCTTCCACAATCACAAACTTCGCCCCGCACCGCCGCAGCGCCGCCACCTGCTCCCCTGCCGGGCTGTTCACATACAGTGCCGCCGCTGTCGAGCCGTTCGCCATCACCCCCAGGTCCACCAGGTAGAACTCCGCCCGTGTCTCCGAGCCGATCCCCACAATCTCCCCGTTCCCCATCCCCACCGCACGCAGCCCGCAGGCTATCTCCCGCGCGATGTCCCGGTACTCCACCCAACTGTAAGTCCGGTAGCCACGCCCCTCCTTCGTCGACACCGGTTGATGTAGCGCCGGCGCGTCCCCATGCGCCGCCACAGCCTCTTCAAGCAGGGAGTAGACCGTCCGTTTCGTCATTGAACGCCATGCTAACATGCCCCCGCAGTTACAATGGAAGGGAATGAATTTCGAACGGGAACTGGCGGTAGCTCGCCGTATCGCGACGCGGAGCGCGGATATCTCCTTGAAACATTTTGAACGGGGCGTGGAGATGGAGGACAAAAGCGACGACTCCCCCGTCACCAACGCCGACCGCGAGGCCGAGGTCTTCCTCGCCGCCGCCCTCGAAGAGGCCTTCCCCGACGACGGCCAGATGGGCGAAGAAGGCGTCTCCAAACCCTCCCGTTCCGGCCGCACCTGGATCATTGACCCTATCGACGGCACCCGCGACTTCATCCGCGGCAACGCCCAGTGGGGCGTCCTCCTCGGTCTCGAACAGGACGGCGAACCCGTCGCCGGCGTCGCTCACTTCCCCATCATGGGCAAGACCTATATCGGTGCCAAAGGCGGCGGCGCCTGGTGCAACGATCGCATCATCCGCGTCTCCACTGTCGATCGCCTCGACCGCGCCGTCATCTGCTTCAACGGCATGCAGAACAACCGCAAATGGGCCTACCGCGACATGGTCATGGACTTCGTCTCCAGGTTCTGGTGCCTCCGCAGCATGAGCGGTTCTCCCGACATCATGATGGTCGCCAGCGGCCAGGCCGACGTCTGGGTGGAACCCAGCGCCAAGCCCTGGGACCTCTGCCCCATGAAGGTCATCGTCGAAGAGGCCGGCGGCAAATTCTTCAACTTTGAAGGCACCGGTTCCATCTACGCCGGCAACGCCCTCGCCTGCACCCCGGCCTTCGAACAACTCCTCCGCGAGACCTTCGTCAAGCCGGAGTATTCGAAGCCTCGCGCCTGATACAGGCGCACCACTCTTTCGTCAGGTAGAACGTCGCGCCGGTCGAAGTCCGGGCAATGTTGTATACAAAGCCCCACTCCACGCCCGGTTCCAACTCGCCCACCTGTAACTGCCGCGCGCTTCCCCAGCGCCGGAAATGGAACTCGCCCGTCGCCGGGTGGAACCAGCCTGGCGCCAACCGCGGCGCCCCCTTCACGCGGCGTGCGTACGCGCGCACCGCGCCGGGCACCTCCTCTTCCGGCGCCACCGCCAGCCACGACGAAATCCGCCCCGCCAACCCCGCCATCAGGAATCGCGCCACCCGCAGCAGCAGCGGCAGAAACGCCGCAATGGCCACCACAATCGCCAGCATCAGCGGAATCGCCACCCACGGGTACGCGTAGGCCAGCGCCAGCAGCGCCACTACGCCGAAATCCTCCGCCACGCTGATCGCCGAATGCGACGCCGGCTCCGGTGTCGAATGCGCCATCAGCCGGAATCCCATCTTCGACGAGTGCGCCCCCAGCGCCAGCGTCCCGGCTCCCAGCATCGCGATCATCTTCACCACCGGGTCCATCTGCGCCGTCGCCCCCAACGCCAGCAGCGCCCCGCCCACCGGCCGGATGAACGTATGCAGCCCATCCCAGATCGGCGTCACGAACGGCACCTTATCGGCAACAAACTCCAGCGTATACAGCACCGCGGCCGTGATCAGCACCGCCGGGTGCGCCAGCAATCCCAGGTCCCCTGGCATATTCTCCAGCCAGCCGTACCGGATCCCCAGCCCCGTCACCAGCACCGCCGCATACAGGTTCAGTCCCGCGCCAATCGCCAGCCCCAGAACATTCGAAAGAATTGACCAGTTATCCATCGTCGCCCGTCACGCACGCGAACGAATCAGCCGGTAGCCGAACAACAGCAGGATCGCCCCGATCACCGACATGATCCACCCCGCCGTCTCCCCCGGCCCATAGAGCCCAAGCTGCTGCCCGATCCAACTCCCCGCCATCGAGCCCGCAATCCCAATCAGCATCGTGACGAAAATCCCGCCCGGGTCCTTCCCCGGCATTAGGAACTTCGCCAGCGCTCCCACCACCAGTCCGGCAATCATCGTGCCGATCAAGCTGAACATGAGGAACCCTCCCTGTTGCTAGATGCCGCGGACGCGCCCGGTGTTACCGCAACTCAGGCGGCGCCGTTCTGTTTGAACCACTGTTGCAGCCGCCGGAATCCGTCTTCCGCGCTGGCCTTATGATACGTCGGCCGGTAGTCGGCATGGAATCCGTGGTCGGCCTCGTCGTAAACCTTGATCTCGGACTTCTTCCCCGCCGCCTGCAGCGCCGCCCGCATCTTCTCCACTGAATCGAGAGGAATCCCCCGGTCCTTCGCCCCATAAAGCCCCAGCACCGGCGCCTGCAGTGCCCCCGCCACATCCGCCGGATGCTTCGGCGACAGCTCCGACGCCTGTCCCACCAGCCGCCCGTACCACGCCACGCCGGCTTTCAGATTCGGATTGTGCGCCGCATACAGCCACACAATCCGCCCGCCCCAGCAGAAACCCGTAATGCCCAGTTTCCCCGTGTTCCCGCCCGCCGTCCGCGCATACGCCACCGCCGCATCCAGGTCCCCCATCACCTGCGCATCCGGCACCTTCCCCACAATCTTGAAGATCTCCTGAAAATCCGTCAGCTTGCTCACGTCCCCCTGCCGCGCGTACAGTTCCGGCGCAATCGCCATATGCCCTAGCTTTGCGAACCGCCGGCAGATGTCCTTGATGTGCTCATGCACCCCGAAGATCTCCTGCACCACCAGCACCACCGGGAAATTCGCGCCCGCCGCCGGCATCGCGCGATAGGCCGGAATCGTCCCGCCCGCCACCGGGATCTTCACCTCCCCGGCCGTCAGCCCCGCCGTATCGGTGGTGATCGTCTGCGCCGTCACCGGCCGCACCGCCATCGCAAAACCCGCCGCCAGCTTCGTCACCAGAAACGCCCGCCGCCCCTGTTCCGGGTTCGCCGGCTCCAGGCTCCGCGCGTCCATGCCGAAATCGCTTTCCAGATAGTACAGAGGTTTGGTGCTTTCCATGGTTCTTTTCTTCCTGGCGAATTCTAGCATGGCGGGGTGCATCGTATCATAGAGGTTTCTTCTCTTATCCGATGCCGATTCGCTTCTACAACACACTGACGCAAAAGGTCGAAGAGTTCACCCCGGCCGATGGCAAAACCGTCCGCATGTACGTCTGCGGCCCCACCGTCTACAACTACGCCCACATCGGCAACCTCCGCACCTTCACCTTTCAGGACATCCTCCGCCGGTGGCTCCGCGCCCGAGGCCTGGAGACGTTGCACGTCATGAACATCACCGACGTCGATGACAAGATCATCCGTTCGGCCGTGCAGAAAGGCATCACCATCAACGAGTTCACCCGGCCCTATGAGGCGGCCTTCCTTGAGGACATGGCCACGCTCCGCCTCCAGCGCCCCGAAAAACTCGTCCGTGCCACCGAACACATCGACGAGATGGTGCACCTCATCCAGGCCCTCACCGAAAAGGGCATCACCTATGAAAGCGATGGTTCCGTCTACTACCGCATCTCCAAGTTCCCCGAATACGGCAAGCTCTCCCACAACGATTTCGGCGGCATGATCGCCGGCGCCCGCGTCGACGTCGACGAGTACGAAAAGGAGAACGCCCGCGACTTCGTCCTCTGGAAGCAGAAGAAGGACGGCGAGCCGAGCTGGGACACCCCCATCGGCGACGGCCGCCCAGGCTGGCACATCGAGTGCTCCGCCATGGCCATGAAGTACCTCGGCGAAACCCTCGACATCCACGCCGGCGGCATCGACCTCACCTTCCCCCACCACGAAAACGAAATCGCCCAAAGCGAAGCCGTCACCGGCAAGCCCTTCGCCCGCTTCTGGATTCACGCCGAACACCTCATCGTCGAAGGCCAGAAGATGTCGAAGTCCCTCGGCAACTTCTATACTCTCCGCGATCTCCTCGAAATGGGCTACCAGCCCGAGGCCATCCGCTACCTGCTCGCCTCCGTCCCCTACCGCAACAAACTCAACTTCACCTTCGACGGATTGAAGGGCGCCGTCACCTCCATCGAACGCCTCCGCAACTTCGAACTCCGCCTGAAGACCGGCAAGTTCCCCGACGGACTCAACGCCGACGCCGAAGCCCGCTCCGCCGCCTCCCTCGCCCGCTTCGAAGAGGCCATGGACGACGACTTGAACACCGCCAACGCCCTCGGCGCCATCTTCGAGTTCATCCGCGAAACGAACACCGCCATGGACTCCGGCGACTTCCAGGCCGGCAACGTCCCGGCCGCCCTCCGCCTCCTCGCCCGCTTCGACGAAGTCTTCGACGTCCTCAATCCCACCGTCACCGAAGGCTCCTTGACCGACGCAGAAATCGACGCCCTCGCCGCCGAACGCCAGGCCGCCAAGAAGGCGCGTGATTTTGCCCGCGCCGACGCCATCCGCGCCGAACTCCTCGAAAAGGGCATCCTCCTCGAAGACACCAAAGAGGGCACGCGCTGGAAACGAAAAGCATGAACATCCATACAATGGCCGTCCACGCGGGCGACCGCAAGAAACCCGGCGATCACATCCCGGTTACCACCCCCATCTACACGGCATCGAGCTTCGTCTACGACACGATCGAGACCACCGACAAGGTCTTCGGCCATGAAGTGGAAGGATACGCCTACGCCCGGTACGACAACCCGACCAACCACGCGCTCGAAGAACTCTGCACCGCGCTCGAATCCGGCCACGGCTCGCTGGCCTGCTCCACCGGCATGGCTGCGCTCGAGTTGGCCATCACCACCGCCCTCCTCGACCGCCGCAAGAAGATCGTCGCCGCCAACGCCCTCTACGGCGCCACGATCAACCTGCTCATGAATGTCATGGCGCCCTTTGGCATCGAGACCACCTTTGTCGATATCTGCGATCTCGATAAGGTCGCCGCCGCCATCGACGAAGAGAAGCCCGGCGCCGTACTCATGGAGACTGTCTCCAATCCCCTCCTTCGCGTCGGCGCGCTCGACGAAATAGCAAAACTCACCCAGGCCGCCGGCGCCGCGCTCATCGTCGACAACACCTTCGCCACCCCGCTTCTCGTGCGCCCTCTCGAACTCGGCGCCAACCTCGTCGTCCATTCGCTCACCAAGTACTTGGCCGGCCACGGCGACGTCCTCGGCGGCCTCATCGTCAGCGATGAAGCCCACTTCGCCCCCCTCCGTTCCCTCTCCCGCACCTATGGCCCGACCCTAGGCCCCTTCGAGGCCTACCTCGCCATGCGCGGCATCAAGACCTTTCCCCTTCGCATGGAGCGCCAGTGCCGCAACGCCATCGAAGTGGCCGCCTTCCTCCGCCAGCACTCCGGCGTCGCCAAGGTCAACTTCCTCAATGACCCCACCCACCCCGACGCCGCCGCCATCCAGCGCCTCCTGCCCAACGGCATGTCCGGCGCCATGATCAGCTTTGAAATCGCCGGCGCAGGGCGGGAAGACGTGTTCGCCTTCATGAACCGCCTGAAGCTCGTCGTAAAGGCGACCTCCCTCGGCGACGTCCACTCCATGATGCTCTACCCCGCCATGAGTTCCCACCGCGATCTCTCGCCCAAACAGCGCGAACGCCTCGGCATCCGCGACTCCCTCGTCCGCCTCTCCGTCGGCATCGAGGACCCGGCCGACATCTGCGCCGACCTCGCCCAGGCATTCGCCTAGACTCCGATCACCGAACGAAAAAGGGCCACCCCGAAGGGTGGCCCTTTTCGTTTCTAGCGAACTACGCGCGAATTAGAATTCGACGCGCAGCCCCATCGTGATGGCGCGGGCGCCCACCTGCGGACCGGTCGGCCGGCCGAAGTTGGCGTTCCCGATCACGCCGTTCACCCCGCCGAACCGGGTCCGGTTGAACAGGTTGAACGCGTTGGCCTGATAGGTCAGCACCACCGGGTTGCGGTCATTCGCGAACAGCGTGGTCTTCTTCTGGAACGTCACGTTCTCGAAGGCCACCATCGGCTGACGGAAGTCGTCATAGAACAGCGCGGCGTTGCCCAGGGTGAAGGGCGCGGCCGGGCTGAACGCGCCGGCGTTGAACCAGCGGACGGTCGGGTTGTTCGGGTCCAGATCGCCGAAGCCGGCGCTGGTCCGGATCGGAAGCGCGTTCCGGTTCGCCTTCGTGTAGTGCGAGAAGATCACCGGACCGAGCGGGTTGCCCGGCGTCGACAGCTGGATCAGGTTGCCCGAGTAGTAGCGCTGCGCACCGGAAACCGTCCAGCCGCCCACCAGTGCATTCACCAGGTGCGAGGAGGTCCCCATGTAGCGCTTGCCCTTGCCGAACGGCATGTCGTACGTCCAGATCAGGTTGAACACGTGCGGCTGATCGAACGGCAGGAACGACTTCATGTCGCCCAGGTTGTAAGCATCCTGCGCGCCGATGTTGAAGTGCTGGCTGAAGATCTGCCGGAAGTGCATGTTGGACAGCGACTTCGACCAGGTGTAGGACGCCAGCATCTGGAAGTTTCCAAAGCGGCGCTCCACCTTCGCCTGCAGCGAGTCATACCAGGTCTGCCCCTGGCCGGCGTTCCGGCTCAGGACGTCCAGGTACTGCGGGAACGGACGCAGCGACTGCGCCACCGACCGGTTGCCGAACCCGGCAAACGGAGCCACGATCCCCGCCGCCTGCGCGGCCGGCGAGTTGATCGACTGCGTCAGCAGGCTGCCCCGCGACAGTTCGCTCGTCGGCAGCTGGTTCAGCGTGATCGTCGAGTTCAATCCGCTTCCGCGATTGCCCACATAACCCACGTCGAACAGGAACTTCGCGATCTCGTGCTGGATGTTGATGCTCCAGTTGTAGATGCGCGGCGCCGTGCCGAACGTCGAGGAGAAGTGGTCGATATTCTGGAAGTTCGAGAGCGTCGGGTCAAGCAACGGCGGCGGCTGATAGCCGGGCCGGAGCGGAATCCCGTTGTCCCAGTTGATGATCGGGTCCACGCCGTTGCCCAGAACCTGGTTCACGTTGGCGAAACCCTGACGGCAGCCGCAGCCGCCGTTGCCGAGCGTCTGGTAGAAGATGCCCCACCCGCCGCGGATCACGGTCTTCGAGGAGGCCTGATACGCAAAGCCCAGGCGCGGCCCGATATTCGACCAATCGGTCTTGAACGGACGCAGCACGCCCGCGCGGCCCGGTCCAACGCCGTAGAACTCCAGCGCGCCGGCCCGGTTGCCGGCACCAGGGTTCGGCTTGGTCAGGTTGATGCCGGAGTAGTTGCCTTCTTCCACATGCCAGCCCACCGGCACTTCGTAACGGAAGCCCAGGTTCAGAGTGAGTTTCCGCGAAATGCGCCAGTTGTCCTGGAAGTAGCCAGCCGTATAGCGATAC
>CAZWDD010000035.1:0-4065 GCA_964632345.1 uncultured Solibacteraceae bacterium | reverse complement strand
ACCGGATCTCGTTGAGGAGGATCGGCAGCACCGTGTTGTCGGCTTCGTCCACCGCGCCGAGCAACAGGCTGGCGAACTCGTGGCCGCTGCCCGTCGTGCTGTTCGGCACAGCCGTCTGCGCACGGTTGAAGAAGTAGCGGCCGTTGGACCCGGCAAAGTCGAACCCGAAGGTCGACAGCTTGCGGAAATCCCAGCCGAACTTGAACTCGTGCTTGCCCTTCAGCCACGTATAGCCCTGCGTGATCATCAACGTGTCGTTGTCCTGGCCGCCATTGCCCACCTTGCCGTCCTGCACGCCATACGGGGAGAGCCCCGCCTGGCCGCGGAACAGCACGCGCGGCATCGCATCGCCGTCGGTCGGCACGCCCGGAATGCCGAGGCGCGTCGCAAACCCGCGCTGCGCCGGGTTGTCCCAGCCCTGACGGGTGGCCGAGTAGCCATACGTCGTGTGCATCAGGAACGCCGGAGCGAACGAGTAGTCGTGGTTCACACGAACGTTGTAAGGCTTCTGCGAGTTGCCGCCGAGGCCATTGCCGATCGGACCCGCGAAGTTGGTCGTGTTGTCCGTATTCCCGTTCTCTTTGCTCAGGAAGAACGCCAGCCGGTTCGTCACCGTAAAGGCATGGTCGAACTTCAGGCTATAGACGTTCTGTTCGATCACCGACTGGTTCACAAAGTCATAGTTGCTCTGCAGCGCCGGGCGCGTCGGATCCGGAATGAACGGCATCAGGTTCCGCGCCACCGTGCTGAAGCGGCTCTGCGGAATGCGGTTGCCGGGGAACGGCGTACGCTGGCCCGCCGCCGTCGTCGCCGGGTCATAAATCATCTGCGGGATCCCCGAAAAATCGCCCTGCTTCATCGCCACAGTCGGCACCGTGCTCACCGGGAAGCCGATCGAGGCCGGCAGCAGCCGCTGCGTGTACGTGAAGTACCAGAACGTCTTGTCCCGGCCGTCGTAGACCTTCGGGATAAACACCGGGCCGCCGGCCGCGCCGCCCACTTCGGTCTGCCGTTCCTTCGGACGGAAGTTCGCCGCCGGATTCGGATTCGCGTTCCGCGCCCAGGCATACGCGTTCCAGATGTCACGGCGCATGTTGAGGAACGCCGTCCCGTGGTACCAGTTCGTGCAGCTCTTGGTGACGTACACTTCCACGCCACCGCCGAACCGGCCATATTCCGAAGAGTAGGCGCCCGTAATCAGCTTGAACTCGCCGAACATTTCGGCCGACGGCATGTTGAACACCGTTCCGCCCGATTCGGGAATGATCAGCGACGCGCCGTCAATCTGCACTTCCTGTGCACGGCCGCCAGAGCCCGAAATGCTCATTTCCGCACCGGCGTTCACGCCAGGCATATAGCTAAGGAAGCTGCGCGGGTTCCGGATCGCGCCCGTGAACAGCGGAAGGTTCGTCATGAACTTGGGAGAGAACGTCTGCCCCTTCTCGCTCGTCGACGTTTCCAGCAGCGGAGCCTCTGCCGAGACCTCCACCGTCTGCTGCACATCGCCCACTTCCAGCGTCACGTTCATGTCGATACGTTGCGCGATGCGGATTTCAATGCCCTGCCGGTTCAACTTCTTGAAACCAGCCTTTTCCACTGTTACGTTGTAAACCGACACCGGAAGCGTCGGCAGTACATAGAGACCGGCGTCGGTGGAGGTCGCCTCCAGCTTCGCGCCCGTCACCACACTCGTTGCCACAATTTTCGCGCCGGGGACCGCCGCGCCGTTTGGATCGAGAACCGTGCCGGCCAGCGAACCGGTCGCCGTTTGGGCATACATCGCAGCACTTGCAGCGAGCACGATTCCGACTAACGAGGTCATTCGAATTCTTGTCATTTCACCTCTTCGGATTTTGGTAGCCAAGTCTATTATTTTTCATATACTTGGGCACCTGGGGGGGTTTCTCAGGTTAGTATAACAAAGCAGTTAAACTTTGCCAGAGCAAAGTTGTCATCGGCAGTTCCTGCCCATTCCTATTGGCCCAATTGCCCCCGGTGGCCAGTTAAAAATGCCTCATCTATCCGTTTCCGGCCCCGAAATCCCTCACTAGCCCCATGCCAGTACTCGATTCTGGCCTCCCCAAACTTCCAGCAAAGCAGCACCTCCTCGCCGTGGTAGATCGTCGGAAAGTCGATCAACCCCAGCTCCAGGTCCTTTACCTGCACCCCCATCTCCCCCAACTCCAACAACTCCTGCCGCAGGATCACCCCGAACGCCTGCTTCTCGGCGACCAGCTTCGTTACTTTTCCCCGGTCCACCGCCGCTCCCCCGCTCATGAAGATCCGCGTCCGCTCCTCCTCCAGCCGCCGTTCCGCCGCCTCCGCCTGCCCCCGCGCATACAGCGCTTCCCGCAGACGCCGCTCCACCTCCCCCAACATCCCGTTCGCCTCGTCCACCGTAAAGTACCGCACCATGTCGACTTTCGGCCGATTATAGCAACGCCGCAGTCCCGCTCACCGCCCCACAGGGCCCGTTCACAAGAAAGCCGCGACCAATCGGGGGATTCGCGTCATCCTAGGAACTGAGAATCATGTATCAACGCATCCTCGTCCTGGCGCTTTTCTCTCTCTCCATTTTCGCCGATACCTCCGTGCAGGGCACCGTCACCCTGGAATCCACCGGCAAGCCCGTGCACCACGTCACGGTAGTGATCCCCCAACTCAATAAGTCCACCGAAACCGACGACGACGGAAAGTTCCAGTTTGCCAACCTCCCCCCAGGCCAATTCGACATCCTCGCCCAGGCCGCCGGCCTCGCCGACCTCCGCAAAAAGGTCTCCGTCTCCTCCGGCCAGACCGCCGAGATCGATTTCGCCCTCCGCCTTACCCCCATCCGGCAGGAGATAACCGTTACCGCCTCCGGCAAGGTGGAAACAGCCCTCGAAGCCATCAACGCCGTCACCACCCTCGACACCCTCGACCTCGCCACCAAAGCAGCCACCTCCCTGGGCGACGTCCTCGACGGCCAGGCCGGCGTCCACAAACGATCCTTCGGCCCCGGCACCACCCGCCCCGTCCTCCGCGGCTTCGACGGCGACCGCGTCCTTATTATGCAGGACGGCGTCCGCACCGGAACCCTCTCCTCGCAGTCCGGCGATCACGGCGAACCCGTCGACCCCCAGGGCCTCGAACGCGTCGAAATCGTCCGCGGCCCCGCAACGCTCCTCTATGGCTCCAATGCCATCGGCGGCGTCGTCAACATGATCTCCGATCACCACGCCGGCCAAACCCAGCCGCACGACGGCGTCCACGGCTACCTGTCCGCCATCGCCGGCTCGAACAACGGCCTCCATGGCGGCTCCGCCGGCGTCAGCGCCGGCACCGGCCCCTGGGTCATGCGCCTCAACACCGGCGGCCAGCGCACTTCCGACTACCGCACCGCCCGCGAACGCATCGACAACTCCGCCGCCCGCGCCCTGAGCGGCGGCACCTCCCTTTCCCGCTACTCCACCCGCGGGTGGTTCACCCTCGCGTTCAATACCCAGCACGGCACCTATCGCGTCCCCAACGCCGAACTTGGCGAAGAGCATGAAGAACACGAGGAGGGCGAAGAGCACGAAAGCGAAGAACATCATGAAGAGGACGAGCACGATCACCACAGCCATGAAAACATCCGCCTCCCCTTCACCCGCCACAACTTCCGCTTCACCGGCGGCCTGCACGACAAACTGAACTTCAGCCTTAACTACTCCGACTGGCAGCACCAGGAGGTCGCCGGCGCCGAAGTGGAAAACCGCTTCTTCAACAAACAGTTCGACTACCGCATCGTCTTCGACCAGCCCCGCCGCGGCCCCCTCAGCGGCAACTTCGGCGCCTGGGGCCTTCACCGCGACTACGAGGTCAAAGGCGAGGAAGCCATCACCCCCAAGGTCAACCAGCGCTCCTTCGCCGTCTTCGGCGTGGAAAGCCTCCAACTCGAACGCGTCCGCTTCCAGTTCGGCGGCCGCCTCGAAGACACCCGCTACAACCCGGAAGTCGGCCCCAAACGCAGCTTCACCGGATTCTCCGGCTCCGCCGGCGCCAACATGCCCCTCTGGAACGGAGGCGCCTTCGTCGCCAGCTACA
>CAZWDD010000034.1:17445-26534 GCA_964632345.1 uncultured Solibacteraceae bacterium | reverse complement strand
GTCGTCGGCAGCGATTTCGCCGTGGGGGTCGCCGTGCTGGCGGTCTCGGCGCTGCCGTTCTACTGGGTGTGGCGGAAAGAATTGGTGGCGACGGACAAGGCGCGGGAGCGCGTGATGTCGTTCGACGAGAACGAAGCCATCAAGGACCCGGCGCTGTTGAAGAAGGCGCTCTTCGTTTTGTCGCTGGTGCTGCTGGGGTTCTTCACGTCGCGGCTGACGCACCTGGAGCCGGCGACGGTGGCGATGGGCGGTGCGGCGCTCCTGCTGCTGCTCGATAACTATCACCGGCACGGCGAGGAGCAGGGCTCGGCCGTGCAGCACGCGTTTGCCGAGGTGGAGTGGGTGACGCTGATGTTCTTTGTCGGGTTGTTCATTCTGGTGCACGGGTTGGAGTCGGCCGGGGTGATCCGCGCGATGGCGGAGAAGCTGATGGAGGCGACGGCGGGGGACCGGACGGTGACGGTGCTGGCGGTGCTGTGGGGGTCGGCGATCCTGTCGGCCTTCATCGATAACATCCCGTTCGTGGCGACGATGATTCCGATGATCAAGAGCATGGCGCCGGCCTTCGGCGGCGAGCAGGGGCTGATGCCGATGTGGTGGGCGCTGTCACTTGGCGCGTGCCTGGGCGGCAACGGCACGCTGATCGGCGCGTCGGCGAACCTGGTGGTGGCGGGACTGGCCGAACGTGGCGGGCACCCCATCCGCTTTGTGGCGTTTATGAAGTCGAGCTTCCTGTTGATGCTGCTTTCGATCGCGGTGGCCCACGTCTACGTCTACTGGCGATACCTGTAAACTCTGACCCGGCCGGAGCGGCGCTTGCGCGTGGAACGGTATGAGAGCCATATCGTGCGTGCTGTTTGCCGCTCTGTTGCCGGGGGCGGAGTTCCTGCCCCTGGAAAAGGGCAACCAATGGACCTACCGGAGCGTGGAGACCGGCGAGACGATGACCGTCCGCGTGTCCGAGCCGGTGGCGCTGCAATCGGGCCGGGTATACCACTTCGTGCGCGGCTTCGAGGATGGAGTGCGGATGCTGCGCATCGATGAGGCCGGCAACCTGATGCAGTATGACGAGGAGACGGAGCAGGAATCGCTGCTGGCCGGCTTCGACGCACCGGCGGGCGAGCGATGGACGGCGCCGCGGCGGGCGTGCCAGCCGGAGGGCGAGACCGGGGCGGAGCGGGTGGCGGCGGAGGGCCCGGCCGGGCGATGGGGCCAGGCGCTGGAGTTGCGCTACCACTACGGCACATGCGCGGGGCCGGGCGCGGCGTCCGAACTCTATGCGGAGAACATCGGCATGGTGCGGCGCGTCGTCAACACGCTGGACGGGCTGCGGACGTACGAGCTGATCCATGCGCGGGTGGGTAACGTGACGGTCGAGAGCCGGGACCGCGGCGGCTTCACGGTGAACGTGGAGCCGGAGGCATCGGGCGAGGCGTGGCTGGTGACGCTGCGGCTGGACCTGGGCAGCGCGGGCGCCATGCGGGTGCGGTTCGCCACCGGGCAGGAGTACGACGTGGCACTGCGCGACGCGCAGGGCAATGCGCTATGGACATGGTCCGAAGGGCAGTTCTTCAGCCAGGCGCTGCACGAGAAGGAGCTGGGCAACCAGTGGTCGGTGACGGTGCGCGTGCCAAAGGCGGAGGGAGCGGCGTTTATCGAAGGCTGGCTGACGACGGCGCCCGGCGCGCCCCGGTTCGCCGCCGCTGCGCCAGCGCCTCAGTCGTAGAGCAGTTCGGCGAAGCGCTGTTCGCTGGTGATGGAGTTCTTCAACTCCTGCCACTGGGCAGCGCCTCCGGCCAGTTGTTCCATGGCCGTTTCGAACTTCGACGCGGCGGCGGACAGGCCGGCCAGATAGACGTAAGTGTTGGGCTGCTGGATGAGGTCCCAGATTTCGTGGGCGTTGTCGATCAGGACACGGTCGATCTCCGGCGGCGCGTCGTAGTGGGGCCGCGGGCTGATGGCCTCAAACGCGCGGAAGGACTCCTCGTCGTAGTAGAGCGCCATGTCCCGGCGGAACTCGTTCATGTAGAGCGCCTCGACACCGCTCTTCGATCCGTAGAAGAGCCGCACCTTGCCCTGCCAGGCGCCGTGCAGCCGGTGGATATGCTTCACAAAGGCGCGGAACGGCGCGATGCCGGTTCCCATGCCGACCATCAGCAGATTGGCGTCGGTGCGGGGCGGGATCTCAAACTGCACGCCGTAGGGGCCGGTGATGAGGACCTGCTCGCCGGGGTTGGCGTCACAGAGATAGTTCGACGCCTTGCCGGGATAGCGTTCGCCGGAGATGTCGTCGATGGAGAAACAACGGCGGACGCAGATGGAGAGGGTATCGCCACGGCCGTCGTCGCCGCCGCGCGGGCTGGCGATGGAGTACAGGCGCAGGTGATGGGTGTTGCCGAACTCGTGCGGCCCCGGCGCAAGGACGCCGATGCTCTGGCCTTCGACGTAATCGAAGGGGACGTCGAGCCGGAGCACCAGATGCCGCACCTCAGCTTCCCAGCCGAGCGGCGTGATGCGCTCAGTGCTGACCAGCGTGGCGGTATAGGGATGGTTGACGTCGTAATCGGAGAGTCTCATTTGTGGGCCTCGTGAAACGGAGAATCGATGTGGGTGTGGCAGGAACCTTTGCTCTGGCAGCCGCCGCCACCGCAGCCGTTGAGCAGGTAATCGAGCATGTCCTTGTTCGGGTTCCGGCAGCCGGAGCGCCGGCGGACAAAATACTGAATCCCCAGCCACCCGCCGAAGATGGCGAACATGCCGAAGACAACGCCGAGGAACTGATAGAGCGCGTCAAGCGGCGTCATTCGCCACCTCCGCCCATGCCGGCAAAGCCCATGAAGGCCATGGAGAGGATACTGGCCAGAATGAGCGTGATGGCCGTGCCGCGGGCCAGCGACGGGACGTCGGAAAGTTCGGTGCGTTCGCGCGCAAAGCTCAGCAGCACGATGGCCAGGCAGAAGCCGCCGCCGGCCGCCAGCGCGAAGACGAAGCTCTGTGCGAAGTTGTACTGCCGCGAGGTCTGGAACAGCGCCACGGCGAGCACGGCGCAGTTGGTGGTGATCAGCGGCAGGTAGATGCCGAGTTCGCGGAACAGCGCCGGGCTCATCTTCTTGATGAACATCTCGGTGAGCTGCACGGTGGCGGCGATCAGCACGATGAAGGAGATCAGCCGAAGGTATTCGGCGCCCAGCGCCACCAGCAGCTTGTTGATGCCGAAGGCGAGCGTGGAGCTGACGGCGATGACGAAGGTGACCGTCGCGCCCATGCGCCAGGCCGTGGCGAACTTCGCCGACAGGCCCAGGAACGGACACATGCCGAGGAAGACGGCCAGCACGAAGTTGTTGATCAACAGGGCATCCACAAAGATGGACCCGAGCGACGAGTTCACGACTGCACCTCCACGATCTCCGCCAGCCGCGCGGCGCGCGCCTGCCGCTCCTTCCACCAGGCGAACAGCAGCAGCCAGATGGCCAGCGAAACGAACCCGCCGGGCGGCAGCAGGAAGAAGACCCACGGTTCAAAGTTCGGCCCGAATAGCGGTACGCCCAGGAACGTCCCCGCGCCCAGCACCTCCCGCACAGCACCCAGGCAGGTGAGGCCGAAGGCGAAGCCGAGCCCGTTGCCGAGCCCGTCGAGCAGCGACCGGCCCACCGTATTCTTCGCCGCAAACGCCTCAGCGCGGGCCAGAATGGCGCAGTTGACCACGATCAACGCCAGGAACGGCCCCAGCGCCTTATAGACATCGATACTGATCGCCTTGACCAGGTAGTCGGTGACGGTGACGGCGGTCGCCGTGATGGCGATATAGGTGGCGATGCGGACCTGATTGGGGACATATTTCCGGACCATCGAAATCAGCCCGCCGGAGCACACCATAACGAAGGTCGTAGCCAGCCCCATGGCCAGCGCATTGCGGACGCTATTGGTGACGGCGAGCGCCGGGCACATGCCGAGCACCTGTACGAACACGGGGTTCTCCCGCCAGAGGCCGGGAATCAGAGGATTGGTGGGTTGCTGGCTCATCAGTTCCCTTCCTGCAGGCGCTGGAGGTTGCGGGCGACGATAGGGCCCATCTGCTGGATGCTCTTCTGCAGCATGCGGCCCACGGCGCGCGAGGAGATGGTCGCGCCGGAGATGGCGTCAATCTCCCACGGGTTCTTCTTCTTCCCGTTCTTCACGGTGACGATGGGCTGCGAGGTCTCCAGCCGCCGGAAGTTTTCGAGGAACGCCGGGTCCTTGATGATCTTGTCGCCCAGGCCGGGCGTCTCCTTCATCTCCACCACCGAGAAGCCGGTGATGGTTTTGCTCACCGGTTCATAGGCGTACATGCCGGTGATGACGTCGGCGTAGCCCCGTTCGCTCGCCTCCAGCACCACGCCGAGCAGCTTGCCCGCGCTGTCATAGCCGGCGAAGAGTTTGGGACCCTTCACGTCGGAGCTGGCGAGCACCGTGAGTCCGCCATCGGCTCCGATGGCATAGGCCACCTGTTTGCCGGCGCCCGGCAGCAGTTGGGCGATCGACTCGCGCGTGATCTGCTCCTGGTTCCGCTGGATGCGTTCCTTCGTCAGATAGTTGGCGCCGACGATCAGCACGCCGCTCAGCAGCGAGACCAGGCCCAGGCAGCGGATGAGGGCGAAGGTGCTCATTTGACACCTGCCTTCCGGGCGCCGTAGGTGCGCGGCGGCGTCAGATGGTCAATCAGCGGGCTGAGCGCGTTGCCCAGCAGAATGGCGTACATGACGCCTTCGGCCAGGCCGCCCAGGTTGCGGATGATGACGGTCAACACGCCCATCAGCGCGCCGTAGATCCACATGCCGCGCGGGGTGACGGGGCTGGCCACCGGGTCCGTCGCCATGAAGGTGGCGCCGAGCAGCAGGCCGCCTGAGCAGAGAGTAAAAGCGGGGCCGGGAAAAGCCGCGGGGTTGAGGAGATGAAACACCCCGCCGGCCAGGGCCGCGGCCCCGAGCATGGCGGACGGAATCCGCCAATCCATCATGCCGCGCGCGACAAGATACGCGCCGCAGAGGAGGATCAGAAAACCAGGCATCTCGCCCGATGAACCGGCGCGCTGTCCCCAGAACAGCGGCCACGGGTCGGTGGCGATGCGTTCGAACTTCTGCAGCACCAGCGGCGTGGCGCCGGTGAAGCCGTCCACCTGCACCTGCGCGATCCAGGCGCCCAGCGCCGCCGGCTTCATCAGCGGCAGCGTCCAGGTGGTGGGAATGAATTCGGCGAAGCGGTTCACCGGCAGCGCCGGCGTGTAGGTGGTGATGGCCACCGGGAAGGCCGCCTGCAGAAAGGCGCGGCCCACCAGCGCCGGGTTGAAGACGTTCGACCCCAACCCGCCGAACAGCAGCTTGGCCGGCGCGATGGCAATGAAACAGCCCACCAGCGCCATCCACAGCGGGAAGCCCGGCGGCAGCGTCAGCCCCAGCAGCAGGCCCGTGATGGCGGCCGACCAGTCGTTGATCGACGATTCCCGGCCCGACATCCGGCACGACACATGCTCCACCGCCACGCAGCCGAGCGTCGTCGTCAGCAGCAGCACCGCCGCCGACAGCCCGAAGTTCCACACCGAAAACAGCGCGATGGGCAGCAGCGCGTACACCACGTGCCGCATGATCATGTCCACCGTCAGCGGCCCGTGCAGGTGCGGCGACGTGCGGACTTCAATCACTGTGGTTGCGCCGGCCATCAGCGTGCCTTCCTTTCCCGGTTCATCTGCTTGGCCACGCGGAAGTATTGCACCAGCGGGATATGCGCCGGGCACACATAGGCGCAGCAGCCGCATTCAAAGCAGTCGTTCAGGTGATAGACCTCGGCCATCTCCTCGTAGCGCGCCTTCTTCGCCAGCAGGCCCAGGTGCGAGGGGTCCAGGTGCAGCGGGCAGACGTTGACGCACGCCGCGCAGTGGATGCAGGGGAAGATGCGGTCCCGCTTTTCGCGCGGCAGCACCAGGACGCCGGTGACGCCCTTGGTCAGCGGAATGTCGAAGCTGCCGACGGCCGGCCCCATCATGGGCCCGCCCAGGATGATCTGCGCCGCCTGATCCGTGCAGCCGGCCTGCTCCAGCACCCAGCGCAGCGGCGTGCCGAGCGGGATCAGGTAGTTGCCCGGCTTCGTCACGGCCGGTCCGGTGACGGTGACCACGCGTTCAATCAGCCCCTGACTCATCGGCAGCAGGTCGCCGATCTGCGCCAGCGTGGCGACGTTGAACACGCCCAGGCCCACATCCACCGGCAGCCCACCGGAGGGAATCTCCCGCCCCAGCAGCACCTTCACCAGCATCTTCTCGGCGCCCTGCGGGTACTTGGCCGCCACGGCCTGGATCTCGATATCCGGGCGGTCCGCGTTGGCCTGCCGCAGCGCCGCGATGGCGTCCGGCTTGTTGTCCTCCACGCCGATGACGGCCCGTTCGGCGCCCACCGCGCGCATCACCACGCGCGCCCCGTGCAGCACCTGTTTCGGATACTCCACCATCACGCGGTGGTCGGTGGTCAGGTACGGTTCGCACTCGCAGCCGTTCACCACCACCGTGTCGATCTTCTTGCCCTCCGGCACCTTCAGCTTGACGTGCGTCGGGAACGCCGCGCCGCCCAGGCCCACCACGCCGGTGGCCTGCACGGCGGCGATCACCTCCTCGGCCGTCATCTGCGAGATGTCCTGCTCGGCGCCGTATAGCACCTCCTGGCTGGCGCCGGGATAGGGCTTGATGTAGATGGCCGGCGACAGATCGCCGCGCGCGCTCGGCGCCGGGGCGATCTTCTCCACGCGCCCGGTGGCCGGGGCATGCATCGGCACGCTCATGAACCCGTCAGCCGCGGCAATCGGTTCCCCGCGCACCACTTCCTGGCCCTCCCGCACCAGCGCCCTGGCCGGCTTGCCGGCGTGCTGCGAGAGCGGGACGATCAACAACGGCGGGAAGGGCAGCCGGCGGATCGGCAGATGCGCCGTCTGCTCCTTATGCTCCGGGACGTGAACGCCCCGCCAGAGCCGTTTTGTGGCAAAGAGGTTCATGGCGTCAGTTGTACTTGGCCGCGCGCTTCATCAGTTTGTCGAGATCTTTTTCCTTCGGATCCTGCGGCGCACCGGGGTGGATGATCTGCGCCGTGCACTTCTCAGCCGCCTTCACGATGTCCCGGAACGGGCCGCCCTTGGGGTCCTTAATGTAGGCCTGCTTGTTCTCGTTGTAGGCGAAGATCCGGTTGTTGATCCGGATGCATTCGTCGCAAGAGGTGCACATGGCCGATTCGATCCATGCCGTTTCCGACGCGCCGCCCGCGGCCGGTTCGGCCACCGCGGTGGCAGTGGCGGCGGCACTCGCAGCGGGAGCGGCGGCGGGCGCGGCCTTGGCCGCAACGGCGGCAGCCGCCACCGGCAGCACCGGTCCAGCCCCGGCCAGCAGACTGCCGTTGGCGGCCATCTCCATCAACTGCGCCGCAATCGACTGCGCGAAATCGGCCCGCGCCTGTTCGGCGATGGCGGTGGTATCCACCTCCTCGCGAACCCCGGCAATCGCCTTCAGCATCCGCCAGAACTGCCGCCGGTCCTCGCACGCCCGCACCAGCGGCTGCGCCGGAATCACGCGAATGAGACGGTTCTTCCGGTTGACCGCCCAGATGTAGGGGAACTTCCCGTCGCGGTCGTCGGCGTCCATCTCCAGGTACTCCGAAAGCAGCACCATGTTCTCGTTCCACGCATCGCGCGGCACGGTGCGGAACTGCTTGCGGAAGCGGCCCTCGGTGATGGCGAAGTCGGCAAAGGTCAGCGGCAGCTCCATCTGCCCGGCCGCGCCGTTTTCGTCTTCATACTTCAGCGTGTAGACCGGCCAATCGAGCTCGGGCGACGGGTTGCCGTCCAGGTTGAAACACTCCTCCGGCAACTGCCCTTTGAGCGGGTTGTAGCGGATGAGCGGATAGGCGCGGGACTCGACGGCCAGCTTGCTCTGATACTCGGCCACGTCGTCGGCAATGCCGTGTTCCGGCATGCAGGGCGTGTAGATGTTGAACAGCGCCGGCACGCGCGCGTTCAGGCCCTCGACGAAGGACTCAATCAGGTGCGAGGTGTTCGAAATGGAGCCCTGCGCCACGTAGGTGGTCCGGTGCGCCATCGCCACCAGCGCGATCTCCTTCCGCACCTCCTCCTTGCCCTGGAACGCCTTGCCGTACTGCGCCATGTCCGACACCTGGCCCGTGAAGCCCGAGGTGCAGGCCTGGCCGCCCGTGTTCGAGTACACCTGCGTGTCGAGGATCAACACCTTGATCGGCTTGCCCGACATCATCATGCGCGACAGGTTCTGGAACCCGATATCGTACATCGCGCCATCGCCGCCGATCGAAACCACCGGCGGGCATAGGTGGAACTCGTCATCGCTGAACTGCCGCCAGTTGAAGTACCGGAAGAACTCGCCGTGTTTCTCGGCGCGGTAGCCGCCGTCGAGCTCCATCTCCGCCATGCGCACCGCCGCGAACCCCTCGGCCATCCGCGCCATGTGGCCTTCGAAGATGCCCATCGCCATCGAGGGCGAGTCCTGGAACAGATGGTTGGCCCACGGGAACGGATACGGGTTGAAGGGGAACGTCGACGCCCACACCGAGCTGCACCCGGTGGAGTTGATGATGCCCATGCTGGCGCGGCCGCGGCGGCCGGCGCCCTCCGTATACTGCCACCGCAGGTGCTTCAACTTCGCGATCAGCTGCGACACCCACCGCAGCCACTCCGGATCGAGCGTCTTGCCCGCACGGCGTTCGTCGAGCTGCTCGGAGAAGCTGGCCAGCGTCACATCGGCGTTCTTCAGATGATCGAGCGCATTGGCCACCCGCGCCTCGTCGCTTAAGTCGAGCGTCGCGGCCAGCTTCAGCCGCGTGTGCTGGTCGAGCCGCGCAATCAGGTCGTCGATCTTGGCCACCTGTTTCGCTACCCGCGGCTGCATCAGCGCCTCGGCCGTCGCCACGAACAGGTGCACCACCGTCTTCTCGCCGCAGCCCAGGCAGGCCCCATCGCCGCCCGTGATGCCCATGTAGTTCTGCTTATCGAGCAGCAGCGTATGCAGCGCGCCGAAAGTCGTGAGCAGCCGCGCCGGAATATCG
>CAZWDD010000034.1:0-17435 GCA_964632345.1 uncultured Solibacteraceae bacterium | reverse complement strand
TCCAGGCTGTCGATGCGGATGAACTCCGGCGGCGTGGTGGGCAGCGCCTGCCAGAAGTCCCAGTTCCGGCGGAGCCGTTCCACCGTCTCCGGCGTCTGCTTGACCGGCCGCAGCGCATCGTCGTTGCAGACCTTCACGCACTCCATGCACCCCTTGCAGGCCAGCGGGCTGACGGTAATCGACAGCAGCCCGCCGGAGCCCTTCTGCTTCTTCTCCCTCGCGGTCCAGAACGGCTGCGGCGTCGCGAAGGCGAAGTCGCCGATCGCCGCGCGCAGGCTCTTCAACTCGGCCGTCAGGTCGTCCTTGTCCTGTGACTGCAGCGGATAGGAGCCGATCACCTCTTCGATCGCCCCATCGATCAGCTTGCCCACATCGGGCCGCGCCAGCCCGTCGCCCAGCTTGGCGCGTACCTTCTGGTCAATCGTGCGGATGGCGCGCGGCAGATGCTTGCCCGTCCCGCCGCTGGCGATCACCTTCTTCATCGCCGTCTCCAGCACCGTCAGCACCGGCGTGACCAGGCCGGGAATCGCGCTGTCCGGGCAGATGGTGTAGCAGTTGCCGCAGGCCGTGCAGTTGGCCGCCACCCATTCGGGATGCTCAAACCGCACGCCGGTCATATCGCGGAACAGGCCCGTCGTCGCCGGAATGAAGCTCAGCCCGATGAACGGATCGGCCAGGTTGTCGTTGCCGCGCCCGGTGGCGTAGAACGTGCCCGTCTGCTCCCAGAAGCGGTGGATATCGGTGAGCGCCGTAGCCGACGGCGCCTGCCGGTGCAGCACCAGCGGCACGTCCGGCGCCTTCCGCGCCCCCGCCGCCGCCGGCGCAATCTGCTTCGTCTTCACCTCGCGGACTTCGTCAAACCCGCGCCGCACCACGCGCACGTTGTCCTCCACCACGCGCGCGCCCTTGCTGCCGAACTTATGTTCCAGCTGCTGCCGGATGGCGCCGAACAGCGTCTGGTCGGTCAGCTTCGCCTGCGCCATCACCGGCGAGGCCGCAAAAAAGGCGCCCTGGAAGGCGTTGCCCTGCATGCGGAACTGCAGCTCGGGGTCGGTGGCCTCTTCCCGCGCGATCTTGAAGGCGTCCAGGTAGTAGAGGTGGATCTCGTTGTCGATCAGGATCCGCTGGAACTTCTCCGGTATCTGCGCCCATACCTCGGCCGGATCGGTGTGCGCGCTCTGCAGAATGAACACCCCGCCGCGCTTCAGCCCGGCCAGCGGGTTGGAGTGCAGGAACACGTTCGGGTCCGGCGACAGCACCACGTCCACATAGAAGTAATCGCAGTTGACCCGGATCGGCTCCGGCGCCGCCGACAGGTAGTAGGTGGTCGGCTGCCCCTTCTTCTCCGAACCGTACTTAGGGTTGGCCTTGATGTGGTACCCCAGCAGGTCGAACAGCGTCATCGCCAGGTTCTTGCCCGTCGTAATCGCGCCCCATCCGCCCACCGAGTGGAACCGCACCGTGATGCTGTCCTTCGGCATCAGGTTCGGATTCTCGCTGCCGTGCACGGCCAGCTCCTTCAGTCCCGGATACGCGTCGGCCACCTGAATCTGATGGATCTCCTGCTTCGGCGTGTAGGCCTTGTCGTGGATGAAGTCGATCGACAGATAGAAGAACTTCCGGCGCCCGCCGTTGGGCAGCATGTTCTCCACCGCGCCGATCAACCCCTCCGGCTGCAGGTCGCGCGACCCCAATCCAAATGAGCCCGAATAGAGCGGCGGCATGTCGTCGGCCTTGCGGTAGGGCACATAGCCGGGGTACGGCGACGCGCCGTTCGACGCCCGCCCGTTCTCCACGCAGCGGTTCAGCGCCGCGCGCAGCTCCCGCATCAGCGGCAGATCCTGCGCCAGCGGCTGGTCGACCCGCTCCAGCACCGCCACGCCCTTCCGCCCCTGCAGAATCGCCCCCAGCAGCTCGCCCGGGAACGGCCGGAACATCGTCAGATTCACCACGCCGACCTTCAGCTTCCGCGTCTCGCGCAGATAGTCGGCCACCACCTCGGCCGTCACGATCATGCTGCCCTGACCCAGAATCAGGTACTCGGCGTCCTCGGCCCGGTAGGTCGAAACGCGCGCGTAGCGCCGCCCGGTCAGTGCGTAGAACTCCTCCATCGCCTTGTCGGTGATCGCCTGGATATGGTCGAAGAAGTACGGCCGCTGTGCCGCCACAGACTGCATGTAGGCGTCCTGATTCTGCACGATGCCCACCATCACCGGGTTGTCCACCGTCCAGATCTCAGGAATCCGGCGCCGCTGCGGCCCGTAGAGAATCCGCTGCGCCGGCGTCGGCGTCTCGATGATGTCGTCCGGCCTGCCCAGATACTCGGCGATCAACTCCCGCTCCGGCAGCACCAGCGACTCGATCAGGTGCGTCGTCAGAAACCCGTCCTGCGCACAGATGCCCGGCGTCAGCGACAGCTCAGCGATCTTGTGCGAGATGATGTTCAGGTCGCACACCTCCTGCGCGCTCTTGCCGAACAGTTGGAAGAAGCCCGTGTCGTCCACGCAGTGGTAGTCGTCGTGGCCCGCGTGCACGTTCAGCGTCGATTTCGTCATCGCCCGGCAGCCCATGTTCAGCACATAGGTCAGCCGCTTGCCCACCGCCGCGTAGAGCGACTCGTGCATGTAAGCAATGCCCTGTCCGCTCGAAAAATTCGTCGACCGCAGCCCGGTCATCGACAGGCCCGCCGTCACCGCCGCCGCCGCGTGCTCACCCTCCGGTTCCACGAAGATCAGCGGCCGGCCGGAGATATTGATGTGACCCTTGGCCGACTCCTCCGCCCAGTATTCGCCCATCTGCGTCGATGGCGTGATCGGGTACGCCCCGGCGGCGTCCGTCGACTCCCGCTCGCACATGATGACGGCGGTATTGCCGTCCATGGCCTGCCGCACGCCGGGGAATCGAAAGGTCTGTTTGGAATTCATGAGGAATGCACTCCGTTGCTCGTACTGGAAACTGTCTGTAGAGGAATATCGGCCACCGTCACCGGCAGCGGCGACTTGCGCGTAATCCGTTTGGCGTCGGGCCCGCGCATCGGGCCCTTCTTCGCGTCGATCCACACAATCGCGCCTGTCGGGCAGCGCAGCGTCGGCTCCGGCGTCGCCAGCCGGTTCTTCCCGTAGTCGACCACGGCCAGATTGTTGACAATCTGAATCAGCGCCGGCGCGTCCGCCGCGCACCGCCCGCACGCCGTGCAGGCCACTTCGCAGTCGGCCTCGGCCTGCTGCCCGTCAGCGAGGCTCTTGCACGCCACCCACAGCCGGTGCGTCACCGAATGCAGCGAGAACAGCTGCTTCGGACACACATCCACGCAGTCGCCACATGCCGTGCACAGCGACTCGCTCACCACCGGCAGATTGTGCGCGTCCATATGGATCGCATGGAAGTTGCACACCCGCTCGCAGTCGCCGAACCCCAGGCACCCCCAGCTGCAGCCCTTCCCGCCCCCGTTCACCAGCGCCGCCGCGCGGCAGGTCGGCAGGCCGACATATTGGGCGCGGAGGCGGGCCACATGTCCGCCCCCGGCGCATGCGAGACGGGCGACGCGCTTATCCGCGGCGCCGGCATCAATCTGCAGAAACTCCGCGATCGCCTGGATGCCGTCCGCGCTCGATACCGTGCACTTGGCCGGCGCGATCTCCCCGGCCACCGCCTTCTCCGCAAACGCCCGGCACCCCGCGCACCCGCACGCCCCGCAGTTGGCTTTCGGCAGCAGCCCCTCCACCACGTCGATCCGCGGGTCTTCATAGACATAGAGCTTGCGGCTTGCAAACGCCAGGATCGCGGCCAGCAGCACGCCGATCGCTCCCATGATCGTTCCGGCCGTCAGGAAATCACTCATCGCCCCGGCGCCCCCGGCGCCCGATCCACCGGGCCATACGGCGCGGCGGCGGTGGGGCAAATCACCCGGCCCTGCGGGGCATGCTCCCCTCGCACCCCTCGCAAGGGGGTCGGAAACTCCGGTTTTTCGCAAGATTCGGGCTTTGCTGGCCCTCTCCATGTCCTCATGTTGGCTCTGTCCGCATGTCTCCCATCGCACGCACAGGGCCATTCCGGCGGCCGGATTTGGCCATTGACGTGCATCCCGGTCCGTACGGCTGTGGCTCCCGGGCCACCGCCCATAGCGGCACAAGAGCAGAAGAGAGGTAGAGCATGAGCAGCTCCGTTGCTGACGCCGGCGTGGATCGTTCCACGGGCAGCGTGCAGATCGTCGATCAGCACATCGTCGAAATTGTGAGCGACTCCGGCGAGGGAGCGCAGACCTGCGGGCAGATGTTCGCCGACCTCTGCGCCCGCAACGGAAACGGCATCTGGACCGTCGAGATCATCCCCGCTGAAATTGAACCGCCCAGCCGCTCCCGCGCCGGCGCCAGCGGCAACCGCATCCGCCTCGGCACCAAACCCGTCACCAACGCCGGCGATCAGGCCGACATCGTCGTCGCCCTCAACGAACAGGTGCTCTATAGCCGCATCGACGCCGGCGCCCTCCGCCCCGGAACCATTGTCTTCGTCGACAGCACCTGGGGCACCCACCCCGACCCCGACATCCGCACCCGCTACGCCGAGGCCATCGCCGATTTCGAAAAACGCTCCTACCTCATCGCCGAGGTACCCATCGAAACCGAGTGCCGCAAACTCACCGACGATCCCAAGAAGGGGAAGAACATGTGGGTGCTCGGCCTCCTGTGCGCCGTCTACGATCTTGACCGCGCCGGCGTCCGCGACAGCATCGCCCGCCGCTTCGGCAAGAAGGGCGAATCCGTCATCCGCAAGAATGAGGATCTGTTCAACGATGGCTACGACTGGGCCCTCGCCCACGTCGAGCACCGCTACCGCGTGCCGGCCACAAAGAACACGCAGCCCATGGTGGTGATGAACGGCAACCAGGCCATCGGCCTCGGCGTCATGGCCGCCGGCATCGAGGTCTGCTCGATGTACCCCATCACGCCGGCCACCTCCGCCTCCCACTTCCTGGCCCAGGCGCTGCAGGACGCCGGCGGCTTCGTCCACCAGGCCGAGGATGAGATCGCCGCCATCGGCTTCGCCATCGGCTGCTCGTTTGCGGGCAAGACCGCCGTCACCATCACCTCCGGCCCCGGCCTCGCGCTCAAAACCGAGTTCCTCGGCTACGCCGTCATGGCCGAGGTGCCGCTGGTCGTCGTCGTCGTCATGCGCGGCGGCCCTTCCACCGGCCTGCCCACCAAGATCGAGCAGGGCGACCTGCTGGCCGCCCTCTTCGCCTCCCCCGGTGACAGTCCCAAGATCATCCTCGCCCCGGCCACCATCGAGGAGTGCTTCCATTTCATGATCACCGCGCGCAAACTCGCCGAAGAGTTCCGCGGCCCCGTCATGGTGCTCTCCGACGCCAATCTCGCCACCGGTCAGCAGCCCTTCCCGAAACCCGAGCTCCAGGCCGCCTGGCTCGCTCCGCCCGTCGATCAGGCCCCGTGGGACGAGTCCGTGCCCCCCTTTGCCTGGGACGCCGAAACCGGCCTCTCCCGCCGACCCATCCCCGGCCAGCGCGGCGGCGAGTACATCCTCACCGGCCTCGCCCATGACGAAGAGAGCCACGTCGCCTATGAGTCGGCCATCAACCAGCGCACCATGGAGATGCGCAGCCGCAAACTCGCCGTGCTGCAGAGCGTGCTCCAGCCCCCGAAGGTCCACGGCGACCCCACCGGCGACCTGCTCGTCATCGGCTGGGGCTCCACTCTCGGCTGCATCGAGGAAGCCGTCGACATCCTCCGCGCCGAGGGCCGCCGCGTCTCCTCCGTCCACCTCCGCTTCCTCTCCCCCATGGAGCCGGGGCTCAAGGACATCTGCCGCGGTTTCCGCCGCGTCATCACCGTCGAAGTGAACTATTCGGACCCGGCCGGCGCGCCCTTTATCACCCCGGAGTCCCGCCGCTTTTCCCAGCTCGCCATGCTGCTCCGCGCGCAGCTGCTGGTGGACATCGACTGCTGGTCCCAGGTGCCCGGCAGCCCGATTCCCCCGTCGCGGATCGCCACCGAGCTCCGCCGCCGCCTCGATCAATTGGAGAAGGAGAACTGACATGGAAGGGTTGCGCAAAGAATGGGAAGCCGAAGTTCAACCGCGTAACTGCGCGCTGGAGGACTACCAGGGCGCCACCGCCCGCTGGTGCCCCGGCTGCGGGGACCACGCCGTCCTCAACGCCGTGCAGCGCCTGGCCCGAGACCTGCAGCTCCCGCCGGAAAAGACCATGGTCGTCTCCGGTATCGGCTGCTCCAGCCGGTTCCCCCACTACATGGCCACCTACGGCTTCCACGGCCTCCACGGCCGTGCCTTCCCCGTCGCCTGCGGCATCCGCAGCCGGCGGCCGGATCTCCACATGTTCGTCGTCACCGGCGATGGCGACTGCTGCGCCATCGGAACCGCCCACTGGATCCATGCCATCCGCTACAACATGGATCTCACCATCCTCCTGCTCGATAACAACATCTACGGCCTCACCAAGAATCAGACCTCGCCCACCACGCACGTCGGCGAAAAGTCCAACACCCACCCCCGCGGCTCCGTGCTGCCGCCCTTGAATCCGCTCAGCGTCACCCTCGGCATCACCAACGCCTCCTTCGTCGCCCAGACCGTCGACTGGAACCCCCCGCATCTCTACAGCACCATCCGCGCCGCCTACGAGCACAAGGGAACCTCCTTCGTCCGTATCCTGCAGCGCTGCCCGCACTTCACGTCCCACGTCTTCGCCGCCGCCCAGCAGGATATGAACCAGGTGCTGCTGCTCCAGCACGAGGACGGCATCCCGCTCGACCCCGCGCTGCAAAAGCTTTTCCCCAACCGCGCCGCCCACGATCCGCACGATCTGGCCGCCGCCCGCGCCGTCGCCTGCCGCGAGGATGTCTACCCGGCCGGCCTTCTCTATCGCGATCCCACCGCCCCCCGCTACGATCTGGCCACCGTCCAGGGCGTGGGCCGCTCCCAGGCCGAAAAACTGGCCGCCACCTCCAAATGGCTGAGCCGGTTCGAACTCTGAGGTTTCCATGACGACCCTCGCATCCGAACAGTTGCGCACGTTTCACATCCCCGGCGAAGGGCTGGAGGACCGCGTCCCGCTGCTCTCGGTGGCCGCCGTCACCGCCGGCCGCAAACTGCCCGCCGAAGACGCGGCCTACCCCATGCAGATTGCGCCGGACTTCACCGTCCACCCTCCCGGCCACAGTGGCCGCGACGGCTGGCAGGTTCCCTTCTCCCCGGAGGCCGGCATCGCCCTCCCGCTCGCAGCGCTCCTGCAGGCTCGCCTCCCGCTCCGCGAGCAGTTCCTCGCCTCGCTCCGCCAGGCCGCCGAACGGCTGGAGGACCTGCTGGCCCTCGACGCCAGCCACTCCGACGAAGCGCTCACCCCCGATGCCATCACCGCCACCCTCGGCGCGGGCGCCGCGTCGTATCTCAACGTCGCCTCCCTCGCCCAGGCCATCCGCCGCCGTAACAACCCCGTCCACCGCATGGCGCCCGAACGCCGCGACCGCTGCCGTGCCGCCCTCGCCGCTCTTCGCGCCGCTCTCGCCGAGGCCGCCGGCCAGCCCGCCTTCGTCGTCTTTCAGGGCGGCGGCTCCCACCCCACCCGCTTCGGCGGTGAATGGCACGCCAGCACCGATCCCTGCGCCTCCGCGCTTGATTTCTGCCGCCGCCAGCTGACCGCCGCGGAGCCCGCTCTCCGCGCCCTCCGCACCGCCCGCCTCGAACTCGAAGACGCTTTCAACTCCGACACTCATCCCGCCATCCTCGCCCGCTTCCGCTGGGAAGCCGCCAGCGCCGCCGAACTGGCCGCCCTGCCCCCCGTCATCGCCCTGCTCAACCCCGAACAGGCCGGCGCCACCCCCGTCCGTTCCCTCGCCCGCGTCCTCCGTTCCCGCTGTCCCGTCCAGGTCGTCGTCACGCAGCCCGTCCTTGCCCCGGACGACTTCCGCGGCGATGGTCCGGACTTCGGCCTCCTCGGCCTCGCCCAGCGGGACGCCTTCGTCGTGCAGGGCTCCCTTGCCCGGCCGGATCATCTTCTCCCCGCCCTCGCCGCCATGGCCGCCAGCCTCCACCCCGCCCTCGCCGTCATCGCCACCCCGTCGGCCGGCGGTTGGGAGGAGGCCGTCCTGCTCCCCCTCTCCCGCGCCTGGGCGCTCTTTACTTTCGATCCCGCCAGCGGCCGCTTTCAGCTCGACACCGTGGACGCATCCGATTGGACCGCCGCCCACGCCGCCGCTCTCAATCCCCTGCTCGATCAACACTTCCGCCTGCTCCCCGCCGAGGCGGGCTCCGGTGATCCCATCGAGCTCGGACAGTACCTCGCCGGCTTCCGCGACCGCGCTCCCCTCGCCATCCCGTTCCTCGCCCTCCTGGGCGCCGATGGCGCCGAGTCCCGCGTCGCCGTCTCCCGCGATCTCGCCGAGTTCTGTCACGACAGGCTGCGGGCTTATGATCAATTGGCGGCGCTTGCCGCGCCCCCGCAGGCCGCCCCCGCGGCCGCGGCTCTTCCACAGGAGGCGGCCGAGGCCGCCATGCGCCAGGGCGCGCAGCTGGCCGTTGCCCGCATTGTGGCTTTGTTAACCGAAAGGCGGTAGAGGATATGGATACCAACACGCAGACACTGTATGCCCGGCTCGGCGGCGAGCAGGCGATTGCCCGGCTGGTCGAGCACTTCTATGACCGCGTGCTCGACGACCCGGAACTCGAGCCCTTCTTCCGCGCCACCCCCATGGAGAAGCTCCGTTCCATGCAGTTGGAGTTCTTCGCCGCCGCCCTCGACGGCCCCATCGGCTACTCCGGCCAGCCCATCCACTACGTCCACCAGGGGCGCGGCATCACCTCCCGCCACCTCACCCGCTTCCTCGGCCATCTGGTCGCCACCATCCAGGACGCCCACCCGAATGAACGCGAGGTGCAGGAGATGATCGACCGCATCAGTATGTACGCGGATTCGGTCATCGACGGCGCAGCCGGCGATTCGGAATAGAAGACGGCGCAGCCGGCGATTCGGAATAAAATGCGGGAATGCCGCAGTACACTCTGCGCCTTGAGCTCGAATACATCGCCCCGCCCATCTGGCGCCGGATCACCGTCCCTTCCGCCATCCGCCTCCCCGCCCTCCATGACTGCATCCAGATCGTCATGGGCTGGGAGGACTGCCACCTCCACGCCTTCCATGCCGGCGGACAGTTTTACGACGACCCCCGTGGCGAGATATTCGACGGCCGCTCACTCGACGAACGCCGTGTCCGCCTCGAAACGCTGCTCAAGAACCCCGGCGACACGCTGACCTACATCTACGATTGGGGCGACGAGTGGCGCCACCAGGTCCGCCTCGAATCCATCGCGCCATCGCCGCCCGATGGTGCGCCGATCATCCATTGCCTCGATGGCGCCCGCGCCTGCCCGCCGGAGGATGCCGGCGGCCCGCCCGGCTACGAGGAGTTCCTCGCCACGCTCGCCGGCCCCCCTGGCCCCGAGCGCGACGACTGCCTCCGCTGGGCCGGCGGCGCCTTCGATCCCGAACGCTTTGACCGCCGCGCCGTCAACATCGCCCTCAACCGCAAACGCTGGCGCGCCACCTACCTACGCTAACGCCTCCCGGCAGAAGTCCAGGCACTTCTTCATCTCCGCCATCACCGTCGTGCCTTCGCCGATCGCGTACTCCAGCTCAATGTTGGCCGGCCACTTGTACTTCTCCCGCTTCATCAGCTGCAGCACCTCCCGGATCGGCGTGTTGCCCTGCCCCCACGGCAGGTTCGCCCCGCCATCGTTCAGGTACTTCCGGTCCTTCAGGTGGAAACTCGTAATCCGCTTCGCGTTGGCCTTGATGAACTCCACCGGGCTCTTGTTGATCGCCGCCGTGAAGTGGCCCACATCCAGGTTGATGCTGTTGTACTTCGACTGCGCCAGCGCCCGCTCCCAGCTCGTCTCGTTCACCTGCGTGTGGTTGTGGTACCCGGCATAGATCTTGTGCTTCGCCGCGAACTCCCCGATCCGCTGCGTCAGCTTCTCGTCCGTCGGCAGCTCCATCGTCACCGATTCCGAACCCAGCGCGCGCGCCACCTGGAACACATAGTCGTACTCCTCGTCCGACATCGCCGGCGTGAAGCCCAGCTTCACGATCCGGATGTCGATGCCAGCGCCGTTGAACATCCGGCGCAGCTCCTTGTACTTGTCCATGGAAACGGACAGGCGCCACTTCTTCCGCTCCTCGGCGATGCGCCGCAGCGTCTCCTGCTGTTCGGGCGTCAGGTTGCGCCGCCCGCCGGCAAAGGCCGGGGGACGCGATTCGGGCGCGCCGGCAAAGCCCTCGGCCGCATCGCCCATCAGCTCCACCGAGCTGATGCCGAGCTCCGTCGAGTAGCGCAGCAGGTCGGACGCCTTGCTCGACAGCGCGCGGAACGAGTAGGTGATGGTCCCGATCTGCACGCCGCCGAACTTGGAGTTGGCCTTGGCGGAGAGAGCGGAGACGGGCAGAGCGGCTAACGCGGCCTTGCCGAAATCGCGACGGTTCATGAGGAGATTATTTCACGAAGCGGGCGCCGGCCTGCCGCGGGTCTGTTACTGTAGCCCTTGTATGGGAAAGTGTGTGGGTAAGCTCGCATTGGCGTTGCTCGCGGCCGCCGCGGCCTGGGCCGGAGACACGGCAGCCTCGGCTGGAGACACGATTGAGGCGATGGGACGCAAGTGGTCCGTCCCGGCCGCCGCGCATTGGAATGCCACACCGGAGATGCTGGAACTCATCGTCAAGCATGAGCCCGGCGTACCGCGCCGCCCCAGCCAGTTCGCCATTCTCGAGGAGGGGCCCTTCACCAGCTTCACGCTGGAAGTCGAGGTGAAGCGCTACGGCAAGTCCCTGCTGCTGGTCTGGGCCTATCAGGACCCGGCCCACTTCAACTACACCCACATATCCGTTGACGATCCAGCCAAGCAGAACGTCCACAATGGCGTCTTCCACGTCTTCGGCGGCGAGCGCGTCCGCATCTCGCCCCTCGAAGGCGGGCCCGGCCCGCTGGTCGATAAGGAATGGGCCCGCGTCAAGATGACGTGGAACGCGAAGACGGGCGAGATGGTCTGCTACGTCAACGGCAAGACCTCCGGCGCGCTGCGCGCCGTCGATCTGTCGTTGAAACACGGCCGCATCGGGCTCGGATCGTTCAATGAGACAGGGGCGTTCCGCAATCTGAGGATCAAGGCGACGCCCCTGGCCCGCTGACGCGCTACCAGGCCTTGAAGAAGTTCACGACCAGGAAGTTGGACGGCCGGTAGTCCACCACATAGCCGTCCATGTACGCGCGGCGGCACCCGCGCGGCACCGGGCCGTAGTCGTCATAGTAGGCCACCGGCACCGGACGCATCCGCTGCCGGTAATAGACGGGCACGGGTGCGTAGGCCGGCGCCCAGCGCTCCACGTAAACCACCGGCGGCCGCCGGTGGTGCTTGTAGTGGCCCCAGCCGCGGCCTCTGCCTCTGCCCCGGCCGCGACGGTCATCGTCATCGGCAAACCCGGCCGGCGCGGCGGCCAATAGAAGTACAACTGCGCAGATCCATCTCCGCATGGGAACTTCCTCCTGCGCGTTTGGACGCAGCCGCCGCGCCTTCCGGTTGCCGGAAAGTTGCCGGACGATCGCGGACGTTAGCGCCGGCTGCGGACGCCGGAGGAGACCGTGCCGTCGTAGAGCGCGTTGCCCTGCGCGTTGTAGCGCTTGTCGATCGAGTCCCACATCGGCGCCAGCCGGCCGTTCAGATCCCAATAGAAGATGCCGCCCTTCATGGTCATCTCCGCCACCAGGTTCTGGTTGCCCTTCATCTTGGCGCCGTAGACATCGACGAAACCGAAGTCACCCTTCTGCAGCGACAGCACGGCGACGTCGGCCGTCGCGCCCACCGTCAGGTGGCCCAGCTCGGTCCGCTTGATCTGCTGCGCGGGGTGCCAGGTGGAGGCGCGCACCACCTGCTCCAGCGTCATGCCCATGTTGAGGAACTTCGACATTACGTTGGTCATGTCCTTCATGCCGCCGATCATCGACGAGGTATGCAGGTCGGTGGAGATGGAGTCCGGAATGAAACCCTGCTTGATGGCCGGCACGGCCCAGCGGAACACGAAGCTGCCGCCACCGTGGCCGGCGTCGAACTTCACGCCGCGCTTCTTGCCCTCGAACAGGTACGGGCGCACTTTGTTGTTCGCATCGAGCATCGGGACGGCGGCGAGGTAGGTGTGCGTGTACATGTCGCCGGGCCGGAGGCGTTTGGTGATCAGCTCCTCGTGCGGCCGTTCCAGGCGGAAGGAACCGAAGTCCACCATGATCGGCACGTTGGCCATCTCGCCGGCCTTGATGGCGCTGTCGACGGCCACCCATTCCGGTCCGGCGTAGTGGGCCGTCTTCACGCCAACGATGTGCTCGGGGTACTTCTTGATCATGTCGGCGACCGGCTTGGGGTCCATGTCGTCCTTGTTCTGCTCGACGGCTCCGCCCATGCCGGCGCCGACGATGTTCAGCAGGGTCAGCACGCGGGTCTTGTTGCGGTCGATGATGCGCTTCTTGAAGACCTCGAAGTTGCGCCAGCCGGAGGTGCCGGCGTCGACGACGGTGGTGACGCCGCTGCGGAAGGTGTGGGAATCGGGGATAACGGAGAGCTGGCCGTCGGAGTAGCTGCGACCGTCGCCGTAGAAGACGTGGACGTGGAGATCGATGAGGCCGGGCATGACGTAGAGGCCTTTGACGTCGACGGTTTTGACGGCGCGGGCCGGGTCGATGTTGGCGGCGACGGCGGCGATCTTCTTGTCTTTGATGGCAACGTCCCGGACGGCGTTGATGTTGTTCTTGGGATCGATGACGTGGCCGCCCTTAAGCAGCACGTCGTAGTCTTGCGCGAGGAGGCAGGCCGTAAAGGCCAGGACGGAGAGAATACGCACCATGGGCGTATTCTATGCGAAGTGGCGCTGCTCGAAAACCCAGGCGGATTCGATGATGGATTCCAGCGTGTCGAAGCGGGGCTGCCAGCCGAGCTGCACGCGGAGGCAGGAGGAGTCGGCGACGAGCTGTGCCGGGTCGCCTTCGCGGCGCGGACCCATCGTGAAGGGGACCTTTTTGCCGGTGACCTTCTCGACAGCGGCAACCACTTCCTTGACGGAGTAGCCGCGGCCGGTGCCGGCGTTGAAGGCGGCGCTGGGGCCGCCGGCGAGCAGGTGATTGAGGGCGGCGATGTGCGCGCTGGCCAGGTCCTCGACGTGGATGTAGTCGCGGACGCAGGTGCCGTCGGGGGTGTCGTAATCGTCGCCGAACAGCGTCATCGGCTTTCCAGTGCGGACGGCGCGGAGGATGAGCGGGATGAGGTGGGTTTCCGGATCGTGGCGCTCGCCGAGGCCGGCGGCATTGTTGGCGCCACAGGCGTTGAAGTAGCGGAGGCGGACGCTGCGCAGACCGCGGCAGGCGTCGAGCCATTCGAGGATCTTCTCCACCATGACCTTCGATTCGCCGTAAGGATTGACGGCCTGAATGGGAGAGGACTCCGGGATGGGGACGACGGGCGGGTTGCCGTAGACGGCGGCGGTGGAGGAGAAGACGAGCTTGTCGACGCCGGCGTCGGCCATGGCCGAGAAGAGCGAGATGGAGCCGGCGACATTG
Source organism: uncultured Solibacteraceae bacterium (assembly GCA_964632345.1). GTDB lineage: Bacteria > Acidobacteriota > Terriglobia > Bryobacterales > Bryobacteraceae. Next base: position 3,813 of record CAZWDD010000034.1, on the reverse strand, counting down.
TTGTGGAAGTAGCGCTCGGGTTCACGAGTGGACTCGCCGACGGCGATGAAGGCGGCGAAGTGGATGACAGCGTCGATCTTTTCGACGCGCATCAGCTCAGCGAGCTGGGCGCGGTCAAAGAGCGAACAGACATGGAGCGAGCCGCGCGGAACGCAATCGGAATGGCCTTTTGACAGATCATCGGCAACAACGGCCGTGAAACCTTCCTGACGCAGTTGCCATACGGTATGAGAACCGATATAGCCGGCTCCGCCGGTCACAAGTATATTCGGCATGAAAACAATTAGTATGGCAGAGATGCCTACTGGAGCTGAACTGTTTCTGGAAAGCGCGTTGCGCCTTGGAATTGACCGGATCTTTACGCTGGTGGGGGACCATTTGAACGAGGTCCTCTCGGTGGCGGAGAGGCGGGGACTGCCGATCGTGCACATGCGGCACGAGGCGGCGGTGGTGCACGCGGCCGACGCCTGGAGCCGGATGACGCGGCGGCCGGGACTGGCGATTGTGACCGGCGGGCCGGGGCACACGAACGCGCTGACCGGCATTGCGACGGCGCACACGAACGGGAGCCCGGTGATTGTGGTGAGCGGGACGCCGGCGGGCGACATGCGGCACCGGGTGGTGTTTCAGGACATCGACCAGGTGGGGATGGCGGCGCCGGTGACGAAGTTCGCGCACCTGGTGACGTCTGTGGCGCAGGTGCCGTTCGCGCTGGGGCGCGCGTATCAGGAGTGTTTCAGCGGGCGGTACGGGGCGGCGCATCTGTCGATCCCGGTGAACATCTTCACGGGGAAGACGGAGACGCCGCTGGCGACGCCTGCGGCGCGGGGCAACGCGCGGAGCTGCGAGGACGCGGCGCGGGCGATGGATCTGCTGCGGAAGGCCGAGCGGCCGGTGGTAATCGGCGGGAGCGGCGTGTGGTGGAGCGACGCGGGGGATGCGCTGCGGAAGTTCCTGAAGCAGACGCGGCTGCCGTACTTCGACGTGACGATGGCGCGCGGGGTGATCAGCGAGAAGTTCGCGGGGCATTGCGGCTACGCGGACCCGGCGTTGAACCGCGGGTGCGTGCCGGCGTTCCAGACGGCCGATGTGGTGCTGGTGCTGGGCAAGCGGATCGACTACCGGCTGGCGATGGGCGGGCCGCGGCTGTTCGGGCGGGAGACGAAGTTCATCCAGGTGGACATTGAGCCGCGCGAGCTGGGGAATGTGAAGGCGCTCGAAGAGGGCGTGGTGGGCGATGTGCGCACGTTTCTGGAAGCGGCGTTGCCGGCGAAGGCATGGGAGCCGCGGACGGCGTGGCTGCGGCAGATCGGGAAGTGGCGGAAGGAGTGGGTGGCGCAACTGGCGGCGGCGCAACATGAAGGCGAGCTGCTGCATCCGGGGGCGTTTTTCCAGGAGGTGAAGCGGACGCTGCCGGTATCGCCGCTGTTGTCGTTCGACGGGGGCGACTTCATTCACTGGGGCCGGGCGATTCTGCCGGCGCTGCACGCGGGCGGATGGCTGCGGCTGGGGCCGATGGCGACGATCGGGGCGGCGCTGCCGAACGCGATGGCGCAGGCGATGGCGCGGCCGAAGCAGCCGGTGATGATGATGACGGGCGACGGATCGCTGGGTTTCTACATTGCCGAGCTGGACACGCTGGTGCGGTACGGCGTGCCGGTGGTGATTGTGGTGGGCAACGACGGGGGATGGGGACTGGAGCGGGAGCTGCAGGGTGAGGTGCAGGGGACGACGACGGCGTGCGAGCTGCGGCGGACGCGGTATGACCTGGTGTGCCAGGGCTTCGGGGGCGGAGGCGAGACGATCGACCGGCTGGACCAGGTGGGGCCGGCGCTGGCGCGGGCGTTCGCCTATCAGGGGCCGTATGTGTTGAACGTGAACATAAGGGGGGCGCGGTCACCGTTCACGTCGTGGCAGCTGGAGGGGAAGAAGTGATCCGTGTCGAGGCGGAAGGCGCGATCGATGTCGTCACGCTGGCGGGGCCGCGGCGGAATGCGCTGTCGGTGGCGATGATGCGGGCGTTGACGGAGGCGCTGCGGGGATGCCGGGGGCGGGTGGTGATCCTGGCGGCGGAGGGCCCGGCATTCAGCGCGGGGCACGACCTGAACGAGATGGTGGGCTGCACGGCGGAGGGGGCGGCGGAGGTGTTCCGCGTGTGCACGGAGCTGATGGAGACGGTGCAGGAGATGCGGCAGCCGGTGATAGCGCAGGTGCAGGGAGTGGCGACGGCGGCCGGTTGCCAGCTGGTGGCGGCGTGCGACCTGGCGATCGCGGCGGAGGAGGCGTGGTTTGCGACGCCGGGGGTGAAGATCGGGCTGTTCTGTTCGACGCCGATGGTGGCGTTGACGCGGGCGATCGGGCGGAAGCGGGCGATGGAGATGCTGTTGACGGCGCGAGCAGTCCCGGCGCGGGAGGCGGCCGAGTGGGGGTTGATCAACCGTGCGGTGCCGGGGGGAGAGCTGGCGGGCGCGGTGCGGGAGCTGGCGGCAGCGGTGGCGAATGGGGCGGCGTACCCGGTGGAGCTGGGGAAGCGGACGTTCTATGAGCAGATTGAGATGCCGCAGCGGGAGGCGTACGAACTGGCGCGGGGCGTGATGGAGCGGAACGCGATGGCGGAGGTGGCGCAGGGGGAGATGCGTGCGTTCCTGGAGAAGCGCGGAGTACGCTAGGGGAGTGATGGACAGACGCACATTCCTGGCCGCTCCGGCGGCGATGACGCTGGCGGCGCAGCAGGCGGCGCCCCCGAAGCAGGCGAAGGTGACGAGCAGCGTGATGCTGTGGACGCTGAAGGGCAGCTTCGAGGAGAAGATGGAGACGGCGGCGAAGGCGGGGCTGCAGAGCGTGGAGCTGGTGGGGGAGCACTACGAGTGGACGGACGCCGATATCGCGCGGGTGAAGAAGCTGGCGCGGTCGTTGAAACTGGGGATGGACACGTTGAGCTCAGTGCCGCGGTGGGGGCAGCAGAAGCTGAACATGGTGGAGCCGGCGGGGCGGGAGGCGTTCCTGAAGGAAGTGGAGCGGAACCTGGTGTTCGCGCAGAAGCTGGAGATCCCGATGGCGCTGTTGATGTCTGGCAACGCGGTGGCGGGTCTGCCGTTCGAGCAGCAGTTCGGGGCGATGGTGGACTGCACGAAGCGGTGCGCGGAGCTGGCGGAGAAGGCCGGGGTGACGCTTATAGTGGAGCCGCTGAACACGAAGGTGAACCACAAGGGGTACTTCCTTTCCAACTGCGTGGACGGGCTGCGGCTGATGAAGGCGGTGGAGCATCCGCGGGTGCGGCTGCTGTTCGACCTGTACCACGAGCAGGTGGAGCGGGGCGATGTGATCCGGACGGCGCTGGCGGCGATGCCGTATGTGCGGGTGTTCCATGTGGCGGACAACCCGGGGCGGAACGAGCCGGGGACGGGCGAGATGAACTACGCCAATATCTACAAGGCCATTGCGAAGGCCGGGTACGAGCACTACATCACGATGGAGTACATCCCGCTGCAGGAGCCGGTGAAGAGCCTGCAGAAGGCGGTGACGGAGATGCGGGCGGGGCTGGCGGGTTAGGGCGGCCCATATGGGGGGGGGCACCGTCCGACATGCGGTCTTTTGTGGTCATTTACTTCTGGGACGGTCCTGCGATTTTTTGTTGCTGGTTTGGCCCGGCCGCCGAAGGGTAAGTCCGTCTGCTTTCAAGATGGCACGGGGGCAAGGGGAAGGGGGAGTTTGGGGTTGGGGCGGAGGCGGTGTAAGTGATTGGCGGGAAGCTGGTTAGGGGTGAATTGGGAGAATTGGGGAGGGTTGTGATGGGGGTGGGGTGATGACCTT
>CAZWDD010000033.1:11453-26827 GCA_964632345.1 uncultured Solibacteraceae bacterium | reverse complement strand
ACATCGGCGTGGATATCGACGGACCCTACAAGCCGGAGCACTATCGCTACTAGCCCGCGTACGTCCGATTCCATCGAGGCCCCCGCCCCCAGGGTGGGGGCCTCTGTGCATTTCAGTACGGCCGTACCGGGGTGAAGTTTTACCTAGTACGGTATTTCAGTACTCACCTCCCATTGTTGGAGTAGATGAGCTCCGCGACACTCGTACAGATGCTATTAACGGTACGAGTGGAGAACCCTCTCCCCACGCCGGCCAGCGCGGGAAACGGCCGGTGTGAAGGGCGGGACCGCATCTACCCGCATCGAAGTGTTCGATTTCTTCCGCCGGGCACACAAAACCTGTATGGAGGGATCGCGCTAGCCACGCTGATCACACTTTGTGTCGCAATCTATGCGGTCCCCATCATGGAGACGCACTCCGCCTTGGCCGCCTTACTGGCACGGGTAGCCGGACTGCCCGTCACCGGATGGGCAGCCGTTGCCGTTTTCCCGGGTCTGGAGCCAGCCACCGCTCCGGTGGTCGCGATTCCGGCGTTTCGTGAGGTGGGCAGTGCATCGCGGTTTCTGCTAATCGGCGTGGCGGTAGTGTTGCTGGCGGCTACCAGGCGGTTCTCCCTGTTTCGGAATTTTGGGCTGTTCCTGATCGTCCTTCTATTCGGCTCGGCGATTGCCAACAGTGTGTTTGAAGACTTCCGGCTTTCGTCGATCACCTTCGCTCAGATATGGCTGCGGCAGGAGTTGCTGGTTTGGCTGTTGCTGCCGTGGGCGTTGTTGTTGTTGTTCGTTCTTCCCCGGCAAGGTCTTCTGCGCGGGCTGGGGTGGGTGGTTGCGCTACAGCTTTATGGCTTCGGATTTTCGGCGTTGCGGATGGTCTTCGTTCTCGGGATGCTGCATCATACGGGAACGTTGTTCCTGGCTCCGCTCTGGTTTCTGTTGGGCACCTTAAGTGATTTACTCTTTGTCCTCTTCTTTTATTCGTTATCGATCCACCGGGATTCCGGGAAACTATGGGGCGCACGGAGCGCATGGCAGTCACACTTCTAGTCGCGGCCTCGTATCTCGTCATCGCCTTCACCGTGGCGGTGCTGTTTCTCTATGCGCTGCGCCATTACCTGCTGGCGTATTCCCGACTGCGAATTAAGCGGCCGAATGACTTCATGGAGTTTGTCGGCTTCCATGTTCCGCGGGTGTCGGTTCTGATCCCGATGCACAACGAGGAAAGGGTGGCTGCCGACATCCTGCAGGCGATTGTTGATAGCGACTACGACTGGGAAAAGCTGCAGGTCATTCCGATTAACGATCGCAGTTCTGACGGAACGGGAGCGATCATCGAGGGGTTCGCCAGAAAGTTCCCATTCATTCAACCGGTGCATCGAGCGAGTGGGCAAGGCGGTAAGCCGGCCGCACTGGTTGAGGCGTGCGACCGGGCCACCGGCGAGGTTTTAGTGTTGTTTGATGCCGACTATGTGCCAGGGCGGTCTGTCCTGAAGATGTTGGTCGCACCGTTCGCGGACCCGGAGGTCGGGGCAGCCATGGGGCGGGTGGTCCCGCACAATATCGGGGATAGCCTGCTGAGCGGCCTACTCTCGCTCGAACGATCCGCCGGCTATCAGGGTGTGCAGCAATCCCGCTTTAATCTGGGTTTTACGGCGCAGTTCGGTGGCACGGTTGGCGCGGTTCGCGCGGCGGCGCTGGAGTCGGTCGGGGGATGGAACCCGCAGTCGCTCACCGAAGATACGGACCTTACCTTCGCGCTGCTGCTGAATGGCTGGAAAACCGCATATGTGAATCGGGCCGAGTGCTATGAGGAGGTTCCGCAAAGCTGGTCCGTCCGCCGCCGCCAGCTAAGCCGCTGGGTGACCGGGCATACCGAATGTCTGCATAACTACTGGCCGGACCTGATGCGCAGCCAGTTTCTATCGCCGATCGAAAAGCTGGATGCGCTGTTTCTGCTGGCGATGTATTGGACAGCGCCCGTACTGGTGCTGGGATGGCTGGCCTCGCTTGCGCTATTCTTCATTCCGGATGCGCATCAGACGCCATGGCTTCCAGCAGCGCTGGCGTTTCTCGGATATCAGCTGTTCGCCAACCATGCGACGTTTCTGGAGATCGGCGTGGCGTCGCTTCTGGATGGCACGCGGCTGCGTGCCCTGCTGATGCCCTTGAGTATCCTGAACTTCTTCGCCAGCACGGGCGCTATCTGCCATGCAATGGCGCGGTTCTATTGGAACCGATTCAGGGGTTCCGGTGGAGATGGCTGGTACAAGACGCATCGTACCCGAGGGGCAGCGGCACGTGGACTCTTCGGCGGGGATGCGGCCCCCCGCATGACTGCTCGCTCCACCCGCGGAATGTACCATGCGCGCGCCGAGGGGGAATAACGATGGCATTCCTGCTTTTCTCGGTGCTGTTTTGTGTTCTCTATTACCTTCACTTTTCCGTGGCGCACCGGGCGTGGCGGCAGATCCGGGGGCGGCACTCGGACGAACTCGATATGACCTACGTTCGCATGGAGGACTACTTCGGGCACTCGTTCCGGGCCAAACTCGCCGAGTGGCTCCGCCGTCTGCCGCGGGCGACGGGCAGCACGACCGGACTTCAGGTCTACAACAAGGGTGCTGAACGGATCTTTGTCGCCGGGACGGCCGAGTACCCTCCGCGGCGCCGGGAGACGGAGATCCTCGTCATCGAGGGCGACTTCTCCTGCGGCGAGCAGTGCCGGTTCGACAAGGAATTGATGGTGCGGGGCGATTGCCAGATCGGCGGCGATACGCGGTTGCAGGCAATCGCGGTTGATGGAGGGCTGCACCTTGGCGCCGGCGCCCTGGTCACTCGATGGGTGGATGCGGTCCGGCAGGTCACGCTCGTCGAGGACTCTGTGGTGAAATCCCGTGTCACTTCCCGAACCGCAATCGAGTTTCTGCCGGGCGCGAGCGCTCTTTCGCTTTTCGCTCCGGAGGTATTCACCGAAGGAAGGCACGAGGCAAACGTGGAAGTTGATGTGGCGCCACGGGTGATTGTGCAGGTTCCGCATGCCGGAGACGGCGCTGCCGCCGCCAACGGCTACGACCCGTCGCTGATGTTTTCCCTGGGAGCCGACACGTTTCTTTACAATGGCGACCTCCGCCTATCGGCTCCTCTGCACCTGCGCGCGAATCTCGTCGTCCGCGGTGACTTCTCCTGTCCCAAGGAGAGCCTGCTGGAGGGCAACCTGAAGGCGCACGGATCAATCAGCATCGGACATGCGTCGGTGGTGAAAGGAAGTCTGGTTGCCACGGGGGATATCGTTCTCAAGCCAAACGCCTATTTTCAGGGTCTGCTCCACTCCGGCGGTGCGATGCGCTTATCCCGCGGAGTGCGCGGACTGCGCGAGGATACGCCGGTGGCCGCCTATGCGGCGGGCGTGCTTACCGTAGAAAGCAATGTTGTCGTCAACGGAAAACTGGCTTCGGCGCACCGCGTCGTTGCTGTATCCACTCCGGTGGCCTGGTTGGAACAGACGCGTGGCGCTGCGCCGCCCGCTTGATGGAGAGATACATGTCCCGCATTCCGATTGCCATAGCCATCCCGATCCTGTTCGGATTCGGCGCCTGGGCGCAGACCAAGGAGACGCCGGCCACCTTCGAACGCCCAGGATACGAGAGCCCTCTCCCCGTTCTTCTTGAGACGGGAACTTCCCACAGTGGAGTCTCCAACGGGAATGGCTACTGGCGCGGCGTTGACGCTACACTCTGGATTCGAAGCAATCCTCGTTTCACGCCGGTTTTTCAATTCAACTCGCAGTCCCGGCCCGGCGTTACCCAACAGAGCTTTGGCTTCTTCAGTTTTGCCAACTGGCATCGAAACTTCTATACGACGCAGGGCTTCAGCTATGCCCCGCAATCGCGAGGGGTGTCGCTATTCCCGAGCCAGCGCTACGACGTGAAAGGCTTCTACAAGGCGCCCTTCAACCGGCAACTGGTGCTCGCCGGTGGCTACAGCCGCTACTTTTTCGGCGCGCCTGTGCGCGGTGATATCTACAACGCAGGGTTTATCTACTACAGGCGGAAAATGATGGTTGAGGGAAACTACTTCCTGAACAGGAATCAGCCGGTGGACAAGTTGGCTTCGTCAGGAAGCGTCGCCGTGCAGTACGGGCAGGAGGGCCGCTATTGGGTCGGCACCGTTCTCGGTGGGGGGAAGGAGATTTACAACTACATCGCCACCTCACCCCTGGAGGTGAATCTGAATAGCGTCTCCACGCAGATATTCCTCCGCAAATGGCTCAGCCGTCACTATGGTTACTACATCGCCTTCGAACACCAGAACAAGTTCGGCGCCTTCACACGGACGGGCGTCACCGGGCGCATGTTTTTTGAGTTCTAGAACTGATTCCAACCTGCTCCGGTACTATTTCGATTGGTCCTGGCCCCGCCGCTCCATCGCCTGATTCCTCGTCTGGTGAGCCAATAGAGGAGAGGTGTACACCGGAATGCGCGTATTGACCCCCTTCTTGTTGACTGCCGTGCTCGCGACCGCGCTACCCGGCACTTCTTTTACGTTCAGCGACTTCAGTGCTCCGTCCGGCATCACGCTGGTCGGTGACTCGGCCTTAGCCGAAAACCGGCTTCGCCTGACGGCGGCGTCGGAAAACCAGGTCGGCGCAGCGTGGATCAACTCACGCGTCGATGTCCAGAACGGCTTCAACGCGTCGTTCCAGTTTCAGATCTCCAAAAGGGGCGGACACACTCCGGACTGGGAGCCTAGTGTCAGCAACGATGGCGCCGACGGATTCACGTTTACGATCCAGAACTACGGTCCGAACGCACTCGGACTCTACGCCAGCGGGATCGGCTACTACGGTATCGCCAACAGTCTTTCCGTGGAGTTCGACACCTGGCACAACAAACCCTCCTACTGCGAACCCAACGGGAACCACATTGCGGTGCAGAGTCTGGGAAGCGGCGAGAACCGGCCGGAGCACTGCGGTGCCGAAGATGGTTCGTTCGATAATCCGACGCTGGCTATCGCCACACCCGGCGTCGAGATGTCCGACGGACGGATCTACAACGTCATGATCAACTACCTGCCCGGGTTGCTCGCGGTGTATCTGGAAGACATGAATGTACCCCTGCTGACGGCGGCAGCGGATCTCGGCCAGTTGCTGGATCTCGAAGGCGGCCGGTCCGCCTTTATCGGGTTCACCTCTTCGACCGGGGGCGCCTGGGAGAATCACGACATTCTGCGATTCAGCTACAATGAGGTTCCTGAACCGGCGTCCATCGTCTTGACGGCCGGCGTCTTTACGCTGCTCGCGTTGAAACAGCTATTGCTGGGATGAGCTTGCGCGGCTAGCGGCCAACGCCCTGAATGTTGACGAGGTCGGCCACTTCGGGTTTGCGCTGGTTGAGGCCTGACTCCAGGGTCTGCGGGGAACGCCAGTAATCCATCAACGACGTCATGTGTACGCAGGAGATGGTGCACAGGGGGGCACAATCCTTCTTCGTGAGATACTCCCGCTTGACGTCTTCGGTGGTGTACTCCAGCAGCGGCACGCCGGGGTAGCCGCGCTGCTGCGAGCAGTAATGCACAAGGCCGTCCTCGCAGATGTACATATAGCGGCTTCCGGCCCGGCACCGCCATTCGCTCGGTTGGCCCAGCGCGACACGTTCCTGGAAGCCGGAGAAGTGGGCAAAACTGCGTTGCGAGAGGTTCTTGAATTCGCGGAAGACTTTGTACTCCCGTTCCCCGAGCGGCTTCAATTGGCCATGGCCGTCATGGATGATGCCGACGGTGCAGCTGAATCCGAGTTCCAGGGCGCGGCGCCCGATGGTCAGTGCGTCCTCGGGGACCTTCGTTCCACCGCCGAGAACCGAATTGATGTTGACGTGGAAGTCGGCGTGTTCGGCAAGCATCTGCAGCTTCTTGTCGAGCACTTTCAAGCTCTTCTTGGAAACCTCATCCGGCATCACGTTGTCGATGGAGATCTGCAGATGATCGAGGCCCGCGGCATTCAACCGCTGGATGCGATCCGGCATGAGCAAATAGCCGTTGGTGATCATGCCCGCGATGCGGCCGTGGTGGCGGATGCGGGCAATGATCTTCTCGAGTTCCGGATGGAGCAGCGGTTCGCCGCCGCTGATCATGATCAACGTTGCGCCGAGCTTGGCAAGGTGGTCGACGCGCTGCAGCATGAGGTCGACGTCGACCGGTTTCGAGACGTCGTCATACTCATTGCAGTAAGCGCACGCCAGATTGCAGCGTCGCATGGGAATGATGTGCGCCTGCACAATGTGATCGGTGGAAAGGAGGCCCTTCGCGATCATTTGCAGTTCGCGCAGTCGTCGATGCCCCGCACGCATTTTGCGACGAAGCCGTGTAGCAAGGCTCGGCATACTCACGTTAACACTTCATTAAAGCACACGGCCCAAGGCTGCGCACCAATTCCGGAGCGAGCGGGGAAATCACGGGGTTGAATGCCGGTTTTCAGGGCTTTTTCGGCGGCTCTGCCGCGGGCGGCGGGGTGCTGGGAACTTCGTCGCCGAAGGTGATCTTGATATCGCTCTTGAACTGCTTGTAGTCGGCGTAGCGGACGCGCATCTTCAACTGCACCACGGAATCCTCGAAGTAGAGTGTGTCGTCGGCGCGCGTGAGGGTCGGAAACCAATACTTGCCGTCGATCTGCTCGCGGAAGGTCTCGAACTTCGGGAAGCGCTGATCGCTGCCTTTTTTCAATTTGCCGGTGGCTCGTCCGTAGGTTTTGACGATCTGCAGGTCCTCCTCGTCCACCCAGACAATGCCGGAGAAGTAGCGCTCGCCAATTGCCATTTCTTTGGGTTTTACCGCGAAGGCAAGGGTGCTGATTTCGTCGAGCAGCTCCTTGCCGAGGTAGCGGACGTGATACTTGGGCATCTCCTTGGAGTTCAGCACGAACGGCTGCACAGACCGGATGTCCTGCTCGTCTTCGGGCGTGAACTGAACGAGCGTGATCGTAGAAACAGGCGCGCGAACGATCCGTTCTGTCCGCTTCCCGTTGGACGTAAAGATGATGTCGCTGATGAGTTCGTACTTCCCGTCGGGCGTTCCGCCGCCGTCGAAGGTCTCGACGCGTACCGTCTGGCGGTAGGTGTAGCTCTCCCGCGCCAGCATGAATTCGCTTTCCTTTTCGGCGAACTTCTGGATGATCGTCGTCAGCTCGGCCTCGGTCGGCTCGGCTTTGGCCGGAGCCGCGGGCGCGATGACGGCTGCGGCCGACAGCAGAAGGGAAAGCAAGGGGACAGCACGCATGGGAACTCCTGTGAAGATGGATGGATCTCCTGTTGCTCAGGTTACGACAGAATCTCTTTGGCGATGGTAATCCGCTGCATATTGCTGGTGCCTTCGTAGATGCGGCCGATCTTGGCATCGCGGTAGAGCTTTTCGACCGGGCACTCTTTGGTGAAGCCGACGCCGCCAAAGATCTCCACTGCCTGGCTGGCCACATCTTCGGCAATGAGAGACGCCTGCAGTTTGGCCATTGCGGCCTCTTTGACGAAGGGTTTGCCGGCCTCGCGCAGTCTGGCGGCGTTGTAGACCAGCAGGCGGGCGGATTCCACCTGCATGGCCATCTCTGCCAGCTGAAACTGCACGCCCTGAAACTCGGCGATTGTCTTTCCGAACTGCTTGCGCTGCCGTGCATACGCAAGGGCGTGGCGTAGCGCCCCGCCGGCCAATCCGGCCAACTGTGCCCCGATGGCGATGCGGCCCCCGTTCAGCGTCTCGATCGCCACCTTATACCCTTTGCCCGGCGCGCCGAGTACGTTGGCCGCCGGCACCCGGCAGTTATCGAGTACCACTTCGCATGTGGAGGAGCAGCGGATTCCCAGCTTGTCTTCCTTGCGTCCGATCTTCAGACCCTCGGTCTCCCGCTCCACGACGAAGCAGGTAACCCCGCGGTGCCCTGCCGATGGATCAATCGTCGCGAACACGAGGAACAATCCAGCTTCGGCGGCGTTTGAGATCCACAACTTGCGACCGGAAACTAAATAACCGTCGCCCTCGGCCATCGCCCGCGCCGAGAGCGCAAAGGCATCCGAGCCCGATCCCGCCTCCGACAAGGCGTACGCGCCTACCGTATCGGCGGCCAAACGAGGAAGAAACCGCGCCTTCTGTTCCAGTGTGCCGTACTCCCGAATCGCTGCCACCACCAGAGTGTTCTGCACGTCCACGACTACGGCGACCCCAGGATCGGCCGCGGCGATCTCCTCGACTGCGAGAATCGATTGGAAGAACGTGCCGCCCTGTCCGCCGTACTCCTCGGGAATCTCAATCGCGTTCAGGCCCACGGCGAACAGGTCTCCAAGCAGAGCCGGATCCATCGAGGCCCGTTGGTCCATCTCCTGCGCTCGAGGGGCGATCTGCTCCTTCGCGAACCGGCGGACCATCGCCTGGAACAGCGACTCCTCTTCCGACAATACCGTCAGTGGGCTGGACACGCCCCCATTTTAGCCGCTATTCGCTGCGGGCCGGCAGCGTCCGGCCCTCGTAGGCCTGCAATACTTCGGCCACCGGGCCGTCCATAATCAATTGCCCGTGGTCCAACCAGATCGCCCGGCTGCACAGATGCCGCAAGGTCGACGTGGCGTGCGAGACGCAGAGAATCGTCTTCCCCTGGTTCCGTATCTCGTAAATCTTCTCGATGCACTTGGCCTGGAACTTCTGGTCCCCGACCGCCAGCACCTCATCGATGATGAGAATCTCCGGGTCCAGGTTTACCGCGACGGCGAAGGCCAGCCGCAAGCGCATTCCGTTTGAGTAGGTGCGCAACGGTTCGTCGATGAATTCCTGCATCTCAGCGAAGTCGACAATCGAGCCGTACAGATCATTGGCCTGTTTGCGCGTGAACCCCAGAAGCGATGCGTTGAGCCGGATGTTCTCTCGCCCTGTCAGGTCCTGGTGGAATCCGGCGCCGAGTTCCAGCAGGGCAGCCACCCGGCCATTGATTTTGATCTCCCCCGAGGAGGGAGGGGCCAAACCCGTGACGAGGCTCAATAGCGTGCTCTTACCTGCTCCATTGGCTCCCACCACGGCCACCGACTCTCCGTCGGCAATCGAAAAACTGACGTTCCGAAGCGCATGAAATGGATCCGGATCCTTCATTCCCAGCAGGTCTTCGATATAGTGGCGCAGCAGTCGTTGGCCGACCGACCGGTGGAAGGATTTCGAAACGTTTCGGAACTCGATTACCGTCATGAAGCTACAAATAGTCGAAGAATTTGGTTTTCAATCGGGAGTAGATCCCCAGGCCGATGACGAAAGTCAGTGTAGAGGTAAAGGCCAGTTTGTACACCAATCCGGCTTCTCCGTTCGGGGAGACGCCGTCGATCAGAATCCGCCGCAGACCCAGAATCAGTGCGGCCAGCGGATTGAACTCATAAACCCGAACATAGGCTTGCGGGACAATGTCGAGAGTGTAAAAAATTGGCACAAGCCAGAAAAGCACCGTACAGGCCGACTCAACGATGTACCGCATATCTCGGAGGTAGGCATCGAGAGCGGAGGTGGCCAGCACCAAGCCGCACACGAACACGATCTCCAGCGACCACAGCAACGGCAGCCAGAGCCAGTGGATGTTGATGCCGCGGCCAAATACGATCACCGCCAAGAGCAGAAGGCCAATCTGGATGCCCAGATGAATCGTTGTGGACAAAACAGTCGCAATGGGAACGATCTCCCTCGGAACCGGAATGCGCTTGATCAGGCCTGCGTTGTTCGCCACCGCTGTCGTTCCGTTGTTCCAGGCAACGGTGAAGAAATTGAAAGGCACCAGGCCGCACAACGCGAAAATGGGGAAGTTCGGTACCGTATTGTTCGGCATCACTTTCACGAAAACGAAAGTGAGGACGCTCATCAGAACCAGCGGGTTCAGCAGGGACCAGAAGACGCCGAGCGACATATTCCGGTAGCGGATCTTGAAATCCTTGACGATTAGATTCTGAAGCAGAAAGAAGTAATCGCCATTCCAGGTAGATGTCATGTGTTTCGGGGGATACGCCGCCGCGTGTGACATTACGCCGGCGGATACCCGAGTATACCGCACCACCGCAGCGCGCCATACCCGATGCAGAGTACGAATAGTACGGTCCAGAGCCCCGGGTGCAGGGCCAGTGCTCCCAAGCGGCGCGCGTCCCACAGGCGCGCCGCTTGCCCCGAGTCCGCCACAACCCAGGCGGCCATACCCATCAGAACGATTGGGCTGAGGGCGTGAAACTGCAGCGCGGTCGCCACGTCGGCCCGCACCAGCGCCGCCAGCGCGCGCGTGATGCCGCAAAGGGGGCAGGGTACTCCCGTCACCAACCGGAAAGGGCAGAAAATGGCGGCCGGCGGGTTGTGTGGGTCGAGTAGCGCGCATCCGCAAAGAGCCGCTCCAGGAATCGCGAGGCGCGCCAGCGCCGCCTGCCGGTCCGTCATCATATTACCTGCTCGGGGACGCCAGCCGCGTCCTGGTTTCGGCCTGTATACCGAATAGGTCGACATATGCCGCCGCTGTGGCCGCATAGCATATCGGCACCGCTACCAGCAGCCCGACCCCACACAGCAACAGTCCCCCCACCAGAAGGCAGATTTGCAGAAGGAGCAACGCCAGGAGCGAACCGAAATGCCGCTGAGAGACCTGAAAGCTCTCCTTGATCGCTTCCCAGAAATCGAGCTTTCGGTCCGCCGCAAGGAGATAGGGGAACTGCAGAAGCGTGGCGGCTACAAGTCCCGGCAGCAACAGCAGGATTGTGGCGGCGCCGATGATCAGGCCCGTTACCAGGCATATCAGCACGCCCGCCGGGAACAGATTCAATCCGAAGGTGAGGTCGCCAATCTCTGCTCTATGTCCCTGCACTTGGCGAAGCGCGGCCCAGTAGAGCCCCAGGGCCACCGGCCCCTGTAGGACAACGGGGACCATCCCGCCGGCGACCATCGTAATGAGGCCGAGCAGAACGAACGTCCAGAAGTTCGCCGTCACCGCGTTCCACCCATCGGCCACCCATGCCCCGGCTCCGCGCGGTTGTGTTGCCGGGACGACGGCCACCTGCCGGAAGGCCACTTGGCAACGGGGACATGTCGCCGCGCTCGGCGTCATCGCGGCGCCACAACGGTCACAGAACATTCGCGGCTCCTCCTCTTTAGCATCGTATATGATGTCCGGAAAGCCATGACTGACTGGAAAGCCATCGCCGCTGCCCGCGGAATTTCCCCCGACGAGCGCGTGATCCGTCCCATCGAAGCTCTGGAGACTCAGTTCGAGGCAATCGTTGCCCGTTTGCCGTTCGACACGGAGCCTGCTGCCTTCCCCGTCCTCCCCATTTCGGAGAAAAAGTAAATGATGACCATCCTGGACGCGGGCGTGGCACTTCGCCGCCGCGCGATCTCCTCCCGGGAACTGACTGCGGCGTGCCTTCGTGTGATTGAGCAGCAGAATCCGCGAATCAATGCCTTCCTCACTGTTGCTGCGGATCTCGCCCTTGCAGCCGCCGACCGGGCGGACGCCGAACTCGCTGCCGGGACTGACCGTGGACCGCTACACGGCATCCCCATCGCACTGAAAGACGTCTACTCGACGCGAGGCATCCGCACCACTTGTGGATCGCTGCTCTTCAAGGACCATGTGCCGGAACGGGATTGTGCCGTGGCCGAACGTCTAGCCGCCGCCGGTTCGGTGCTTCTAGGCAAGGTCGGAATGCATGAACTTGCCTATGGCGTCACCTCCAGCAATCCGCACTTCGGCGCTGTTCGCAATCCGTGGGACACGGATCGGGTTCCTGGCGGGTCCAGCGGAGGCTCCAGCGCGGCTGTTTCCGCCGGTATGGCTTTCATGGCAATGGGCAGCGACACCGGAGCGTCCATTCGCGTTCCTGGCGCCTTCTGCAATGTGGTGGGATTGAAGCCGTCCTATGGGCGGGTCAGCCGCTACGGCGTCATGCCGCTGGACTACAGCCTGGATCATATGGGACCGCTAACCCTGACGGTTCGCGATGCCGCTGTTTGTCTGCAGGCCATCGCCGGACCCGATGATCGGGATGACACCTCCAGCCGTGCTCCGGTGGATGAGTACCTCCCCGACGACGCCGTTTCCCTTCGGGAGGTCCGCGTCGGCGTACCCGAAAATTACTACTTTGAGCACATCGAGCCGGAGGTCAATGCCGCCGTCCGACGGATGGTTCAAACGGCCGCCGGACTTGGAGCCCGTGTGGAGGTGGTGCGAGTGCCCGATATTTCCGCGCTGAACGCCATCGGCCGCGTCATCCTGCTGGCCGAAGCCTCTGCGACGTTTGAACGCTTCCGGGATCGCCGCGACGAGATGGGCGAGGATGTGCGCGTGCTCTTTGATCAGGGCGCCCTTTTGCCGGCTACTGCCTACGTCAACGCGCAGCGGCTTCGGCGCGTTTTTCGGGATCAGTTCCTTGCACTCTTTCATGGGATCGACGTCTTGTTAACGCCTACCGCACCCACTGTGGCCAAGCGCATCGGAGAGACGGTCATCGATGTCGGCGGCCAGCAGGAGGACTTCCGGCTTGCGACGACCCGGCTCGTTCGTGGAGTTAATGTCATTGGTTTTCCGGCCATCTCGATCCCCGCGGGATTTGGTGAGGCAGGTATGCCAGTCGGATTACAGATCATCGGTGCACCTTTTGCGGAAAAGTCGCTTTTCCGCGTGGCTGCCGCCTTGGAAGATGCGACCCAGTTTTACAAGGAGCGCCCGCCCGGATTCGACTAAGGTGAATATCCGGTGGGAATAGTCCTGTGGATGATGCGGTGATATCTGCACTCGGTCGATGGACGGGCAGATATGGACAACCGTACGACAGTCGTTGTGTGCGAATCCGAACCCGTAGCAATCGCTGGGCTACGATCGTATCTTGATGAGACAACGGACTTTGCGTTGATTGGCCAAGCTGGGGCGATAAGTGCCATGCTTGCGCTGGTTCACGAACTCCGTCCGGATGTGTTGCTGTTGGATCACACATCGAGCATTCGATCCACACTGCACTTTCTCTCCGAACTCCGGGGTTTGAGCGAAGCGACTCCTTGCCTTCTCTGGACGCGCGATGTGCCTGACGTTGATCTGGTGCGTGCCTTTCGCGCAGGGGCGAAGGGATATGTACGGAAGGCTTCCCCGCTTCCCGTTCTTCACGATGCTCTGCGTGCGGTGTCTCGCGGTGAGACCTATCTGGAGGAGGCAGCGTCTGCGTCGCTTCGACAATGGACGCAGCGCGCTGGCGCGCCACGCCTGACCCCGCGCGAGCGTGAGATCATCGAACTCGTTCTGCAGGGACTCAAAAATCGGGAAATTGCCGCGCGCCTTTCGATTACACCCGGAACTGTCAAGGTGCATCTGATGCATGTCTTTGAAAAGACAAATGTTCGAGATCGCTACGAACTCGCGGTGCGAGGGCGGCGGCTACTGCTTGAAGGCGAGGTGACATCGGTGGACGTCCGAAAATCTGCCTGATCTATCTGCATCGCGATGCCGTCGTTCCCATCGACGCAGTGGCACTAAGGTTTTCTCGCCTGCCTTCCGATAGACCAGTCATGAAGAGCGGGATAGAATCCGGATCAGGGAACCCTGGAGCCGAACTTGGCGCCCTTAGCGTGGCGGTTTCCGCCGGAACAACTTCCGGTGCGTCGTCAGGTTCGACGGACGATGCCGGCAGACCTGCGGTATCCCGGTTGCCCTGGGCCCCGACGCTTTCCGACTCCCTGTTCCTGTCCTTGATTGTTTGGCTGTTTCTTGCAGGCCCGAATGGCTGGCTGGCATTGCTTTCCGATGGCGATACGGGTTGGCACATCCGCGTCGGGGACTGGATTCGGGAGTTTCGTGACGTCCCTCGACAGGATTTCCTGTCCTTCTCCCGCGCCGGTGAGCCATGGTTTGCCTGGGAGTGGGCCGCGGAGCTTTGGATGTCGTTCCTGCACACCTGGGCGGGGTTGAAGGGTGTGGTTCTGGGGCTAGGCGTGATGATTCCGGCATACCTGCTGGTCGTCTTCCGCCATGCCATGTGGCGCAACTCGGCACCGTTGATTGCCCTGCCACTGCTGCTGATCGCCAGCGGGTCTTCGGCGATTCACTATCTGGCCAGACCGCACTTGTTTACGCTGCTTTTTCTGTCCGGATCCTTGTGGTTGTTAGAGAAGGATCGCCGGGCCCCCTCCCGCTATGTGTGGCTGCTGGTGCCCGCGACTGTCGTCTGGACGAATCTACATGGTGGATTTCTTAGTCTCGTGGCCTGCCTCGGGTTGATTGCCGCTGGCGAGTCACTGGCCGGACGGTGGTCTTTTGCCCGTCGATATAGTCTTCTCGCTGGGGCATGCCTGGCTGCTTCTCTGGTCAACCCCTACGGCTACCACCTGCACGAGCACACCCTGGCCTACCTTAAAAGCGATTGGATCCGCGAAGCAGTCGATGAGTTCCAGTCTCCCAGTTTTCGGTCAGAGGCGATGCTCATGTTCGAAGTCCTCCTGTTCCTGTCTCTGGTCGTCAGCTACCGCGCAATTCGCCGCCGCGAGTGGTCCGATGCTCTTCTCGTGATCGCGTGGGCGCACTTCAGCCTCGCTTCTGTCCGGCATGTCCCGATTTTTCTCCTTGTCGGCATTCCGATCCTTGCCGCTGAGCTCTCCGCCTGGTGGCGGGAAATTGCACCCTCGCTTCCACGGCGATCCGTGCTTAAGACCTTCGATGCACTTTCGCGGGACCTGACCCCTGGTTTCGTTCGCAACAGCGCGTGGGTTATTGTGCCGGTGATCCTTCTGTGTGTGCTCGACAAGCCGATTGCCTGGCCACGCAACTTCCCGGAAGAGAAGTTTCCGACAGCGACGATCGAAACACACAAAGCCGCCATCGAGGGCAAGCGTGTGCTTACAACCGACGAGTGGGGCGACTATCTCGCATACCGGTTCTACCCCAGGCAACGTGTGTTCTTCGATGGGCGCAGTGACTTTTACGGCGAGAAATTGGGCAGGATTTACCTGAGTCTGATGCAGGGCGGGGCCGACGCCGAGGCGCAAGTTGAGCGTTTTCAGTTCGATGTCGTCATGGTGCCTCCGGAATGGCGGATTCAGTCCGCCCTGCGCCGCAGTCGAAACTGGGAACTCCTGGCCGATGAGAAAAGAGTGGTACTGCTCCGAAGAAGGGCAGCGCCTACCTCCGCGGGGTTCTAAGGAAATTATTTCCAGGGCCTAATGAAAGCCACCCAAACCGACGAAAGAAGTAATGAAGGGCGGTCACCTATGAAGACGGACCAAATCAAGAAAACGGAAGTCGCCTCGGGCGAGCGACGACTTCCTCCCGGTGGGCGGCAGACCCCTCAGATGCAGATAGAGTCGTCGGTTGCTCCCGCCTGGAAACTTCCCGGTGGGATTGGTCTTGCC
>CAZWDD010000033.1:0-11443 GCA_964632345.1 uncultured Solibacteraceae bacterium | reverse complement strand
CTTGCCGAATATGCACTGCGAGGAGGGTTCGTAGCCTCTTCGTTGCTGACCCGAGGGGATCGGCGTCGTTGATTCGGGTGCGCCAGTTTTGGAAACGGTTGGAAACGTTGCAGGAATAGGAAAGGGCAGAAGTCATGGATCGCAGGTTCCTTACAGTTCTCGGGGTCAGTCTGGTGTTTGCTTTGGTCGTCTCGGCGATTTTCTATAATCTGACGGCGAGGGCGGGAGCTCCGGCGGCGAATGCGCCAGAGGTCAAGGAGATGAAGGATGTGGTCGTTGCCGCCCGTCCACTCGGCATTGGAACGGCAATTAAGCCCGGTGACGTAAAGGTCAACAAAGTTCCCGCGGACCAGTTCCCCAAGAACGCCTTCACAAAGGTGGAGGAGGTCATGGACCGTCCTGTCGTCAGTAATATCCTGTTGGAAGAACCGGTGATCCTCGGACGCCTCGGAGAGCGTGGCAGCGGCCAGGGTATCGCACCAATTATTCCGGTTGGAATGCGCGCCGTCACTGTACGGGTCACCGAGGTTGTCGGGGTTGCCGGGTTTGTTCTTCCCGGAATGCGCGTCGACGTCCTCGTCACCGGCCGGCCCCCGGACTCGAATGACACGGTCACGACCACGGTGCTACAGAACATTGTGGTTCTGTCAGCTGGACAGACGTACCAGCCGGACGCAAAAGGGCAGGCGATCAACGCCAACACGGTTACACTGCTGGTTTCTCCGGAACAGGCGGAGTTGCTAACTTTGGCCGGGAACGAAGGCCGGATTCAACTCGTGCTTCGAAATGGGAGCGACCACGGGATCGAGAAGACTTCCGGGCGTCAGCTTGGAGAGCTCTTCGGACGTGGTTCCCGCCGGTCGCGAGGAAACAGCAACGCGGTGGATGGCGTCGGTGAGGATCCGAATCCGGCTCCCCGTCCCCGTCCCAAGCCGGTCGCCGTGGAAGTCGCCGTCGCTCCAGTTCCTCCTCCCCCACCTCCCCCGGAGGAGATCGTAACCTTCCGCGGGACCGTTCGCGCGGTTGAGGTCGTCAACAATCGCAAGAACTAGAGTGAAGTGCGGTGTGTCCCTGAAAAGGGAGGCGGCCTTTACGGATACGGATTTCAGGCAGGAGTAGAAGGAAAGGATTCCTATGAGCAAGCGGTTGAGAGCGAGTCGGTTGGCAGCGATGGGTTGCCTGGCCGTGTTGATGGCTGGCGTTTTTGCGGCGTCTGGACAAGATGCTCAGGAGCTGCGTCTTACGGTCGGTAAGAGCATCGTCATCGACTATCCGGCGGATATTGGAAGAATTTCCACGAGCAATCCCGAGGTCGTTGATTATGTCGCAGTCACGACGCGGGAGGTCCTTCTCCATGCGAAGTCTCACGGCACTGCCACTTTGATCGTGTGGTCTCGCTCAGGGCAGCGGGATTTCTACACTGTCACCGTCGAGCACAATTTGGAACCGATTCGTCAGATCTTGAAGTCGACTTTTCCTGCTGAAGACATCTCGATCCAATCCGCGAGGGATACCCTATCCCTAACAGGTACTGTCACGTCACAGGTGGTTGCCGACCGTGCCGTCGCGCTCGTTACGCCGCTCGGCAAGAGTGTCCTCAACAACCTGCAACTCGCGCCAGCGAAGGCCGAGAAGCAGGTACTGCTGCGCGTCCGGTTCGCAGAGCTGAATCGGAATGCGTCAAGAAGTTTCGGTGTGAACCTGGTCTCGACTGGTGCCGGTAACACAATCGGTCGAATCACGGCAGGGGGCACTCAGGCGCCGGTTCCGAACGTACTCGGAGGTGGGGCGCTCGCTGAATCGGCATCGCGATTCAGCATCACGGATGCACTCAACATTTTCGCGTTTCGCCCCGACATGAACATCGGTGCCTTCATAAAGGCGTTACAAGCCGAGGGTCTGCTGCAGATCCTCGCGGAGCCTAACTTGGTGACGACCAACGGAAAGGAAGCGACTTTCCTGGTCGGCGGCGAGTTCCCCGTGCCAATTCTCCAGGGGGGAGCCAATGCCGGCGCGGTCACTGTTCAGTTCCGAGAGTTTGGTATCCGGCTCAGCTTCAACCCGCAGGTGACCGATAACGGAACCGTCAAGCTCTACGTTAAACCAGAAGTGAATACGATCGATCTGGCGAACTCAGTCTCAATTGCAGGCTTCAATATTCCGGCTCTTGCTACCCGAAAGATCGAGACGAACATCGAACTGGGAGAAGGGCAGAGCTTTGTGATCGGCGGCCTTATCGATGACAGGGTCACCGACAGCATGTCAAAAATTCCCGGCTTGGCGAATATCCCCCTGCTGGGATCTCTATTCAAGAGCCGCACCGAGAACCGCTCCAAGTCCGAATTGATTGTTCTTGTTACGCCTGAAATTACCACTCCGATCCAGGCTGGTGCACCCAAACCTGCATTGGAGTTCCCTCGGGAATTCCTGCCGGCCGAGGGAGAGGCTGGCGAAAAGAAAGAACTGTTGAAGGGGGCAGCCGCGGCATCGGCAGGCGAGAATCCGAAGCCGAGGAAGAAGGTTAAGGGTAAGAGTCAACAGAAGTCCGGTGGAGTGCGTGGGGCGAAGGACTCTTAGCGAAATCGACTGTCAAAACCTCCTGTTGCAAGTACTCGAATTCACTCGAAACATCATGTCTGCAAGCGACCATCCGATCTCTGCCTTATTGATAGCGCCAGACCGTGAATTGGCGGCCTCATTTCTCCGTGCTGCGACCGGCGAGGCCTTCTTTCAGGTTGTCTCGGACGCCAAGTCTTACATGTCCGAGCAGGTTCTCGAGATGCGCCTCCGGCAATTAAAGCCGGAAGCGGTCATTTTAGACCTTAAGACCGATATCGAACAAGCCTGTGAGACAATCCGCCTCCTGGTGAACCGGACGGCCCCGATTCAGGTAATCGGAATTCACACGGCCCAGGACGGGCCATCCATTGTCCGCTCCCTGCGGGCCGGTGCAGCTGAGTTCCTATGGGACCCGTTCGATGCCTCCGCCCAGAAGACCGCCTTCGATCGCATATCGAGGCTACGCTCATCCGGTGCTGTGGAGGAAAGTGAGACTGGTCAAGTCTATGCCTTTTCTAGTACGAAGCCTGGATCCGGCGCTACCACGATCGCGGTTCAGGGTGCGTTTGCGCTTCGGCGAATGAGTCAAAAAAAAATCCTCCTCATCGATGCAGACCTGATGGGCGGTGCAATCGGATTCTATCTGAAGTGCAAATGTCCGGCCTCCGTTATTGATCTACTTCAGGCAGAAGAATTCGCCGGAAGTGAGGAGTGGGACAGCTTCACCGTAAACGTTGATGGTGTGGATATCCTTGCAGCGCCGGACGAACCGTTTGTCGATGCGCTCGATGCGGGACGGTTGCAACAGATCCTGGATTTCGCTCGCCGGCGGTATGAATACATCTTCCTCGACCTTCCCACCGTGTTTCACCGAAACGCGCTTTTGGCCCTGTCCTCAAGCGACACGGTGTGTCTGGTGACAACGGCGGAACTGCCGAGTCTCCACCTAACAAGGAAGGCGATCGAGTTGCTCGACACCGCAGGTTTCGAAAAGGGACGCTATCGCATTGTGGTGAACCGACTGGGAAAGCGGGACGGAATTGCTCCGGCGGACGTTGAAAAGATGTTCGGCGCTTCCGTCAAGGCTATCCTGCCGAATGACTACTTTTCCTTGCATCGCGTAGTTACCCGCGGTGGAGCGCTCTCGGCCGAGTCGGAACTTGGCAGATCAATCGAATCGGCGATCGGTAAATTAGCGGGAATCACCGTCGAGCCGAAGCCACGGACACGCAGATTTTGGGACATCAAATCGCCATTCGCTCAACATGGAGCCGCCTGATGCGGAATCCACGAGCGGTCGGTTTCACTTTTTGACGAAGGACGCACGGAGATGGAGTACAAATGATCTCGAGCATCGACACCAAACAAGGCAACCAGCAGCTTAGCTGGGAGCAGCGGCTGTTGAAGAATTCCAGTCAGAAGAAGCCGGGCCTGAAGCCGGAGTATCAGGAACTGAAGTTTACCTTGCACCGTAAACTTCTCGACAAAATCAATCTGGAAGCACTGGCTTCCATCGACAATCAACGGGTACGCGGAGAGGTGCGCCAGGCACTGTTCTCTTTGATTGAAGCCGAGCCAACGCTGCTCAGCAACAACGAAAAGCAACAGATATGCGACGAGGTCCTCGATGAGGTGTTCGGACTGGGCCCGCTCGAGCCCTTACTTCAGGATGCGACGATTTCCGATATTCTCGTCAATGGCAGTAAGCAGGTTTACGTCGAACGTCGGGGGCAACTGGAACTGACCAATGTCACGTTTCGAGACGACCCCCATTTACTGCGAATCATTGACAAGATCGTCTCACAGGTTGGGCGGCGAGTCGACGAATCGACACCCATGGTTGACGCCCGGCTTCGGGACGGCTCCCGTGTGAACGCTATCATTCCACCCCTGGCCGTGGATGGACCGCTCATGTCGATCCGTCGCTTCTCCCAAGACAAACTGATGCCAAGCGATCTGGTTGCCAAGAAGGCGCTCACCCAGGGAATGATGGAGTTGCTCGAGGCCGCTGTCAAGGCCAAGATGAACGTGATCATTGCAGGTGGTACAGGTGCGGGTAAGACGACGCTGCTCAATGCTTTATCGGCGTTTATCTCTCCGAAGGACCGTATCGTTACAATTGAAGACGCCGCCGAACTCCAGCTGAAGCAGCCGCACGTTGCTCGCCTCGAGACCCGCCCGCCGAACCTGGAGGGAAATGGCGCCGTTCGCCAGCGGGAGTTGTTGATCAACAGCCTCCGTATGCGTCCCGACCGAATCGTGGTCGGCGAAGTTCGTGGGCCGGAAGCGTTGGACATGCTCCAGGCGATGAATACGGGACACGATGGTTCTCTGACGACGATTCACGCCAATACACCGCGCGACGGAGTGTCTCGTCTCGAGGTGATGGTTTCCCTTGCAAACGCCAACATGCAACTGGTTTCAATCCGGCAGCAGATCGCGGCTGCCGTCCATGTTTTTGTTCAGGCAGCTCGTATGTCGGACGGAAGTCGTCGTGTCACCAGCATTACGGAAGTGACGGGAATGGAAGGCGAGATCGTGACGCTTCAGGATATATTCGTGTTCGAAAAGCGCGGGCTCGGCCCCAATAATGAGGTGCTTGGAAGGTTTGCGGCGACCGGGATCCGCCCCAAGTTCTACGAAAAACTCCTCTCGCACGGCATAAAGTTACGACCCGATTTGTTCGATGAAGTAGTAGAGGTTCCTTAGTGGGAATCGGAGCAATCTCATGATGTACATCGCGGTCCTCTTACTCGTCTGGATTCTATCACTGGGTGCCTGGTGGGTTCTGAGTCGCTCTTTCCGAAACGCGGATGTTGGAAAGATACGCTCCCGCCTGGTCTCGCCGTCTGAGACGAAGAAGGCCCCGAAGAAGAACAAGGCGATGGCGCTGATCTATGCCGACGAGTCAGCGGCGGGTCACGTCGTTGTGCAGCTACTCCAACGAATGGAGATGCGGGACCGATTGCATCGCCTCCTAGAGCAGGCAGGGTTACGCTGGAAGGTCGCTAGGTTGGTGCACGCGTGCCTGGGGCTCTTCCTAGGTGGATATGCCGCTGGATGGGTGTTGATTCCCGAGCAGCATCGAGCTTTCGCTTTTGTGCCCGCGTTAATCGCGGGCTCCTCTCCACTCCTATTTGTGATTCGAAAGAGATCGGACCGTCTCAACAAGTTTGAAGAGCAATTTCCCGAGAGTCTCGAGTTCGTCGCTCGGTCAATGCGGGCCGGCCACGCCTTCTCGGTTTCTTTGGAGATGATACATCGTGAGTTCAGCGATCCTCTTGGTGGAGAATTCCGCCGCACCTTCGAGGAGCACAATCTCGGCATGCCACTGGAACTTGCGCTCGAGAAACTCGCTACCCGTGTGCCGTCACTGGACGTCCACTTCTTTGTTTCGGCAGTCATGCTCCAAAAGCGCACTGGCGGAAATCTGGCAGAGATCCTCGACAAGCTCGCTTACTTGATGCGGGAACGCTTCAAGTTGCGGGGGCGGATAAAGGCAATCAGTGCACATGGTCGAATGACCGGTACGGCGCTCACGCTGATTCCTGTAGGCGTTGCTCTAATGATGTTTTGGGTAAATCCGGATTACGTGCGGTTTTTCTTCAATGACGAGCTTGGAAACTACATGATGGGCGCAGCTGTGCTTCTGCAGTTGATTGGCTACGGCGTGATCCAGAAGATTGTGAATATCGAGGTCTGAGACATGCCGCTCTTCATCGCATTTATCGTTTTCCTTGGCGTCATGCTGGCCGTAGCTGCTGCCGGGTTGAAACTGTGGGTTCGTCCGAAAGAGGCGATTGAACGAGTAACCGGTATGGAGTCCTCCATGTCGGAGAAGATTCCGCTTCATCCCAGTCTCGTCTTTCACGACCTCATCAAACGCCTAGGTGCACTTGTACCTACCTCTCCAAAAGACGCCAGCGTGATGCAGCGCCGTATGATTCGGGCGGGCATCCGGAGTCAGAATGCGGTCACGATTCTGTATGGCGCGAAGATCGTCTTAGGGGTACTGGCTCCAGTACTGATGAGTTTTGCTGTTGCCAAGTCGGACGCGGACTCGGCGAACAAGATCATTGCGGTCTTGGCTGCTGCCGCAATGGGGTTTTTTGGGCCCAACGAATACGTCAAGATCCGCTCTCAGCGCCGGCAGAAAGGGGTTCAGAAGGGCCTCGCCAATGCTTTGGACCTACTGGTTGTCTGCGTGGAGAGCGGACTGGGTCTCGATCAGGCGATGGTCCAGGTGGCGAAAGAACTGGAGCATGCGCATCGAGAGATTGCCGAGGAATTCGCGATGGTGAACCTGGAACTGAAGGCAGGAAAGCGCCGCGTAGAAGCGCTTCGAAATCTTGCTGACCGGACTGCCGTCGAGGACCTCAAGAAACTAGTGGCTGTGTTAATCCAGGCCGACCGCTTTGGAACGGGAATTGCCCAGAGCCTGCGTGCTCACGCTGACTTCATGCGTATCCAAGCGCGTCAGATTGCAGAGGAGAAGGCCGCCAAGCTGGGCGTCAAACTGATTTTTCCGATCTTTTTCTGTATCATGCCGTCCCTCTTCGTTGTTACGGTGGGGCCGATGGCGGTACGTATTGTGCGCGAATTGATTCCGATGGTCAATAACATCTGATCTTTCCACGCATTGACTGGAACCTTAAATCCGGCCCAGAACCGGAAGACTGAAGTCGACAAGGAGATAACCGTATGGATCCGAGCATGGTTCGCATTATTTGTGCCGTAATGGCGGCGTTGTTCTTGGGCGTAATAGTTCTTCGCCGTCGCAGTACTGAAGAGGAGTAGTGAGAAGCGGTCCTCGCACCATATGAGTGGTGCGGAGGATGGAGTTTGCATCAATGCGGAGAGCGGACGAGGACGTTCGCCGGGGACTGGTCCTGGGGTTGGACCGAGTGCCGCTTTGAGCGTCA
Source organism: uncultured Solibacteraceae bacterium (assembly GCA_964632345.1). Lineage (GTDB taxonomy): Bacteria > Acidobacteriota > Terriglobia > Bryobacterales > Bryobacteraceae. The sequence goes on along the minus strand of CAZWDD010000033.1, from coordinate 3,962 downwards.
GAAAAATATCGTAAGGAAGCGAGAAGTTATGTCAGTAAGAGTCTGCCTCAAGTTAACGGCCTTTCTGTGGGCCTGCGTGCTGGCTGTTGGGACAATGCCACTGTACGGAGCGGCAATTGGCAAGGTGGTGGCAATTGGCGGCCACTCTTCCGACATTGCGATCGATGAGTCCCGACAGGTGCTCTACATTGCGAACTTTACGGCAAATCGGATCGAAGTGATGTCGCTTGCCGACCGGCGGATACAGACGTCCATCACTGTTGCGCCGAACCCAAGCGGACTGGCGTTATCTCCTGATGGGCGTTTTCTTGTGGCCACCCACTACGGAAATTTTGAGTCGCCAGGGTCGCCTCGAAACGCGCTTAGTGTCTTGGACCTGGTCTCTAATGGCCGTCAAACCTTCGCGATGGGGTCTCCTCCTTTAGGTGTAGCGTTCGGCATTGATGGGCGGGCGTTGGTAGTCACGACGACTGAGTTCCTGCTGTTCGATCCGGCCTCAGGGTCCACGCAAACGTTGGATACCATCGCTGGCGTCACGGCCAAACTGCTCCCGGTTACGGCAGGAAGCGGTCCCGCAAACATTGTTGCGAGTTCCATGGCGGCATCTGGTGACGGTCACCGCATCTTCGGCTTGTTGGCTGGGGGTACAACTGACAACTTGACGTTGGAGTTTCGCTATGACGTCGACCTTCGCCGTTTGTCGGCCTTCCAGGCGTCGTCAACTCCTCCTCTTGGACCGCGGGTGGTCAGTGTGAACCACGATGGGTCGCTTCATTTGGCTGGATGGGCGTTGGTTGATTTGGCCGGTTCCCTTGTTTCACAGTTTCCGGACCCGTCGGGGATACTCAATATCGGTTCCCATGTGTTCGATTCTCACCGGAATGTCGTCTACGCGCAGATGACGGGAGGTGGAACTGCCACCGCGGGACAGACTTCTACTCCGCTACTCCAGATCCTCGACCCGGAGAACTTACGCGTTCTGGACCGGTGGATTCTGCCTGAGAACCTATCTGGAAGAAGCTTAATTTCTCAAGATGGTCTGACAATGTACTCCGTCTCCGAAAGTGGCGTGACAGTTATTCCTATTGGAGACGTTGCTGCGCAGCCACGTTTGCTCGTGTCGCATGAGGATGTTTCGTTCCGCGGAAACTTCTGCGACCGGCAGGTCGGCACGCAGGAGATTACCATCTTTGATCCCGGTGGTAACAATACGCCTTTCCAGTTGAACTCCACTCTGGCCGGTGTCTCCGTTAGTCCATCCTCCGGTGTCACGCCGGCAACGGTGACCGTACGTGTGGATCCTGCCGTGTTTCAGAATGCGAAGGGCACTACCGTAGGACAGATCAACATCTCCTCCTCGCAAGCGATAAATCTTCCATCAGCGGTCCGAGTCCTCATCAACAATAAGGAGCCTGACCAACGTGGGATGTTCGTGAATGTACCTGGTCGGTTGGTCGACATCGCCGCAGATCCGACCCGGGATCGGTTCTTCGTTCTCAGACAAAATACGAACGAGGTGCTTGTGTTTGACGGCACGAGCTACGCGCAGATCGCCGCTCTCAAGACGAAGAATACACCCACCCAGCTGGCGATCACATTCGATCGGCGGTGGTTGATGGTGGGGCATGATAACGCACAGGTGGCGTCGGTCTTTGATCTGGAAAATCTTCGCGAAAGCGCTCCAATTCGTATGCCCTTCGGGCACTATCCGCGTTCAATTGCAAGTTCCGGAAGAGCAACGCTAGTTGCCTGTCGGGTAGCGGGTCCAATACACATGATAGACCGTGTCGATATGGCAGGCCGTTCAGCGCATGCTCTTCCGACCCTTGGTGTTTACAAGAATGAGGTGAACATTAGCACGACTCTTGTTGCGAGCGGCAATGGAACTTCCATTCTGGCGGCCCAACCCGATGGGACATTAATGCTATACAACGCGAACGTCGATTCGTTTACGATTGCGCGTAAGGAGGGGACGAGTTTGGGTGGTGCGTTGGCCGCCTCTAATTTTGATAATTTTGTTGTCGGAAACCTTTTCTTGAACGCTTCACTTGTTCCAATCCAACGCTTTGAAGGTGGTACGGGCGGGTCGTCGGGTTTCGCGTTCGTTGATCAAGGAGGGTTTCGAACAACCGCTGCAAGCGTGGATAGTCCCGGTGTGATCCAACGCGTGGTCTCCGACAACGGTGCGGGTCTACGGTCGACTCGAATGGCGGAGGCCCCGTTGTTGCCGACCGCCGAACGGCCGTTCACTCGCACATTGGCAGTGATGTACACACGCCAGGCGCTCGTCAGTTTGACGACGAGTGGCTTTACGGTTCTTCCCTGGAACTACGACGCCTCCGTGGCGCCGCCCCGGATTGACCGGATTGTGAACGCGGCTGACTATACCGGCAATACTGCTCCGGGGAGTTTGATTTCTCTTATCGGGTCGAACCTCAGTCCGGTGAACCAGGCAACCAGCACCACGCCACTTCCAACAGCTCTAGGCGAAAGTTGCCTGACGGTTAATGGTGTTCCTGTCCCAATGCTTTTCGCATCGAGCGAACAGATCAACGCCCAGGTTCCGTACCAGGTTGATGGCAACGTCACGCTGATTCTTCGGACTCCTGGAGGCGTTAGCGATAACTATAATCTTACGATTCTTCCGGCAGCGCCAAGTATCTTCCGCTCTGGATCGAATGGCGTGGATTCGAACTTGCCTGTGATCGTTCGTGCCAAAAATGGCGAGCTGACGACTGTCTCTAATCCTCTACGGGCGAATGACCTGATAACAATTTATCTGACTGGCATGGGCAACACCTCGCCAGCTGTGGAAGCGGGTCATCCGGGTGGGTCGAATCCGGTCTCGGCGCCGATCATCGAGGCATCCGTTCGAATTGGGGATCGGCCACTCGTGATCGAATTTGTTGGCATTGCGCCGGGACAAGTTGGCGTCTATCAGATCGAGGCACGCGTCCCGTTCGGAGTACAAACGGGGTTCGATATTCCACTCACTGTCCAACAGGGACCCCAGGCGACCACTGTGCCGGTGCGTGTGATCGACTGAGCACTTAGCGATGAAGTAAAGGCATGGCCCCGGAGAAACTTTCTTCGGGGTCTTTGCCATTTTGGGGTAAAGCCCTTAGCCCGAAGAGCCGATAGAAGAGTGTTATGCGGAATGTCAACGTTCGCTTTATGAATCGCTCCCTGATGTTGCTGGCGACTGCAGCGGTGCTGTCCGCGCAGGTTGCCGACACGGAGCCGAAGTTCGAGTTTGGAGGCGGAGTTGTGGGCAGCTTCTACGACAAGAAGACGCTCACCTCTACGTCGGGCAATGCGGATGCAGGCTTCGACCCGGGATTTGGAGCGAGCGGGTGGATCGGGCACCACATGTATCCCAAGGTGTCCGGAGAGCTTCGTTACGACTATTTGCGGAACGACATGATACTGAAGGGCAGTGGTGCGTCCGCGTCTTTCGGCGCCGAGTCACATGCGTTTCACTATGACGTTCACTATCACTTCGCTGAGAAAGGCGCCAAGGTGCGTCCGTTCGTCCTCGCCGGCGGCGGTGTGAAGATATACCGAGGAACGGGGCAGGAACGTGCCTTTCAGGCTCTGAGCCAGATTGCGGTGTTGACGAAGACATCGGAAGCTGCGGGATTCCTGACGTTTGGTGTTGGAGTCAAGGTTCAACTTAGCGAAAGATACCTTCTTCGGCTCGAGTTTCGCGACAACTTGACAAGATTTCCGAAGAAGCTAATCGCCCCGAACCGTGGTGCGGGTGCGAGCGGATGGGTCAACAACTTTGCGCCAACGGCGGGCGTGAGCCTTCTATTCTGACGCTCCCGAAAATCCGATACACTGACGGTTGAAAACAGGACAGCTCCCGATGGGAGCTGTCCTGTTTGTGGTTCTCGAATCCGACGGTGGGGGGGGACTCCCTACCGTTCGTCAATAGATTTTTGATTGGAAGAAGACGTTGC